>JARRJQ010000013.1:0-38678 GCA_037388985.1 Desulfobacterales bacterium | reverse complement strand
TGGTCGCAGATGCGGTCAACCTGGCATCGCGCCTGGAAGGATTAACCCGCGTATATGGATCCTCAATTACGATCAGCGAGCCCACTCTGGCCCAACTAAAAGATCCGGACCAGTACAAACATCGTTTCGTTGATAAAGTTCAGGTAAAGGGCAAAAAAGATCCGGTATCGGTGCATGAAGTCTTTGACGGTGATCCAGCAGCGGTGATTGAGTTGAAAGAAATGACCAAAGATGATTTCGAAGAGGGGCTGGGTCTTTTTTATGACCGCAAATTCACCGAGGCCAGCGTCAAGTTTAACCAAGTGCTGGGAAAACACCCGGATGATCTGGCCGCCCGCATCTATCTCAAACGCTCCGCCAATTACATGGTAAACGGCGTTCCCGAAGATTGGACCGGTGTCGAGATATTAACTCAAAAATAGCGGTTTACCTCCGAAGGCAAAGAAAAAAATCCAAAGGTGCTTCAAAGTAAGAAGTGTCTAAAGTGCCTAAAATGATCTAAAATGCCTAAAGTTATGGTGTCGCTGTGCTCCATCTTTTATCATATGATAGAATTCCTCAAATTTAGGCATTTTAGATCATTTTAAAATTTTGGCGCATTTGGAGAAAATGCCATGAAGCTCAGGTCTAAAATATTGCTGCTTTATGTGGCGATTGGCCTTTTAATCCTGCTTTCAATTGGCAGCTTCGTTTCATCAAGGCTGAAAAAGGAACGGTTTTCGACGATATATAAGGGCATCCAGAACGAGTTGGCCCACATTGATTTTGCCCTGAATAGCTATTTTTATCAGGTCGAAGAAGATCTGAATGAACTGGTTTCCAATGAAACGGTCAGATCCAGAAACGATCAGAAATTTACCAATTTTTTAGAAGCAGACCCTGATACCTTCCAATATGACATCGGCCCACTGGAACAGAAGATCATCGACATCTTCAACCGCTATCGACAAGCTCATAAATATGTGAACTCGGTTTACATGGGCCGGGAAAACGGCAGTTTTGTGCGCTCGCATAGAAGAACACGGCCTACAAAATATGATCCGCGAACACGGCCCTGGTACACGCTGGCAAAGGAGAATCCGGGAAAAGTCATGCGAACCCCTCCATATGCGTCAGTAACCTCCCCGGATGTCAACATCGGAACGGTCAAGGCGCTGCTGGACGAAAAGGGTGAGATTTACGGCGTGGTGGGCATTGATGTCACCATTACCAATCTTACCGATTATATTGAAAACGTCAAAGTAGGCCATAAGGGGTATATGGTTTTACTGGACGGGGAAGGAACTTTTCTGGCCAGCTCGGATCGCGCTTTGCGGGGACTGACCATCGATGCTTTATTCAAAGATGATTTGGAAGCATTTTTTAAAGAGAGCCAGGGCTTTTTAACCGTCACCAAAAAGTCGGAAAAACGCTATCTTTTCTTTTATACGTCTCCCGAGCTGGGCTGGAAACTCGGAATGATTATTCCAGTTGAAGAAATACACAGTGAGGTCAAAAAATCTGTAAACCGGATTATTCTGGCCCTTTTCGTTTCGCTGGCGCTGCTGAGTGTTTTGACCGTTGCCGGTTTGCAAAAGTTTGTCATCAAACCCATAAAAAAGCTGAATGACGGTACCCGGATGATCGCCCAAACCGGTGATCTCGACTATCAAATTGAAATCAAATCCAAAGATGAAGTCGGCAGCCTGGCTCAGTCTTTCAACGAAATGATTGCTTCCATTGATCAGGCCGAGTCTGCGCTGAAACAATCAGAATCCGAACTAAAGAAACATCGCGATCACCTGGAAGAGTTGGTCGCCGAGCGCACTGCCGAATTGAAAGAAAATCAGAAGCGCCTCGAGCAGGCTGAAGAGCGCAGCCGCCTTCTTTTAGAGTCAGCCGGCGAAGGTATCTTTGGCGTTGGGCGAGACGGATTGGTTTCTTTCATCAATCCGGCCGGATTGGCCATGCTGGGCTTTAAAGCCGAAGAAGTGATCGGCCAGCAGATTCATGCCCTGGTGCATCACACGCATGCTGACGGAACTCCCTATCCCCTCGCAGATTGTCCGATGCATCAAACGCTGACCAAAGGTACGAGCGCCAAGATCGATGATGAAATTCTGTGGCGTAAAGACGGCACCTTTTTTCCTGTGGAATACAGCAGTGTTCCGATTGCGAGAAACGGCACCCTCACGGGAAGTGTGGTGGTGTTCAGCGATATCACCGGACGCAAGCAGATGGAAGTTGAATTAATCGAGGCCAAACAGGCCGCCGAGGAGGCCAACAGGGCCAAGGGTGATTTTTTGGCCAATATGAGCCACGAAATCCGCACACCGATGAATGCGATCATCGGCATGGCCCATCTGGCCTTAAAGACCGAGTTGACCTCAAAACAGCGGGATTATCTGACCAAGATCCAGTCATCAGCCAATTCGCTTCTGGGCATCATCAACGACATTTTGGATTTTTCCAAGATCGAGGCCGGCAAACTCGACATGGAATCGATCGACTTCAACCTTGATGAAGTGCTGGATAATCTGGCTAATCTGGTCACCGTAAAGGCCCAGGAAAAAAAGGATCTGGAAGTTCTTTTCGCTACGGCGCAGGATGTTCCCCACTTTCTGGTGGGTGATCCGTTGCGACTGGGGCAGATTTTGATCAATCTGGCCAACAATGCGGTCAAATTTACCGAACAGGGTGAAATTGTGGTCTCCACCGAATTGTTAAAACAGAGTGAAGAGCGGATCACGTTGAAGTTTGCGGTCAGCGATACGGGTATCGGGCTGACACAGGAACAGGCGGCCAGGATGTTTCAATCCTTCAGTCAAGCCGATACCTCCACCACGCGCAAATACGGCGGAACCGGACTGGGCCTGGCTATCAGCAAGCGCCTTGTGGAGATGATGAACGGTGAAATCTGGGTGGAAAGCAAACTCGGTCGGGGCAGCACCTTCAGTTTTACGGCCACCTTCGGTCCGGGAAAGCAGAGAGCCAAGAGGCACTTTGCTACTTCACCGGAAATGCGGGGCATGAAAGTGCTGGTGGTGGACGACAATTTCACCTCACGGGAAATCTTTCAGGATATGCTGGAGTCTTTTTCATTTAACGTTGCCCTGGCGGCATCCGGTCCGGAAGGGCTGGTTGAGTTGGAGAATGCTCCTGAGGAGGGACCGATTGAGCTGGTGATTATGGACTGGAAGATGCCGGGCATGGACGGCATCGAGGCCGCCCGGCGCATCAAGCAGCATTCCGGCCTGAAGTATATCCCCGCCATTATCATGGTGACGGCTTACGGTCGGGAAGACGTGATGCGCAAGGCCGAACACCTCGGACTGGATGGATTCCTGCTCAAACCGGTGAGCCCTTCGGTTCTTTTTTACGCCATCATGCAGGCTTTCGGCAAAGAGGTGCTGGAAACTTCACACAGAGCCCGGATGAAGGCGCAGGAGACCGATACATTACGAAATATCCGGGGGGCGCAGGTATTGCTGGCAGAGGACAACGAGATCAACCAGCAGGTGGCCAGGGAAATATTGGAAGGTGCCGGCCTCAGGGTCACCCTGGCCAACAACGGCCAGGAGGCCGTTGTTGCTGTGCAGAACAATCATTATGACGCCGTGCTTATGGATATACAGATGCCGGTTATGGACGGCTACACCGCAACTCGCAAAATACGCGAGTGGGAAAAAGAAATCCAAAAAGCAAACTCAGCCCTCAGTCCTCAGTCCTCAGCACTTCCAATTATAGCCATGACCGCCCATGCCATGGCCGGAGATGAAGAAAGAAGCATGACCGCCGGCATGAACGGCCATGTCACCAAGCCTATAGATCCGGATCAGCTGTTTGCGACTTTACAAAAATGGATACAGCCGACAGGCAAACATGTGCCGGTCCGACCGGCGGTGCCATCGGCTGCAAAAGCGGCGGCAATCAAGACGATGCCGCCAAAAACAGTGTTGCCGGATTCCCTGCCTGGATTTGACCTGGCCGAAGGACTCAAGCGCCTGCGGGGCAATCAACAGCTTTACCGAAAGCTGCTGATGGATTTCGGTGGCAAATACACCCAGGTGGCCGCTGAAATCCGACAGGCACTGGATGCCGGGGATTTAAAGCAGGCCCACAGCCTGATTCACAACCTGAAGGGGTTGGCCGGAAATCTGGCGGCCACCGAGCTTCAGGCCTCGGCGGTGGAATTGGAGAAACTGGTTAAAGGAGATCAAGCAAAGGCAGTATCTCAAAAGCAGTGGGACCCAAAATTTGCGAAACTGGAAAAGTCCATCAATCACGCTCTGGAAGCGGTCCAAACCTTGGGTCCGGTGCCCGCTGAAAAGCCTCAACGGCCGTCTTCAAACGAAATGGTCGACCTGCCGCCCAACTTGGCTGAGGAGGCTGTCGACCGAATCAAAGAGCCGGCTGAAATGGGTGATGTCACCCAGGTAAAGTCCATTGTCGCAGAGCTGAAGTCCAAATCCGATGCCTTCATCCCCATCGGTGATCAATTTGTTCGATTGGCCGAGGACTTTGACTTTGAAGGAATTTCCAAATTGGTAGGTGAGTTGGAAAAGCTTGCCAAAAAGGCTTAACCGCCTCTTTGAAAATTGAATAACCAGACGGCTCGTCATGGCGGGCAGGTCGAACAAGGAATCTAGAAGTAAGAAGTTCTCTGGTTCAGCGAAATTTCGTTAGATAAAAATTTCAAAATTGGTTTTAAGACCTCAGATTATGGCTGAGGGCAAGGCGCAAGTCGGCTAAAAAGCGGAGCGTACACGATAGTACGTGAGCATTTTTAGCCGGCTTGTAACACAGCCCTCGGACATTAGATGGGGTTTTAAAACCAATTTTACCGTACGATGGCTAACAACAAGGCCTGATCATCATCCGCCGGGCGACCATTGGCAAAAGCGTCCACATCTTGCATAATGGCAGCCAGCAATTCTTCAGGGCCGCCCTCCAGGTTGACTTCAAGCTGCTTCAGCAGACGTTCTTCTCCATATGTTTCCGCATCCGTGTTAAACCTTTCGGTAACCCCGTCCGTATACATCAGTATGCGATCTCCAGGCTTTAATTCGACTTCGGTTACCGGTGGCACTCGATCGTAGGGATCGACTCCCATGGGAAACACACCGCTGCAATCAACCTCGATTGCTTTTTGCTCGTCAGAGCGGCAAATCATCGGCGGCGGATGGCCAGCCCGTGCAATTTTTACGGTGTGATGGTCGGCATCGTAGACCACGTATAAGGCGGTGACAAAGCTGGGATCGGCAACCTTGCACAGGTGATCATTCAGAAAATACAGAAGTTCGCCGGGTTCCGTGGGCGGTTGAGGATAAGAACGAAAAAGCGCGCAGGTCATGGCCATCATGACTGCCGCTGGCGCGCTGTGTCCCTCGGCATCGGCCACCAGAAAGCCCCATTGATTGTCTTGCATTTTGACGATATCGTAATAGTCGCCACCGGCATAAAGGCTGGTTTCATAATGAACCGCGAGTTTAAAACCCGGAATTTCCGGCACCTTCTTGGGCAGCAGTCGGCGCTGGACATCGGAGACGATTTTAAGTTCATTTTCAAGTGCATCTTTTTTCTTTTCGACTTCGCGCTTGAGTCGATGAATGGTCAGGTGGGTGTTTACCCGCGCAATGACTTCATCCGGTTGAAACGGTTTGGAGACGTAATCAACCGCCCCCAGTTGAAGTCCCTGGACCTTGTCCTTGGTGTCGGTAAGCGCTGAAAGAAAAATGACCGGAATGGCTGCTGTGGCCGGATCGCCTTTTAGGCGGCGACAGACCTCAAATCCATCTATTCCGGGCATCATGATATCCAGCAAAATCAGATCCGGTGATGCTTTTTGGGCAATGGACAACGCGGTTTCACCGTTTTTGGCCACTAACAGCTTGCAACCGGTTGTTTCAAGGGTTTGATAAAGGACCTGGAGATTGGTTGGATTGTCGTCAACCAGCAGCAACGATTCAATTTCTTTTGGACGATCGGACACCCACTATCTCCTGGATAGATTTGGGGAAATTGCTAAAACGGAAGTGGTTTGCAACGGCTAGGCAATTTGTCTTAAACCCGCTTCGACAGAGTCGGCAATCGGAATAATGGCACCGAATCCGCTGACGTCAAAAACTTCTTTAACATAGGCATTCAGGGCGCAAAGAACAAATTTTCCGTCTCGGCGCTTCATTTCTTTTGCAGCGCCTAAGACCACCCGCAGGCCGGCACTGCTAAGATATTCAAGAAATTCAAAGTCGAAAAGGAGACGATTTTTTTGGTCCTTTAAGATATTATCGATAATTTGCTCAGCTTCAGGCGCAGATGACCCGTCCAAACGACCTTTGAAAGCCAGAAATACGACCCCGTTCTCCTCTTTTTGATCTATCTCCATTTCAAACCCCTTTGATTGGTAAATTCAGGCAGTGGTTTTATGACCATTCATGAAAAGATATCATATAATCATTTCCAAGATCAAATCAACATCTTACACAGAATCTATTTAAAGTTATTCTGGCTGCCTGTCAAGCGACGAATCATATTGAAAAAGACATCAGTTGCCAATGATTTTATTTATCAGACCTCAAATCCGCTTTTTAATCACGGGGTTCACCGTGCACATATGCTTCAAAATATAAAGCTTGTGGAGAAAACGATTTAATGCTATTAGGTTAAACGCAATAAATTGTAAAACAAAAACCCGTACACTTTCTGGGAATTTATTTTGGATCTGAGCTTAAGCAGATTCCCAAGGTGAACCTCAGTTCTGTTTTGGATGAGGCCTTCTTTGCCTTCTACCGAGGTGATCTCCCAAGAAACTGTACAAGCAGTTGACCATAAGGAGGATCCCATTTATGGCTGAAGGCCGCATCAAGTGGTACAATGAAAAGAAAGGCTATGGCTTTATCGAGTCGGATGAAGAAGGCGATATCTTCGTGCACCGAACCGGTATCGAGGATCATGGTTTTTTTACCCTGAAAACCGATGACCGCGTTTCATTCGAAGTAAAGGAGACTCAGAGAGGAAAACAGGCAGTCAACGTTAAGCGAATTTGATTGTTTGCTGCCTGCATTTTAATTCATAAAAGGGCAGGGTCAGATGGGACTCTGCCTTTTTTAACTCAAATAGGAGAATTATGAAACAGCGATACTTTATTTCCCGCGATGAAAAGACCAATGAATTAACCATTGAGGAATATGCAGTGATTGCCGGCAACCCGAAAACCTATGAGATCAGCACGTTAACCCCGGACGACTTTACCCTGCTTTGTATCGAAACCTATGAGGGCAAAAAGATCAAAAAGGCGATATCACAAGCTCTTATTTGATGATTTAGATCTGTTCGAATCACTTCAGGGTGTCTAATCCCTCGATTATTAACACTATCAGATTACGAGAACCTATTGATGAACACACTGCTTCTCTACCCGGCATTTCCAGATACTTTCTGGAGCTTTAAGCACGCACTGAAGTTTATTCACAAAAAATCGGCCTTCCCTCCCCTGGGGCTGCTGACGGTAGGTGCCATGTTGCCCCCCAAATGGCCCAAACGCCTGGTTGACTTAAATGTGACCAGGCTTACCGAAAAAGATCTGCAGTGGGCCGACAGTGTTTTTATCAGTGCCATGGCGGTACAAAGAGAATCTACCCGTCAGGTCATTGCCCGCTGCAAAAAGGCGGGATTAAAAGTCGTTGCCGGCGGGCCTCTGTTCGCCAGTGAACACGGTCTGTTTGATGAGGTTGACCATTTTGTCTTGAATGAAGCCGAGTTGACATTGCCTCCCTTTCTGAAGGATCTGCAACAGGGATGCGCCAGGAAAGTCTATCACACAACGGAATTTGCCGATATCCGTAGAACGCCGCCACCAATGTGGGAGCTGATTGATTTAAAGCGTTACGCGGCGATGAGCATCCAGTTTTCCCGCGGCTGTCCTTTTAATTGTGACTTTTGCAATATTACGGCGTTGCTTGGGCATCGCGTGCGAATTAAAACCGCCATGCAAATCATTGCCGAGCTCGATGGCCTTTATCAATTAGGGTGGCGGGGGCAGATTTTTTTCGTAGACGATAACTTTATCGGAAACAGGAAGTATCTCCTTACTGAGCTCCTGCCGGCCTTAATTGAATGGCAAAAAGACAAAAAACAAATCCGCTTCAACACCGAATCGTCAATCGATCTGGCTGACAATGAAATGTTAATGAAAATGATGGTTACGGCAGGGTTTGATTCGGTCTTTATCGGGATTGAGACACCGGCTGAAGCGGGTCTGGCTGAATGCAATAAAAGACAGAATAAAAACCGTGATCTGGTCGAAAACGTAAAGCATATACAAAGAGCCGGCCTCCAGGTTCAGGGAGGCTTCATTGTGGGCTTCGATAGCGACACGCCTTTCATTTTCCAGCGGCAAATCGATTTTATCCAGAAAAGTGGAATCGTGACCGCCATGGTCGGGTTGCTGAATGCGCCTCCGGGTACGCAGCTTTATCAGCGGATGAAAGCGGAAGGCCGCCTGTCTGGCTTGATCTCGGGCAATACCGACGGTACAACCAATATTATTCCGCGAATGGAACTTAAAACCCTAAGCGATGGCTATAAAAAAATATTAGGATATATTTATTCACCCAAACACTATTATGAACGGGTGAAAACGTTTCTGGGAGAATATAAACCCCCGAAAATTGAAATTCCGGCCAACGTTGAAAGCTTAATAGCCTTTTTGCATTCCTGCATTCATTTGGGAATTTTCGGCAAGGAAAGGTTTCAATATTGGAAACTTTTGCTGTGGACCCTTTGCAAGCGGCCTGAATTAATGCCTTTGGCCATCACCTTTGCAATATATGGCCATCATTTCCGAAAAGTCTGCGAGATACACATCCTTTAAACAGGTTTGCTTCAGAAGGTAGACCTATCTCTTAGAGCGCGAGGAACGATCGTTGCCAGCGCCGCCTTTATCTTTTCTGGCCAAAGCCTCGCTAAACCTAAGCTTGCGGCCCTGGATCTCTTTTCCGTCAAGTTCTGCAATTGCCTTGCGGGCCTCATTTTGATCGGCCATTTCGACAAAACCAAAGCCTCTGGATCGGCCCGAATATTTATCGGTTACGATTGTCGTAATGCCGATTTTACCAAACAGCGCAAAAAACAAAGCGATATTGACTGAGATATTATTTGGGATAAAATGCAGCCGATCCGATAGAATTCGGCATCTATTACCTAACCCGGATAAGCCGGTTGGAGCGAAGCTTAAATCCCGATTTATCGGGGAACTAAAAAAGATTAATTAATCACGAAAGCACGAAAAGATAAAAACACGAAAAATAATAATATAAATTTCGTGCTTTTTTAAATTTCGTGTTTTCGTGGTGAAAAAAGTTTTTATAAAAAGTGCCAAGAAATTTCAATTAAAATTCTAAAGCGAAAAGATGGAGGGCCCCTTATGTATTTCGACAAATCCGGGAAGGACAACACGCAGGCAACCTTAAAACTGGCAGCGCAAAGAGCAAAAGAATTGGAAATAAACGAAGTGGTGGTGGCATCAATTGCGGGCTACACTGCTTACCAAGCCATTGAAATTTTCGACGGACCCCGGATAACGGTGGTAACTTACCACATCGGATTTAAAGAACCCTTTAAAAGTGAAATGCCTGAAGAGGTCAAAAAAGACTTGCATAAAAAAGGTGTTACAGTTGTCGCCGCCAGCCATGCACTTTCAGGGGTCGAACGCTCCCTCGCCAAAAAACATTCCGGCGTATATCCTGTTTTAATCATGGCCGACACGTTAAGACTC
This sequence comes from Desulfobacterales bacterium, assembly GCA_037388985.1. Taxonomy (GTDB): domain Bacteria; phylum Desulfobacterota; class Desulfobacteria; order Desulfobacterales; family JAHEIW01; genus JAHEIW01. The sequence goes on along the minus strand of JARRJQ010000013.1, from coordinate 28,924 downwards.
TTTGGTCAGGGCACCAAGGTTGCGGTGGAAGTTGCAGTAATGGCTGCGGATGCCGGCTCCCTTTCGGGCAATGATATCATCGCTATCGGGGGTTCCGGCCACGGTGCGGATACCGCTTTGGTGCTCAAGCCCGCCCACCAGAACAATTTTTTTGATTTAAGGATCCGGGAAATTATTTGTAAGCCGCGAAGCTTTTAAGCCGCCTTAGCTCAATAAGCAGGTTTCAGGTGTCAGGTTTCGGGTGTCAGGTTTCCTCAATGCATTATATTCAAGGGCAGACCTCTCAATGCTGAACCTTAAACCCTCCAACCCGGCAGCGCTGACACCTGAACACTGACACCTGAAACCTAAAGCATGAACTTTTGAAAATGATCTTCATCGCCGGTGTTGCACCCAAAATAAAGATTTTGGATCAAAATCCCCGCAGATGCCCGGTTTGCGGATTGAATCAGGCCTACTATAAGCGCATCGACCATTACCTCAGCCTTTTTTTCATTCCAATCTTAAGAGTTAAAAAAGGACAACCGTTTATTATGTGCGAGCGATGCGAGAAGAGCTTCCATGAGTTTGACTCGGATTTTATCCGGCGGCAACAGGAAGGAGCCGGGACATGCAGATATTGTGGAAAAAGGCTGGATAAAGATTTCAAATACTGCCCACATTGCGGGCAAAAAGTATAATTTTGGTTTCAGGTGTCAGGTTTCGGGTGTCAGCAGTTCGAGCCTTAAGACTTATGGTGTTATCAGGTTCTGTCCAACGTTCGTTGTCTTCTGTTTTCTGACACCTGAACACTGAAACCCATTGATGCTGAAATTGGAACAATCGGGGTGAATCAAAACCTAGAAAATGCAGGGAACCTCCTCCTTGAAAGGCACATCATTCTGGTATCACCGGAAATTCACTGGAACACGGGCAACATCGGCCGAACGTGTGTGGCTACTGGATCCTCTCTGCATTTGATCCAACCATTGGGGTTTTCACTGGAAAGCAAAGAAATTAAGCGGGCAGGTTTGGATTATTGGGAGCGGGTAAAGCTCAATGTCTGGAAGGATTTTGATCAATTTCACTCAAAATTAAAGCCCGCTCAAAATGAAGTAGCCATCTTTTCAAAAACCGGAGCCCGACCTTTCTGGGACATGCCTTCACCAGCACGACTTTTTTTAATCTTTGGCTCTGAGACCCGTGGGCTTCCCTCAGATATCCTGAACCGATATCCGGACGCTACCTATCATATTCCCATTACTAAAGATATACGGTCATTGAACCTTTCCACGGCTGCCGGTATTGCCCTCTATGAAAGTTTGAGGTCAATGCCGCGCTTTCATGCCTGGAGTGTTTAAGCTGCTGGATCATTTCAACCCAAAAACCCGAAATCTGGAAAGCATGAAATTTATACTCTTTCATTTTTCTGTTTTCGGGGCTAAATTTTTATTTTTTAGGCCTCCGATAAATCGGGATTTACGTCTGACTCCAACCGGCTTGTCGGCATCAGGCAATTCGAGTATAAGACTAAGGAAAAGCGCTGCGCTTTTTGGAATTGCTCAAAATTTAGTGTTCATTACTTTAGGATAATTGACATTTAAAGTAATGTGATTATTATAGATTAATAATAAATCTTTTATTCCAGAAAGGATGAAGGACAGATGCGTTTTGATAAATTTACCATAAAATCTCAAGAACTTATACAGAGTGCCCAGTCGCTGGCCTCGCAGCGCAATAATCAGCAGATCGAGCCCGAACACCTGCTGGCCGCAATGCTTGGTCAGGCCGATGGTATCGCCGGTGCCATGCTTCGCAAATTAGGTGTCTCGCCTGCTGAAGTTGCTCAAAAAGCAGATGCGGCAGTCGCCAAACTTCCGAGCGTCAGCGGGACCGGAATGGGAGAGGTTTACATTTCGCCTAGAACCAAAACGGTACTGGAACAGGCATTTGCCGAAGCCACCAATATGAAAGACGAATATGTCAGCATCGAGCACATTCTTTTAGCCTTGTGCGATAAAAAAGGTGGTGAAGCGGCTCGTATTCTGACCGGCAACGGTATAACGCGTGAAGCCATTTTAAAAGCGCTGATCGAAATTCGGGGAAACCAGCGCATCACCGACCCGAATCCGGAAGAAAAATATCAGGCTCTGGAAAAATTTAGCCGTAATTTGACGGATCTGGCCCGTTTGGGCAAATTGGATCCTGTGATCGGCCGGGATGACGAAATCCGAAGAATCGTCCAGGTGCTTTCCAGGCGAACGAAAAACAATCCGGTTTTGATCGGAGAACCAGGTGTCGGAAAAACCGCCATTGTCGAAGGTCTGGCCCAGCGAATTGTAGAAGGAGATGTTTCCGAAACTCTGAAAAATCGTCGCCTGGTGGCCCTTGATATGGGGGCCCTGATCGCCGGCGCGAAATATCGCGGCGAGTTTGAAGACCGGCTTAAGGCGGTACTCAAAGAAGTCGAAACCGCCGAGGGGGAAATTATCCTGTTTATCGATGAGCTTCATACCGTGGTGGGTGCCGGAGCCGCCGAAGGCGCGGTGGACGCATCCAATATGCTCAAACCCGCCCTGGCGCGGGGCACGCTAAGATGCGTGGGAGCTACCACGCTCAACGAATATCGCAAATATATTGAAAAAGATGCCGCTCTGGAACGTCGATTTCAGCCCGTTTTCGTAGGTGAACCCACCGTGGAAGATACCATATCCATTTTGCGCGGGTTGAAAGAAAAATACGAGGTTCACCACGGTGTTCGCATAAAAGATTCAGCGATTGTGGCGGCTGCCACCCTTTCCCATCGTTATATTGCCGATCGCTTTTTGCCGGATAAAGCCATTGATCTTATTGACGAATGTGCTTCCAAGTTGAGAATTGAAATTGACAGCATGCCGGCGGAAATTGACGAAATTCAGCGCAAAATCACCCAATCTGAAATCGAACGTCAGGCGCTGAAAAAGGAAACGGATCCGGCCGCTAAAGAACGCCTCAAGAAATTGGAAGCTGAATTGGCCGATATGAATGACGAGTTGATGAAAATGAAAGGCCACTGGCAAAATGAAAAAGATCTGATCCAGACGATTCGCAAGATCAAGGAGGATCAGGAGCAATTGAACACCGAAGCCCAGTTGGCCGAACGCGAAGGCAATTTAGCCAGGGTAGCTGAAATTCGATACGGCAAAGCTCTGGAGTTGCAAAAGCGGCTGGAAGAAGCCAACCAAAAGCTTTCAGAGCTTCAGCAATCCAGCAAAATGCTTAAAGAAGAAGTCGATGATGAGGATGTCGCAGAAGTCGTCTCCCGCTGGACCGGGATTCCGGTCAGCAAAATGCTGGAAGGTGAACGGGATAAACTGCTGCGTATGGAAGATCGGCTGCATCGGCGGGTTATCGGGCAGGACGAAGCCGTATCGGCGGTAGCCAATGCCGTCCGCCGGGCTCGCTCCGGCCTGCAAGATCCTAACCGGCCGATTGGATCATTTATTTTTATGGGGCCTACCGGGGTCGGAAAAACTGAGCTGGCGAAAGCACTGGCCGAATTTATCTTTGACAGCGAACAGGCTATCGTTCGCATTGATATGTCCGAGTATATGGAAAAACATTCAGTTGCCCGGCTGATCGGCGCTCCACCGGGGTATGTCGGTTACGAGGAAGGCGGTTACCTGACCGAAGCGGTTCGCCGCCGGCCGTATTCGGTGGTTCTATTTGACGAAATCGAAAAAGCTCACCCGGAAGTATTCAATATCATGTTGCAAATCCTGGATGACGGCCGCATGACCGACGGCCACGGCCGAACCGTTGATTTTAAAAATACGATTGTCATTATGACCTCCAATGTGGGCAGCCAGTGGATTCAAGAACTGGCAGGCGCTGACCGTCAGGAAATGGAAAAGCGGGTAACCGATGCCCTGCGAGCGAATTTTAAGCCGGAATTCTTAAACCGCATCGATGAAATCATCATATTCCAGAACCTGACGCTCGATGATATCGTAAAGATCGTGGACATTCAGATCGACAGATTAGGCCGACGGCTTGCCGACAGAAATATCGATCTTATATTATCCGACAGCGCCAAGGCGTTGCTTGCCAGGCAAGGTTATGATGCGGTCTATGGTGCGCGACCTTTAAAACGGGTGATCCAGCAATACATCGAAAATCCGTTATCACTGGAAATCCTTGGCGGCAGAATTCCTGATGGCGCCCGGGTGAGCGCAGAAGCCGAGGGGGATAAAATCGTATTTAAAACGGTATAGATGTCGATTTAAATGAAACATGCCCGGCCTTAAGAGCCGGGTTTTTGTTTTTTATTGTAATCTCAGCTAACACGGCGTAATATCCTGACGTTTATTTCAGGATATCAAATTCTTATGAAACAATCGCTTCCAGAAAAATTACGTCGATTTTACGATCAGTTTTCAGGTAACGATCACGTGGTGGTTGTGATTAATGCCGATCCGGATGCGATCGCCAGTGCAATGGCCGTCAGTCGCTTGCTGTGGCGCAAAGTGCTGAACGTGACGATTACCCACATCAATATCATCAACCGGCCGGACAATCTGACCATGATCCGACTCCTAGACGTAACCATGGTTCCTTTTGAACAGATTCAAATAGATCAATTCAGCCGGATTGTGATCGTGGATTCCCAGCCAGACCATAATGAACAAATGGCTCAGCTGAACCCGCATGTCATAATCGACCACCACCCGGATTCCGGTTCCAAAGCACCATTTGTCGATATCCGACCCCAGTACGGTGCCACTTCCACCATTTTGACCGAATACCTGCGAGCAGCAAAAATAAAGCCATCTGCCAAACTGGCTACCGGCCTTTACCATGGTATCAAAACGGATACCAATGATTTTAAAGGACAAACCCAGATTGAAGATGTCCGCGCATTTCAATACTTATTTCGCCATGCCAACATCCATCTCGCCCGCAAGATTGAGCAGGCCGATCTTCGATTTGACCTCTTAAAATATTTTAAATTCGCCTTGCAAAATATGCGGCAGCGAAAGGGCAAGGTTTACATCCATCTGGGTAACGTGGTTAATCCGGATATTTGTGTGATAATTGCCGATTTTTTTATGCGCGTCAATACCGTCACCTGGAGTATCGTCTCCGGAATCTGTGATAAGAAGCTAATTATTATTTTCCGCAACGACGGTATCCGAAAAAACGCAGGCAAGGTTGCCAAAGAAGGGTTTGGGAAATTGGGAAACGCCGGCGGCCATAAAAACATGGCCAGAGCAGAAATTTCGATAAATGATCTCAAAGAACAGGCAGACATCGATATACGGGATGACAAGAAACTGCAGTCATGGATTATCGGAAGGACTGCCCGAAGGGTGGAACCCAAGTAGCGTTAAGGTAAATAAGTGACTAAAGTGAACTAAAGTTTGAAGTGACTAAAGTTCAAGAGTCGCTCAAGCAGCGCAGGAGCTTGCGCCGCTTAACGCTCCATCTTTTTTATAAAAATGACCCGATTCCTTAACTTTAGTCACTTTAGATCACTTGTCACTTTAGGTCACTTATTTTTAAGCCTTACCTAGCTCATAAAAGAATTTAATTAAATTATATCCGGTCTTAAGTTATGATGGAAAGCAAACCCGGCATAAGCGTGACTATCCTGGGTTCCGGAACCTGTGTGCCATCGCTAAAGCGTAGTTCGTGCTCGGTCTTGATGAAAGTGGGTACTTCAAAATTATTATTTGATTCCGGCCCCGGGACCATACGGCGGCTTCTGGAAGCCCGCACCACCATTTTTGAACTATCGCACATTTTTTACAGTCATTTACATCCCGACCACAGCGGCGAATTCGTCCCGATTATATTTGCCACTAAATACCCGGAAAATAATCGCCGAACAAGCCCTTTGACGGTTGCCGGTGGCTGGGGATTTCTGGATTTTTACAAAGGATTGAAAACCGCATATGGCCGCTGGATCGAACTTGCCCCCCAGCAGATGAATATCATCGAATTTGACAACCAAAGAACTGATTTTCGGCAATTCGAAAATTTCACGGTAAAAACCGCGCCGGTTGCGCACAACCCGGAAAGCATTGCCTATCGGGTAACCGGCCCCGGTGGCGATTCCGTCGTGTACACAGGCGATACCGATTACAGTGAAACAATCATTGATCTGGCCAAAAATACAGATTTGTTGATCTGTGAGTGTGCCTTGCCTGATAGGTTCAGGGTAAAAGGACACCTGACACCATCATTAGCAGGCGATCTGGCGACCAAAGCCGCTGTCCGCCAGCTGGTCTTAACCCATTTTTATCCGCAATGCGACAATGAAGACATTGCGGCCGAATGCCGTAAAACATTTTCCGGCCCGTTAATCTTGGCTGAAGATTTGATGCAAATAAAGCTCTGTTGAATTGGTTAAATTCGTTTAATTTGTTTTAAATATGTATACAATAAGCCAAATAAATTAGATTTTTCATGACCAATCAAACCAATAAGACCCATAAAACGTTTTAGACAAATCATGAAGTACTACCCCATCCATTTGGATATTAAAAGCCGCAACTGTCTGGTCGTGGGGGGAGGGGCGGTGGGCACCCGCAAGGTAAATACTCTTTTAACGTGCGGCGCCAGAGTTACAGTCGTCAGTCCTGCTCCGACCCAGCAGCTAAAAAAACTGGATGAAGAGGGGTCCATTACCCTAAGAGAACGGATTTACCGAAGCGCCGATTTGAAAGACATGTTTCTGGTCATCGGAGCCACAGATGATGAAAAGCTGAATCATCAAATCAGCGAGGATGCCGGGCAAATCGGCATCCTGTGCAATATTGCCGATCGTCCGGAAGCTTGCAACTTTGTCCTGCCTTCTATTGTACAACGCGGAGATTTGGTCATTACGATTTCGACTTCCGGTCAAAGTCCGGCCCTGGCAAAACGGTTACGCCGAAAAATAGAGGCCCAATTCGGTGAAGAATATGCGGATTTTCTGCTTTTAATGGGAGCCATCCGCAAAAAGTTGCTGAGTAGAGCCCATGAACCGGAGGCGCATAAAGCCTTATTTAATCAATTGATAGACAGCGACCTTATTGAGCTATTGCGCAGCGGTCAAAGAAAGGAGCTAAATTTACTTCTTTATAAAATATTGGGAGAGGGATATAGGGTTGAAGAATTATTGTCAGCTGAAACAGATTAGGCCCGTTGCCCGTTGAGCCCGTTTGCCGGGTAAAAAAATATAATCAAGTTCCTCCTCAATTTAAACCGGCGCAACCGGCTAAACCGGAAAGCGGCAAACCCTAACTGGAGTATTAATGGAATCGATCATCTTCATTAGCATTTTACTTTACTTGCTGAGCACCGTCGGCTATTTCGCATACCTGTTTATTCAGAAAGACTATCTGCAACGCACCGCCTTGTTTTTGCTGCTGGTCGGGTTTCTATTCCACACTCTGACCATTGTTTACGGGTACATCAAGGCCGGACATCTGCCGGTCAGCAACATGCATGAGACATTATCCTTTGCCGGTTGGGCGATTGCAGTGGTGTTTCTGCTCATTCAATTTAAGGTTCATTTAAAAATTCTGGGGATATTTGCCGCACCCATCCTGGCGCTAATCATGCTGATCGTCTCCCGGCTTCCCGATGAACCCACCCAAGTGACAGAAATTTTTAAAAGCTTCTGGCTGGTGAGTCACGTGACGGTCATTTTCATCGGTGAGGCCGCATTCGCTTTAGCCTGCGGGCTGGGTGTGTTGTATTTGCTTCAAGAACACGAAATCAAGGCCAAGAAACATCGATTCTTTTTCAAACGCCTGCCGTCTTTAGAATTGTTGGACAATACGGGATACATCTGCATCGTTATCGGATTTACCCTGCTCACCTTAGGGCTGATAACCGGCTTCGTTTACGCCAAAGCGGTCTGGGGTCATTTTTGGCGCTGGGATCCCAAGGAGGTTTGGTCCGGCATCACCTGGCTGTTTTATGCGGCGCTGCTGCATGAAAGACTGACGGTTGGGTGGCGGGGACGGCGCTCGGCCATTATGGCGATTATCGGCTTTGCCGTCCTGATATTCACCTTCTTAGGCGTAAATCTCCTATTGAAAGGACACCACGTGGAATTTACGCGGTTTTAGGATCATAAGAACGGTACATCCTAACAATTAGCGCGCTTGAACTTTGCCTGTGTAAAAATCCTAAATCCGAAACTCGAAATTCGAAACAATTTTCAAAATCTTAAATCCGAATGTTTTAAACATTTTAAAATTTTGATCATTTGATATTCGAATTTGTTTCGTGCTTCGATATTCGAATTTCGAATTTGTGCTATGCTAAAAGCGGCCAAAAAGTTTGTTGCTTAAGAAAACCTCTCGAGCAGCCATTATTGGAACAAATCAAGCTATGTTGGATATCGTACTAATCGGCATCAACCATAAAACCGCTCCGGTTGAGGTCAGGGAGTGTATCGCCTTTTCAGAGGATGAGTCAAAATCTGCCTTGCATGCGCTTTTGCGAAAACCTTATATTAAAGAGGCGTTGCTCTTTTCAACCTGCAACCGGGTGGAAGTTCTTCTGGTTGCCGATAATATATCCCGGGCGATTGAGGAAACCAAAGCGTTTATCTCCGAATTCAACAAAATTCCGCTGGCGCAATTTGAAGATGCCCTATACATCCATGAAGGCTCAGAGGCAGTGCGCCATATATTTCGGGTTGCTTCGAGCCTGGATTCGATGGTTGTTGGTGAGCCCCAGATCCTTGGACAGGTAAAGGCTGCCTACCGAACCGCTACGGAAGAGAAAACTTCAGGTGTTATTTTAAACCGATTGCTGCACCGCACATTTTTTGTCGCCAAACGGGTTCGCACCGAAACCGGTATTGGCGACAGTGCGGTCTCCATCAGTTATGCCGCCGTTGAACTCGCTCGCAAAATTTTTGGCATACTGGAAGGCAAAACGGTTTTGCTCATCGGCGCAGGGGAAATGGCCGAACTGGCGGTTGAGCATCTGATCCGCAACAAATCCGGCAAGCTATGGGTAGCCAACCGCACCTTTGAAACCGGCCTTTCACTGGCCAGGCATTTTGACGGCGAGGCGATCCGTTTCGAAGAAATTCCGGAAAGTTTAAAAACAGTAGACATTATCATCAGCTCAACCGGCGCGCCTGATTTTGTGATACACCGTGATCAGGTTAAAGGTGTGATTCGCCAGCGGAAAAATAGGCCATTATTTTTTATCGACATCGCCGTGCCACGGGATATTGATCCGGAAATCAACCGTTTGACCAACGCCTTTGTTTACGACATTGATGACTTAAAAGACGTCATTGATGAAAACATCAAAGATCGCCAGAAAGAAGCCATTAAAGCGGAACGAATCGTTGACGAGGCCGTTATTCGGTTCCGCGAATGGTATGAGAGTCTGGATGTTGTCCCGACGATTATTGCTTTACGCAATAAAATAGAATCCATTGCCTGGGCCGAACTTCAAAAAACCCTGCAATCCAGTACACTCTCGGAAAAAGACACTGAAGCGATTCATAAAATGGCCGAATCACTGATCAAAAAAATTATGCATGACCCGACCGTGTTTTTGAAACGCAACCCTATGGGTGAAAATAAATCCTTTTATATCGATACGGTCAGAAAACTGTTTAAATTGGACGAATAAAGAATGTTCGTTGTCCGTGGTTAGTGGTCAGTAGCAATTTCCTAAACACTAACGGGTGCTTGGATCAGAAACATGTATTAGAAGCCATCTCAAAAATAGGATTTTGGTTCAAGATCGCGGCGGGGCCGAGTTTCAAACCGCAGGCAACCTATTGGTTGTCGAGGATTTGAAACGAGGCACCAATCCCGCCGAAAAAGGCGGGAGGCCAAAAGACATTTTTGAGATGGCTTCTAGTCGGATTCGTTTCGATAGCGCTTTGAATCGTCTCCCACATATTCACTATCTAAATGTGAGATTTCGATCCAGCGCGAGGAAAATCGATCTTTTCGATCGGCTTTTGTTTTTCTGAGTAAGTCCTTGCAACGGACAACAGACAACGAACGACGGACAATTCACATGGAGGATAGATTTTGAGCAAGACGGTTTTTCTTTTTCCGGGTCAGGGATCCCAGAGCGTGGGAATGGGTGAGGAATTCTATCAGCAATATGATTTAGTCCGTGAAGTTTTCGATATGGCTGAAGAAACTCTAAAAATGCATATCGCCAAGCTGTGCTTTAAAGGCCCGATGGAAGAATTGACTGCTACGGTCAACCTGCAGCCGGCCGTTACGACCGTTAACCTGGCCTGCCTGGCGGTTCTGAAAAAAGAGGGAATCGATTTTGATTTTTGCGCGGGTCATAGCCTTGGAGAATACAGTGCGCTCAACGCCGCTGGGGCTGTCTCTCTTCAAGACACCATCAAACTCGTGTTTAAAAGAGGCCAACTCATGCATCGTGAATCCTTAAAGTACAGGGGATCAATGCATGCCATCGTCGGGCTGCCCATCGATGAGGTTGAAGGTATTGTCGCCAAAGTACAAACCCAGGGTGTTGTATCGGTGGCCAATCATAACAGTGAACTGCAGATTGTAATCACCGGCTCCCCCGATCCTGTCGAAAAAGTCTCCATGCTCGCGGCGGAAAAAGGCGCGAAATCCATACCGCTGAAAGTCAGCGGTGCCTGGCACAGTGAACTGATTAAAGGGGCCGAAGCTGAGTTCAAGGCAATCTTAGCGGAGATCAATTTTAGCACTCCCGAAAAATCCGTGGTTTTAAATGTGACCGGTGATGTTGCCACTGAAGCAGAAGAAATTAGGGCGATTATGGGCCGCCAACTTTGCAGCCCCGTGAAATGGTATCCCGCTATGAAAAAAATGATGGAAAAAAATATTGAAATTTTTGTTGAAGTGGGACCGGGCAAGGTCCTCGCTGGTCTTCTAAAAAAGATTTTGCCGGATGATTATCCGGCCAAGATTTACAATGTCGGCAACATGAAGCAGCTCGAAGGTTTTCTCAAGGAAAACACCTGAACCCTTTATATCTAAAACGAATTTGAATATCAGCAATTACTGTCCCGAGCGATCCTAATTGGTTTAACCCTTGATCATTCCTCCGGTTCGGCCCACACGATGTGCTCTTTATTGACAAACATGACCCGGCCCTTGCTGTCTTTTGACATCACGTCAACCATGATTAAAAAAGGAGAGGTGCATTTTGTGAATAAATCCGAAACTCTTTGTTTGTAAGCCAGATTTACCTTGCCGTGAATCGTTGAACCATCTGTGGTTTTGATTGTAATGGAGCGGTATTCAGTACTGCCGTAATTTGGACTTTTCATAATTTTTCCGTCAGCTCATGATTGGTCAATCGGCCATAGCCTGATTTCGCAATTGAATGCAGCGCCGCAACTCATGTTGATATCAATACAAGTAAAATGACGGCAGCGGCATTCAGTTTCCCGGAATAAACCGGTTTATACAAATTGATATCGGCAAATTGAGTGGCAAACTTAATAGAAACCCTTCGGAATTTCCATTATTTATTGAAAACATGTCGCCTTTAACGGCAGCGGATTTATGCCGCCTTTATTGGTCGCAAAGGGCAATAATTTCTATCCAAGTCCGGATGAAGTTGGAATTTTAGTTGCAGATAGGATGCAAATTTGTGATATAATAAAATGTTTAGCGTATTTAGCGCGACCCGATCAGTACATAGGGGACAAAACTGATAATCGGCTCAAATGCTTAAAGTGATGGGGCTGCGGGGCCGATATCCCCATAAAGATTGATTTAACCCATACTTGTCATATATTGTTGCATTGAAGAACAGGATAATTTTGCTCGACAAAAAACGATAATCTACAATTAATGCTTTACAAAAAATTACTCAACAATTGGCTGGAAGAGCTTTTGGATCAAGCCGGTGATACGGTATCGGGGATGACGGTACCGAAAGAAAATTTTCCCGACCCCACAGACCGTGCCGCCTTAGAAGCTGACCGCAATTTTATGCTGCGCATACGGGATAGAGAACATAAACTCATTAAAAAAATTAAAGAAGCGCTTGGCCGCATTGAAAATGATACTTACGGAATTTGCGAAACCTGTGGGGAAGAGATCTCATTAAAACGGCTAAAGGCCCGGCCGGTCACAACTCAATGCATTAATTGTAAATCCAAAGAGGAGGCATTAGAAAAGGCTCTTGGATTATAAAAATCGTCTGGGGATTGATCTTCATATACATTCAACTGCCTCAGATGGCTCTTTCACACCCGCTGAAATAATCGACCATGCTCAAAGGCTTAATCTGGCCGCGATCGCTATAACAGATCATGACTCCATATATGGATCTAAAGAGGCTCTCCGAACTGGCATACCCTCTTCTTTAAAGTTTTTAACCGGCGTCGAAATCAGTGCAGCACACCCCCCGTTTTTTCCCGGTTCTGGCAGTTTCCATATTTTGGGATATTGTATCCGCCTTGATAATCAAGCCTTAAATCAGGCCTTGAACAGACTCCGGGAAGCCAGGAAAAATCGCAATCCCAAAATTATAAAACGGCTGAATGAATTGGGGCTTGAAATCTCGATGGAAGATGTCAATCAAACCGTCGACCATGGCCAGCTGGGCAGACCGCATATCGCTCAGGTAATGATCAAAAAGGGATTTGTGGAATCGATGGATGAAGCATTTGACAAATTTTTAGGAGCCGGCAAGCCCGCCTATATTGACAAAGATCGCATCGGATGTGAAGAAACCATTAAAATGATCAGGGGCGCTGGAGGTGTCCCGGTACTGGCCCATCCGGCTCTTTTAAACATTACTGACGATTTTCAGTTGGAGGAGCTCATCCAAAATTTAATAAAAATTGGAATGCGCGGAATAGAAGTATATTACCCGGAACATTCGCCCGAACAAATCCTGCGCTATAGGCAACTCGCCGATAAATATAATCTTTTAATCACCGGAGGCACTGATTTTCACGGTTCAATAACGCCAAAAATAGAAATGGGAACAGGAAAAGGAGCGCTGTTTATTCCATATAAACTATACGAAGAATTAGCCGGAAGTGGTTTCAAAGTCTCAGATCGCGTTCGAGAGCCCCGCTAGATAGCGGGACTTCGCATCTAATCTTGCTAATTTAAGGTGCTCAGCAAGCGCAGGCCGATCCGCCGTCGCCCTTTGGCGAGCTACGGGGCTATGGCGGGACAAGTGAAAAAGCGCAGTCCCGCCTGAGGCGGGATGAGCACCTAATTTGAAGAGGGCTGCAACGCAGCTATCGGACGCTAGATGGGGTTTTGAAACCACTTCTAACGATTAAGCCGCCGATCAACCATCGCCCCGCACCTCTTCCTGAACTGCAGGCATGCCGTCAAGCGGGCATTTAAATCATTTAATTTTAGGAAGGGTTATGGAAAACGCCAACTACGTAGAGATTGAAACCAAGCTTGGCTATAAATTTAATTCAAAGGAATTGCTGGAGGAATCTTTAAGACACAGCTCCTATGTAAATGAACAGCCGGATGCAGACCTGCGGGATAACGAGCGGTTCGAATTTTTAGGAGATGCGGTGCTGAACCTAATTGTCGGCCATATTTTAATGGAACGCCATCCGCACTTAAAGGAGGGGGACCTTTCAAGAACCCGGGCCAATTTGGTGAACGAATCCCGGCTGGCCGTAATTGCGCGCTCCCTGGATCTGGGCGCATTTATTCGGCTTGGAAAAGGAGAAATTCAAACCGACGGAAGGGAAAAAAACTCAATTTTAGCAGGCGCTTTTGAAGCTTTGGTGGCTGCTGTTTATCTGGACAGCGGTTTCAAAACCGCTTTTAAAATAATTGAAAACAGCTTTGTGCCCTTTCTGGATCTGGTTTATTCGGCAACTGACAGCTATGATTACAAAAGTCAGCTTCAGGAGTGTGTCCAGGAAAAGCAGGGCGAAATACCCAATTACAGGGTCGTCCGTGAGGAGGGCCCGGATCACGATAAAACCTTTTGGATTACGGTGAAAGTCTTTGATATCGAAACTGAAGGCAAAGGCAAAAACAAAAAGGCAGCCGAACAGGATGCGGCCCGCAAGGCGTTAGAGATTCTAAAAAAAGAATCTCAATGACCATCCCACTTCGGGCGGAATTTGAGGAGCGCTGCGCTTGAGGAGCGTTTCACTTGAAGAGCATCCCGCTTTCTGCGGGATTTGATGAAACGGGTTGAAGTATGAAGGATCATTAACCATAGCAGCTGGGTCGGCTCCGGTTATTGCCTAAAGCCCGCCAGGGCGCTCCTAGACGCCCGAAGGGCTGATCCTCGAACGAAGTGCTCCTCAAGCGCGGAGCGCTAATCGGCTCGCCGATTCAAACAGCTTGCGGGATAAAGATTTGACAGTAATATCCAACTTACAAAAGCCGTTTATCATCCCCATTTTTATTCCACATGCCGGCTGCCCGCACCGGTGCGTGTTTTGCAACCAATCTTCGATTACCGGAGTCGGTTTTAAGACACCTAAAATCAGGGTCTCCGATCACGTCGAAAGGTTTTTGAAATACAAAGGCAAGCGGCGAAATGGTGTCCAGATTGCTTTTTTCGGCGGAAATTTTTTAGGAATTAAATCGGATGAAATGAAGGGACTGCTGGCCGAGGCTGCCGAATTGGTTCGGACAGGCCGTGCCGACAGTATCCGTTTTTCGACCCGGCCAGATACAATCGACGGCCATCGGCTGAATATGATTAAAAAATTTCCGGTCGCAACCGTCGAACTGGGTGTTCAATCCATGGATGATCGGGTGCTGTCGGCGACAAAGCGCGGTCACACCGCCTCAGATACAGAAAAAGCCATTCAACGCCTCAAGGAATTAAACTATGAGATCGGTCTGCAATTAATGGTCGGCCTGCCGGGCGATACCCCGGCACGACTGCGCGATTCTGCCCGCCGGGTTGCCCGTTTGAAGCCGGATTTTATCCGTATTTACCCGACAGTGGTTTTGGCCGACAGCCCCCTCGCAAAATGGTATAAAAACGGCCGCTATACACCTTTGAGCCTTGCACAGGCAGTGGCCGAGGTGAAAGATATCTATCGAATTTTCAAGCATGAAAATATTCGTGTCGTTCGAATGGGCCTGCAGGCAACCGAAGATCTTGAAAAAGATTCGACCATTTTGGCCGGCCCCTATCACGCCGCCTTCGGGCATCTGGTTTATTCTGCGATTTTTCTGGATATGGCCGTTGCCGCCCTGAATTCTGCGAGAAGTATCGGGAAATCAGCTGCGCTTCATGTTCATCCGCACAGCCTATCTAAGATGCGGGGTCTGGGAAATAAAAATATCAGCATTCTGAAAGAAAAATTTAGGCTAAAATCAGTAGAAGTTGTCCCGGATCTGTCTTTAGGCGAACAGGAATTACAAGTTAAATAATTTATCTGCCCGGCAAACACCCACCAATTTTACCTATCATGCATCGGTAGCCGGGTCGAGGTGCCTAAATCTAGCGACGGCCTTTTTGCCATGCAAAACCAGCGCATCCGCTCTAATCCGATCAAGTCAATTAGAAAATAAGCCCCTGGAGATCCGCCTAAGTGCTTTAGCATTTCCATCCTGCAAACGCCTTGGTAAAGCCTGTCGTGAAATGATTAAGCAGCCGATATCACGGGTTATTTTCAGTCTAATCGTATAAAAACCGGACAGGTTTTTCAGATTTTTATAGGTTGACACTCTTTGAATTTCAATTGTATAGAAACCGATGGCGGTTCATTTATCATTGCCGGATAAATAGTTGAACATGAATTATGGTCATAGACAGAAGAATCGAACCCTTAATTTAAAGGAGGCAAAAGGTATGAAAAAACATGCATTAATCTTTTTTTCAACTTTGTGTGTCATGGGGTTGATACTGACGGGTGCCTCGGCTGCCGATAAAGTCGTCATCGGTCATCCTGCCTGCCTGTCAGGCAAATATGCCAAGGCCGGTGAGCAGGCCTTGGGTGGAATTAAGGCGGTAGTCGATTGGGTCAATACCAATAGGGGCGGCATAAACGTCGGTGGGAAAAAATATCCGATTGAGTATAAATATTACGACTGTGAATCTAAAAAAGAAGGCGTCACCAGCCTGATTGAGCGCCTGATCACATCCGATAAGGTAAATGTGATTTTCGCTCCTTACAGCTCCGGCCTGACGTTGCGTGGCGCGCCGGTAGCAGAGAGTTACAAGATGCTGTATATGGATCATGGCGGAGCCAGCAACAAGATTTTCCAGCAGGGTTTCCGCTACGTTGTTCAAACCATCGGGCCGGCTACGAGCTATCACATGGGTACCCTCGATATGATCAAGGCTGTGGATCCGAAAGCCAAAAATGTCGCTTTGGCTTATGAAGACGACGAATTTGCCAAAACGGTCATGATGGGGGCCGAAGCTTACGCCAAAAAACTGGGTTTTAATATTATCTTTCAGCGCACTTACCCTAAAGGTGTTACGGATTTGACCCCGCTGCTTTCGGCCATGAAAGCCACCAGCCCTGACTTTGTTCTCGGTGGAGGACATTTTGAAGACGGGCAGCTCTTCAACCGCCAGATGGCCGATCTGGACATCGACACCAATGCCCTGTCGTTGATCGCCGCGGCGACCCTGCCGGCCTTCTACAAAGCGCTTACCAGCATGGCCGAGGGCGTTATGGGTCCTTCCCACTGGGAATATGGTGTGAAATATTCAGAACCTGATGCTAAAAAGGTTGGAAAGCAGTGGATCGGCCCCAGCCAGGATGAATTTGTGACCCTTTTTAAGAAAGCATTGGGAAAAGAAATCATTCCGGATTATCATGCCGCCGAAGCCGGCGCTCAGGTGCTGGCCTATGTACTGGCAGCCGAGAAAGCCAATTCATTTGATTCGGATGCCGTCAGAAAGGCCCTGGGCGATCTGACGTTTATGTCTTTTTACGGTGGCTGGGCTATTGACGACACAGGCATGCAAATTGGGCATTCCATGGTAAATGTTCAATGGCAAATGGGCAAGCGCGTTATTGTCTGGCCTAAGGAAGCCCAGACCGGTGACCTTGTTTATCCGATGCCTACCTTTGAAGAGAAAGCAAAAGGAAAGGTTGCGGTTCCAAAATAAAGGATATAATCGCCATCACCCAAAAAATTACGCCGGTGATGGCGATATCTCCATTCAGAAAAGGCATTGAATATTCTGAATGACCATAAGGATATTCTAGAATGATTTTCGAACAGCTGATGGGCAATCTGATCCAAGGCCTTGTGCTGGGAACCGTGTACGGCATGGCCACCATGGGTTTGAGCCTTATTTTTGGTGTTCTGAAGGTGGTCAATGTAGGCCACGGCGCTTTTATCATGGTAGGTGCCTTTGTGGCGCTTATGCTGTTTAATGCGTTGGGGTTAAATCCTATACTAGCGATTCCGGTTGCTTTTGTTATCGGCATAGGCCTGGGTCTCATTTTTTATTACACCGCTATCAAACGGTTGCTCAAAGCGCCCGAGCTCGCCACCCTGCTGGCCACCTTCGCGATCGGGGTTTTGCTCGAGGAATTGGTTAAGCTCATCTTCGGATCCGAGTTCCGCGGGTATAACTGGGTCGTCGGCAAACTGAACCTGGGGATAACCGTTTTGCCGATGTCAAAACTGTATGCCGCTATCGGCAGCGTTTGCATTGCCGTGCTTCTTTATCTGTGGTTCAACAAAACCCGGGCAGGAGCTGCCATGCGCAGTGTGGTGGAAGACAGCCAAGGGGCCAGGGTTTGCGGCGTGAATGTGGGCGGCGCGTATGCCTTGAGCTTCGCACTGGGAATCGGGCTGACGACGGCCAGCGGAGTCCTGGTTACGATGTTTATCCCTGTGGGTATCAATCCCTACATGGGAGGCGGATACACCTTGAAAGCTTTTGTGATTGCAGTTTTAGGGGGTCTGTCTTCACCTTACGGGGCTTTCTTCGGCGGACTGGTATTTGGACTTTTAGAAAATGGTACCTATACCCTGTTTGCCTTGATTCCGGGAGTGGAGCCGTTTGCCTTGACCCGGTTTTTCTCGTTTTTGATGCTGTTAGTCATTCTTCTAATTAAACCCACCGGAATTTTAAGCAAAAAATGAAAAATAAAATTGAAAAATACTACCCGCTGATCCCCGTCTATGCGGCTTATTTGATTTTATTTTTGATCGGCAATAATGTTTCCGGCGTATGGCAGCTTGTCGCAATGCTTCTCTTTTATTGTGCGCTGGGACAGGCGTTCAATATTTTCCTGGGCATGACCGGATATGTGGATTTCGGTTATGTGGCATTTATGGGTGTCGGCACTTACGGCATGGCCTTGTCCATCTCGCGTCTGGCCAATAGGCTGGAATCGGGACTCGTCATTATTGCCATCGGATTTTTGCTGGCCTTGCTGATGTCCGGTCTTCTGTCCATTGCGGTAGGCGCTGTGGCGCTGAGGCTCAGGGGCGCTTATTTTGCGATTGCCACCATCGGCGTCAATGAAGGGTTTCGTTTTCTAATCGAAGGTGCCCGGATCTGGAATGGCTCTGAAGGCATCATATTTACCGCCCAGCTCAATAAAATTTTAGGCAGGGAAGCCGCCAGCGCGCTGTCAACCTTCTGGGCGGATGTGATGGTGCTGATCATTGCGGCGCTGGCGGCCTTCGTTACGCTGTTTTACATGCGCAGCAAAATCGGTTACGCGTTGACAGCCTTGCGCGAAGATGAAGATGCCGCCAAGGTCATGGGCATTCATGTGACGAAATTCAAAATCTTTGCTTTTATCACCAGCGCCGGTTTCGCCGGTTTGATCGGCGCCTCGTCCTGGGCGCTCAAAACTCCCTATGTATTTCCCCCGGAAGTCTTTGAAATCCATTATACCGTTGAGGCGATTATTATTGTGCTTTTAGGCGGCGCCGGCACATTGCTGGGACCGGTCTTCGGCGGATTGATTTATGGCATCTCCAAATACTATCTGGCCATTTTCCTTCCAGGATTTCAGCTGCTGATTTTTGCGCCGATTATCATTCTGATTATCGTGATGTTTCCGGAAGGTGTGGTCGGAATGTTGAAAAGCAGGTTAAAATATACCGCTCTTGGAAAATTTATCATTTAGGTGGGGTTATGGCGTTATTAGAGCTCGAAAAAGTAACCAAGCGGTTTGGCGGTCTGATTGCGGTGGATCGGGTGAGTCTGCAGATAAAACGCGGTCAGTTCGTCGGAATCGTGGGCCCGAACGGAAGCGGCAAAACAACCCTGTTCAATTGCATCAGCGGTGTCTTCTTTCCCGAAGAGGGCCAGATTATCTTTGAAGGGCAGAATATCACAACCTTGCCGCCTTATAAAAGAGCGCCACTGGGGATCGGTCGAACCTTTCAGATTCCAAGACCATTCGCTTCCGCCAGCGTTAGAGAAAATATTGCGGTTGGGGCGATGTTCGGCACAATTGGCAGTAAAGTCAATGTTGATCAAGCCTTGGAATTTGCAGATATCATTGCCAAGCGTGTCGGTCTGGATGAGCATCGCGACAAAATTGCCATTGTTGCCATGGTTGAGCATATCATGCGCGCAGTTGTCGGCATGGCCGAAAAAGTTATCGTCTTGGACCAGGGGGCCAAAATCGTTGATGCTCCTACACAAGAAGCTCTGCAAGATCCAAAGGTTGTGGAGGTTTACCTGGGTCATCCTCCGGAGGGATAACCATGTTAAGTATTAATGAATTGGAATCCGGCTATGGCTCCATGCAGGTGTTGTGGAAACCGAGCATCGAAGTCGAAAAAGGAACAATAACATCCCTGTTGGGGCCTAATGGCGTGGGAAAGAGCACGATGCTCGCCACGATTTTCGGCTCCGTCGAACCCTGGGGAGGAAGCGTGACTTATAATGAACAAGATGTTACTACCGTTCCTACCCATAAAAAGGTGGGGATGGGCATTGCCCTGGTGCCGGAAGGCAAGCATTTGTTTCCCGGAATGACGGTTTACGAAAATCTTTCCATGGGTGCCTATTTAAAAAAAGCGCTGGCGCACAAGAAAGAATCGCTTGAGCTGGTTTATTCCTTATTTCCCCGTTTGAAGGAAAGAAGCAAACAAATGGCCGGGTCTTTGAGTGGCGGCGAACAACAAATGGTCACTATTGCACGGGGGTTGATGACCAAGCCCGAACTCATGATGCTGGATGAGCCCAGCCAGGGACTGGCCCCAAAATTGGTGGGCGAGGTTTTTGAAACCATTCAAAAAATGAAAGCCGAAATCGGCTTAACGATTCTTTTGGTGGAACAAAATGCCGATGCGTCACTGAATGCTGCTGACTTTGTCTATGTCATGCACGAAGGTGTGATCAAGGCCAAAGGGACTCCTGAAGAAATAAAGGGATCGTCTGATATCAGAGAGGCCTATCTGGGAATTTGACAATCCAGTTTAAAAACTCCAAAAAATCCACGTGCGTTTAAACCAATTCCTATTTTTATCGTCGGGACCAATGAAAAACCTTTCAATTATCCTCTGCGGCCGGCGGCATAAATGGCAAGAAAATAGAATTGATCATTGCAGATACGCAGGGCAATCCTGATGCAGGGCGTGCTGCGATTGAAAAATTAATCCGCCGCAACCACCCCCTGGTAATCGGCGGTGGTTTTTTAAGTTCGGTAACCTGGGCGACGATCGCCATCGCCCAGCAAAATCAAATACCATTTCTGGTCAACAGCGCGTCAGCGGATAAAATCACCGAGCAGGGTTGGGAATTCATTTTCAGATTGAATCAGCCGGTAGGAGAGCAATTTGAGACATTCGCATCTTTTGTCAAAGAGGTTGCAACTGACATCAAATCAGCTGCACTCGTGTATGTTAACACGCTAACAGGGGCATCCGAAGCGAGGAATTTTTTCAAAACAGCCCGAGTGCTAAACCTACGGCTGGTGGCCAGGGAACGTTATGAGCGGGGCAGCAACGACTTCAAACCCTTGCTGGCTAAGATCAAAATCCAAAGGCCCGATCTGCTTTACGTGGTTGCCCATGATATGCGGGATGCAGCAGGTCTGATCCGTCAAGCCAGGGAACTGAAGCTGAATCCAAAGCTGTTTATCGGCTCTGCGACCGGATTCACCCAAAATGAATTTGTAAAAAATGCCGGAAAAGCCTCTGAACAGGTTGTCTCCCTTACCCCTTGGGCAGCTTCGGTGCCTTACCCCGGAGCAAAAGAGTACTTCAAAAAATTTAGGACCGCAACCAATACACCGCCCGGATACCATGGGGCTGAGGCCTATGCCGGTATGCAGGTGATTGCCGCTGCGCTCAAATGCGCATCGGCGCTGAGCCCCAGGGGAGTTCGCGATGCCCTGGCGGCAACCGACTTAATGACAGTGTTCGGCCCGGTTAAGTTCATCAGCTACGACCAAAAAACGCGGCAGAACAAACATCCGACTCTTCTGGTGCAATGGATCGAGGGAAAACTGGAAGTTATCTGGCCCAAACACCTTGCGACCAAAAAGGCGATTTATCCCGCACCCGAGTAAAAGTCTGTAACTGGCCTCTGGCTACCGGTTGCATGTCAGGCTTCAGGTGTCTGCAAATTTAGGACTGAGGACTGAGTGCTGAGGACTGAGGTCGGTGGGACATAAGGAATAATTTTTTGCTCAGTCCTCAGTCCTCAGCACTCAGCGCTTATCTATTGACCTGAAACCTGACACCCGAAACCTATTTTGGGCTAGAATCGAGTTGCGAGCGGCAAGAAGCGAGAAACCAGTTGCCAGGCTAAAGATCCTTCTTAAAAAACTCGCCGGTGTCCGCAATTTCGCCGGGTCTTTTACTGTATTCAGTGGGTTCGGTGCCTTCCTTAAAACAGACAAAAGCCGTCTCTTTGGATTCGGGAATCGGTAAAAGCCCGGTTTCGGCATCAATTTTAGTAAAAACCACGCCCTCGGGCACCTCGAAAACCTTTGGTGGCTTATCGGCCAGGATGCGCTGCATAAAACCCAGCCAGATTGGGCTTGCGGCCCGGGAGCCGGTTTCGGATTTTCCCAGGGGAGCCTCATCGTCAAAGCCCACCCAGGTGCCGGTGATATACTGGGGTGAATAACCGATAAACCAGGCGTCGAATAAATTGTTTGTGGTACCGGTTTTTCCGGCTACCGGCCGATTTAATGCTTTGACGCGCCACGCGGTTCCATACTTAACCACACCTTCCAGCATATGCGTCATCAAGTAGGCGGTGGTCTTGTCGATGACTTTAACGCGTTCGGGGGCCATCTCCTCAAGTACATTACCGTCCCGGTCTTCGATTTTGACTATAAATACCGGTTCAATCAGATAACCCTGATTGGCGAAAACCGAATAGGCTTTGGTCAGCTCAAGCAATGATACACCTGAGGAACCCAGCGCAATGGAAAGATTTTTGCTTAATTCAGAGGTAATCCCCAGTTTTTTGGCATATTCAATGGCATACTCCACGCCGATGTCTTGTAAAATCTTGATCGTTACCACATTGCGGGATTTAGCGAGCGCATCGCGCATTAGGGTGGGACCGAAAAAGTGCTCTTTGTAATTTCTCGGTTTCCAGGTAAAATCCCTCTCCTCATCCTCAAAAACAATCGGTGAATCAATAATAACCGTTGCAGGGGTATAAAATTTACCGGGTTCATCGAACTTCTTATCTAAGGCGGCGGCATAGATAATCGGTTTAAAAGCAGAGCCGGGCTGTCGCCTGGACTGCAATGCCCGGTTAAACTGGCTGTCGCGAAAGTCGCGACCGCCCACAATAGCCTTTACAAATCCGGTTTCAGCTTCGATGCAAAGCAAGGCCGCCTGAGCTATAGGTTCTTGCTCCAAAGCCAGCTGCCATAAATCCGCGTCTTTCATTTTTGCTTTACACTTAACACCTTAATCACAACGCCCTTTAGGATCTGGCCGGCTTCGAGTGGGTGCTCGTCCAGCTCGGATTGAATCGTTTTTGAAAATGCCTCGATCTCTTCGGGCGCTAGCTGCTGTTCCGGGCCCCGGAAGCCCTGGCGTTTATCAAGTTCATAAAGTCCTTTTTCAACTTCCTCCTCGGCGATTTTTTGCATTTCAATGTTAGCGGCCGTATAACTCTTGAGTCCTTGATTGTACAGCATGTCTCGTCCATATTTTTCCTCGACATAGCGGCGAACCTGCTCGGTGTAGTAAGGGATTTCTTCAATATACCAATTACGGCGAGGCTTGATCTCAACGGTGGTGTTAATCGCCTCGGTGGCTTCGATGTTGGTAATATAGCCTTCGTCCACCATGCGGTTTAACACGTAAATCTGGCGCTGCTTGGCGCGCTCCGGATATTTAAATGGTGAGTATTTGCTGGGTGCCTGAGGTAATCCGGCCAAAATGGCACATTCGGCCAGGTTAAGATCCTTGGCCGATTTACCAAAATAATTTTCAGCGGCTGCTTCTACCCCATATGCACCATGTCCCAAATAGATCTGGTTCAGGTATAGGTAAAGAATCTCTTTTTTATTAAATGCTTTGTCTATCCGGTAGGCTAAGATG
Source organism: Desulfobacterales bacterium (assembly GCA_037388985.1). GTDB lineage: Bacteria > Desulfobacterota > Desulfobacteria > Desulfobacterales > JAHEIW01 > JAHEIW01. The sequence goes on along the minus strand of JARRJQ010000013.1, from coordinate 5,513 downwards.
GCTTCTTTTAATTTCCGGGTATAGCTTTTTTCGGGCGTCAACAAAAAGGATTTGGTTACCTGCTGGGTGATGGTACTGCCGCCTTGAACAATCGTACCGGCCTCCAAGTTTTTGAAAAACGCGCGGAGGATGCTGTAAAAATCAACACCTTTGTGTTTGTAAAACCGCGAATCCTCTGCCGCGATAAATGCATTAATCAGCTGCTCGGGGATCTGATCAAGAGGTTTGACAATCCGGCGCTCCTCAAAAAATTCGCCAATCTTGCGCCCGTCATCCGAATAGACAGTGCTAATGATCGGCGGATGATATTCGGTTAAAGAGCCAATCTGAGGCAACCTGCTGCTCAAATAGAAATAAACGCCGATACCGGCCAGCGCCCCCATCAGCACCAAAATAAAACCCACCAGAAATGACCACAGCAAAAATGCTCGCAAAAAGCGGCGCTTTTTGGGTCGGGTGCGTTGTTTTAAGATCTCGGATTTGCTTTTTTGCTTTGCCATTTTAAAATAATTTATTTGACATTCAATCGTGTTGCGGTTAGCTATAAAAGTTTATAATTTCAAGCTGCATATTTTTAACTTAAAATGTGCCACACCATAAACTTTTACTTTAACGCCTTTATTCAACAAATTCAATATTTGATTTTACAAAAATGATTAATCTAAATTTTGATAAAATAGGCGGCCTCATTCCGGCTGTCGTGCAGGATTATAAAACCGGCGAGGTTTTGATGCTGGCATTTATGAATCAGAAGGCCTGGGAGACAACCCTGAATACCGGCAAGGCGACCTATTGGAGTCGCAGCAGGCAGGAGCTGTGGGTTAAAGGCCAGACATCCGGATATCTGCAAATTGTCAGGGAAATCCGCATCGATTGTGATGAGGACGCAGTGCTTTTAAAAGTTGAACAGATCGGAGGAGCTACCTGTCATACAGGGCATCGCAGCTGCTTTCACAAAAAAATAGAAAATGGGTCGGTACGGATTATCGATAAGCCTGTGTTTGACCCCAAGGAGGTATACCGCAAGTGAAACAACGGCTCAAACTGGGAATTCCCAAAGGAAGTCTGCAGGATGCCACCATTGCGCTGTTTAAACGTTCAGGGTGGAATATAAATGTTAACGGTAGAAGCTATTTTCCGGAAATTGATGACGATGCAATCGAGTGTGCCATCTGCCGCGCACAGGAGATGTCTCATTATGTTGAAAGCGGCACCCTGGACGCAGGACTGACCGGCAAAGATTGGATTGCCGAAAACGAATCGGATGTGCATGTTGTCTGCGACCTGATTTATTCTAAGGTGAGTTCGCGGCCGGCACGCTGGGTACTGGCGGTACCCTATGATTCTGCGCTTAAAAAGATAGAGGATTGCAAAGGGAAAAAGATTGCCACTGAGATGGTCAATTTTACGCGACGCTATTTCAAGAAACGTAGAATTAAAGTCGACGTCGAATTCTCTTGGGGAGCGACTGAAGCCAAAGCGGTCTCCGGTCTTGCAGATGCCATCGTGGAAGTTACCGAGACCGAGTCCACAATCAAGGCGCATGGCCTGCGGGTGATTCATGAATTGATGCAGACCAACACCCAGTTGATTGCCAATCACCGGTCCTGGAAAGATCGTAAAAAACGGGAGAAAATAGAGCAAATTGCGCTTTTGCTCAACGCCGCCTTACATGGTGAAAAAATGGTCGGCATTAAAATGAATGTGCCCGAGGAAAAGATGAAAGAGGTAACCGCTCAGCTTCCCAGTCTGAACGCACCGACGGTAGCCCCGCTTTATAACACCAAATGGTTTTCGGTGGAAATCGTGGTGAGTTCGGATGTGGTGCGCGAATTGATACCCAGGCTTTTAAAAAAAGGAGCGGAAGGCATAATTGAATATCCTCTGAATAAAGTTATTTAGAACCCATCTTAAAAATGCGTCTAAGGGCTCATGGCTGTGTTGCGGCTCGGCTCAAAATGCTCACATACTAACGTGTATGCTCCGCTTTTTCGCCAAGCCGCGCCTTTTGAACTCCTTAGTGTCTCTTTAATCAAGAGGTGAAATCCCGCATATGCGGGAGCCCTGAACCCTGATCCACATTTTTAAGATAGGTTCTATATAGGTTCTATTTTTCGATCTGAATTATTTTTCAAACCGTTTCGGAAATTCCTCCAGTGCCTGCCGCAGCAGTTGTCGAATAAAGACTTCCTTATCGCGGGCAGCTAGATTTTGGTAAGATGCGTAGCCCGGATGGGATGGTGCCAGTTTCGGAGGATTACCGGCGCACTTTGCTTTGACCGCGTTGAAATCCCGGATCATTTCAACAATACTGATTTTTTGACAAGACAGGGTGTCAAGCCAGGTCAAACGGCGCATCATTTCAAATCGCAACTGGTCGGCCAAAAACAGGTGGATATCCACCACTTTCATCTGTTCTTCACTGGACAGATAGTCAAACTTTGCTGCGGGTCCCAAACCTAAGACACCCATTATGGCTTCATAATAAGCGATTGAACAGCTTTCTCCAGGTTGGGCCAGGAAATACAGGGTCTGATCGGAAAGCTCACCCAGGCAGGTCTTTGCATTGTAGGCTTCGCCGAAACGTTTTTGCCAGGGACCAAAAGCCCGCTGCTCAACCCTTTGAGTGCGATAATGATGAAGATCGACTATTTTCGTCATGCGGGATCCGCACATTCTTATATTTTCAGCCAAATCGTCGGAACTAAAGCCAATTCAATGTGCGGCAAACGCAATATAAAAAAAGAGGGCTGATGTGTCAACCAGGGTCGGCTGCTTGTCGGTTCAACCCGCCTGTGCCACCGCCAAGGGCGATGAGCACCGACAGTCAACGACTACTTGTTTTTGAGTAGTTGCTCGAAAATTTTTTGAACCCCTTGCTCAAGGGGTTTTTGAAAAGCCTGTTGCACCATCTCTGCACTCACCTTATGCATCGTTCTTTTGTCGATATTCGGATGTGAAGCGCTCCCGCGAATGGGCACGTCAATTGTAGCGCCTTTAAGATATGGGTAAGCTTTATTTCCAACCAGCATGGGGGTAATAGGCAGTTTGGCGATATAGTCAAGGCTTTTATCAAAGCCTACCGAGCCGTGCAACTCAATCGGGTAGCCGTCGATTTCAAGCCGGATGGGAGAGGTTTCAATCCGTCCATTGCGGGCTACAAAATTAATATCTAGATCTCCAAAATCCATTTCATTTTCGTGAAGCCCGATTANNAACTCTGCATAACCAAATCCACAAAACCTTCGGCCTGAACCGCGCCCTGGAAGACCGGATGAATTTTTGACATCAGCTTTTCGGCCATGGCGTCTGTGATTTCAACATTTTTGAATACCTGGGAATTTTGCGGCAGGCAAACAATATATGGCGTTTTTTGCAAATCGATGGTCGGCTGCAGGTTCAGCTGGCCGCCGTTGGCCTTGGCGGCCAGTTTGGCGGTTGCCGAGGCATTGGCCACACGTATCGGCCCGTCGGTTTTTGAGATATTCAGGCCAAAGGCTTCAATGGTGTCGGCGCGGATAGTCCCGCTAAAGTCAGTCTGTTTCAGTGACTCTGTCCAGCGGTTTGCACCGGTGACTATCTTGAGCTTGAAGGGGCTGTCGCCTTTGCCGGATATGGTGATCGGAGATCCGGCAACCTCCTGCAGGTACGGTGACAGCCTTTTCAGGTCTAAATTGAGAATTCCACTGGCAGCCAGTATCTTGCGTTTGCCGGCTTGCTCTAAATTCCCGGCTGCCGAAAAGGAAAGCGGGGTGGAGTTTAGCTGAATGTTTTCGATCGCCAGAGACTTTCCATCGAGGCTGCGCTTTAAATCGGCTCGCAGTTTAACGTGATCCTCCGAGATGGAGGGCAGAGTGTTTGACGTGAGCAAAAAAGGGGAAAGATCCGCATCGACTTTTAAAAACTGAGCCTGCGGCGACGAAAAATTTAACTTGAGATCAAATTGTCCCTTTCCCGTGACCCTGGTATTTTCCGGCAACTGGATAAAATCGCCGTAACCCTTGTCCAGCTTTGCCAGGTCCAAGTCCGCCTTTGCCCGGGTTTTCATATTTTTTTGAAAGTTTGACCAATCGTTGACCGTTAACTCAGGAACGATCAGCGTTCCGGGTGAGGCGCTGATCTCTATAGGAGCCAAGAAAGCGGATTTCTTCCTAAAATTAAGGCTGCCTTTGGTTTTCAGGATGAATCGGTCTTCGCGGATGGCTCTGTTTTCGTTGCGATAGCGGAAATTGCGGGTCTCAATCCGGGTACTGTTGAGCGCCAGCGTTTGTTGATCCAGCGATGCGCTGGTCTGAATATGGGCGTTACCGGACATCTGGATGGTTTTGGACAGCTTGTTGAAATTTTTCAGCAGAGCCGTAATTTGCTGTAAGTTAAAGCTGCCATCAATTGATAGATTATCGACTGTCGGCAGATTGCCTGTTGAGTCGAACGCAAAGTGAGCTGCGCTGAAATTTCCCCGGACCATTGGTGACTGAAGCGCTAAATTCGGTTGTTCAAATCTACTGGTGCTCAGATTCTTACCTTGCTGGACGGTTGTGGTCAAATCGGCTTCGAGATCTTGCTGCGGAAGGATGATATGGCCATTGCGGCTCAAAGCCAGATGACGAATTTCCAAATTTAACGATCCGCTGTTTCGATGGGGTGAAATTTCTTTTGATTGAAGCTTTGCGAACAGTTGACCGGAGCCATCCCATTGGCTAATGTTGATAAATTTCTTTGATTCTCTGAGAGCCGAAGCCAGATCCGCTGAAAGCGTTGCTTGTAGATGGCCAAGATCGCCTCGGCAGTCCGCATTCATAAAAGATGAGCGCAGCGACAAGGCATCCAGCCAGGTGCCATCCGGGCGTATTTCACCGCGGGCCTTTACCGCTATGGGCTGATTCCAGGCGATCGTTTTACCTCTGCTGACGCCTTTTAAGCTATCGATCCGGGCATTGCCATCAAAAGAGCTGATTGAGTTTGATGTTTTAAGACCGACAGACAGCTTTAATTTCCCTTCAGACAGCGCGATATCCCGCCGCAGGTTCAACGTGTGCGGCAGCTGGGAAAAAACTTCGGCCAGGTCAATTTCGGCCGAGCTTTGCAATTGATTTTGTCCTTCGCTGGTAAAAGTCCCCTGTGCGGCTCCGTTGGCCAGAGAGGATTTAAACCTGAATTGTCTTAAAGTTAGCATGTCGTGGGCGATAGTTGCCTCGATTTGCGCACCGATACCTTTTATCAGGGGATGATCGTTGCCCAGTGGGCCGCCGCGCAATTCCAATCTATCCAGGGATAGCTTTCCGTTTATTTCCAGATTTTCAGCAAAGCTTCCCTGCAACGCCAGATCGGCGTTTAAGCGTCCCTTTCCCGACGGATAGTTCCCACGGGAAGCCAGTATGCCCAGCACATCTTCAAGCTGCCAGTTTGTGATTTTCAAACGGGCATCGGTTTGAATCTTGCTCAAATTATATGGATCATCCGCCGAAAGGGTCATTTTACCTTCTCCGGCAAAATGGCCCAGCTTATCGCCG
>JARRJQ010000012.1:0-14637 GCA_037388985.1 Desulfobacterales bacterium | reverse complement strand
CGATTTGGATATGAATGCGTATTTGCTATTTTTGGTTCTCCTGTTTTACCTGAGCCGAAACGGCTCTCCATTTCTAGAACCGAATCCTCTTTCTTATTTTTGCGTGCCTTTGAATCATGCGCATACTGAGTACTCTGTTTGAAACCTTATAAATGGGGCTGACTTCATGGCAGAAAATGGTTTTAAACGTAAACTCGTCGCAATCCTCAGCGCTGATGTCAAAGGTTACAGCCGTATGATGCAAGATGATGAGGATTCAACCATCCGCACACTGACAACTTATCGCTCTGCCCTGTCAAATCTCATTCAAAAATTCCGTGGCCATGTAGTGGACGCCACCGGGGACAATATGCTGGCTGAATTCACCAGCGTGGTAGATGCTGTGAATTGCGCAGTCGAGGTTCAACGAGAGCTTGCCGAACGAAATGCCGAATTGCATAAGGAGCGGAAAATGGAGTTTCGTATCGGCGTTAATCTGGGCGATGTCGTTGAAGACGAAGATCGTATTTACGGTGATGGAGTTAATATCGCAGCGCGTTTAGAGTCGCTTGCCGAACCCGGAGGTATTTGTATTTCCGATTTTGTTTACCGGCAGGTTAAAAACAGGTTGAAAGTTGCATACGAATACTTAGGAGAAAAGACCGTCAAAAACATAAAGGAACCGGTACCCGTCTATCGGGTTGTCTCATTTCTCAATGAGGTGACTGCCCAAGTGAGTGCAGTAAAATCGGCAACTCCAGCAAAACCATCTATTGCCGTGTTGCCGTTTGTCAACATGAGCAACGACCCGGAACAAGAGTATTTCAGCGACGGCATCACTGAAGAGCTCATCAGCGAATTGGCCAAACTCAAAGGGTTGAAGGTCATTTCACGGACCTCAGCATTTTGTTTTAAGGGAAAAGATGTCGACCTGCGCACGATCGGCAAGCAGCTTAACGTAAATAATGTGCTTGAAGGAAGTGTGAGGAAAGCAGGCAACCGGTTGAGAATTACGGCTCAGCTTATCAATGTAGCCGATGACACCCATCTTTGGTCAGAGACTTTTGATCGAGAGCTAAAAGATGTGTTTGCCATTCAGGAAGAGATCGCTCAGGCCATTGCGAAAAAATTTGAAGTTTCGCTTCTGGATAAGAGTGATAGAGAATTGGTCAGCAGATCCACCGAAGATCAGCAGTCGCACGATTTTTATCTCAAGGCGCTATTTTCATGGAGCAAAAGGGAACCTAAAAAAGCCATTGATTATCTTGAGCAGTCGATTGCGTTAGACCCAAACAATGCGCTGGCTTATGCGCGACTTTCTACATATTATGCCAATATTGCATTATTCAGCCCCTATTCCCCCAAATTAAGCTACGACAGGGCAAAGGTTGCGGCCACCAGGGCGCTTGAGATCGACAACATGCTTGCTGATGCACATGTCGCGATTGGCGTCGTCAAAATGACCTATGAATACGACTGGATGGGTGCGGAGGAGGCTTTTAGTCAGGCAATCAAGCTGAACCCGGGTCTCTGGAGGGCCCATCACTTTTATGGCTGGTATCAATTTTGCGTTGGGCACCCTGGTGAGGCTATCGCAGCCCTAAAACGGGCTTTTGAACTGGATCCTTTGTCAATTCCAATCAACTCCTTTTTGGGATTGGGCTTTACGATGATAGGTCAGTACGACCAGGCGATAGAAATTTTGCAGAGATTCCTTGAGATGGTTCCAAACGATCCCCCTGCAATGGCGAATCTGGGGCTGGCCTATGCAAAAAAAGGGATTTATGAGGAGGCTATTGCAACACTAAAAAGAGGGGCAAATCTTTTTCCGGAAAATCCCTTTTTATTGAGTGCGCTTGGATATGCTTACGGCGTTGCGGGAAAGAAAGGCGAGGCCCAGAAAATCGTCAATAGATTTATTGAGATTTCTAAAGAAAAGTACTTTTCCGCTGTGTTCATATCGAGGGTATATGCCGGGATGGGTGATGTGGAAAAGGCAATCGCATGGCTGGAAAAGGCCTATGAGGAACGCGATCCCGCATTTTGTATAATCAAGTCTGTGCCTTCACATGACTACATGCATTCGGATCCACGGTTTCAGGCATTACTGAAAAAAATGGGGCTGGAAGACTGAGATAAAAGGCGGCGATTAAAGAATTGAATCGGTTGTCATATTACAATTGGGTCGCCCGTTAAAGGCCGGGTCCGGTCCCAATCCCGAAGAAACAACCGCAAGGCAAACTTCTTTTTGGTTTAGGGACGCATCAGGAGAGGGCAATGAACTATAGCCAAATAATCTATGAGGAGCTTGAAGAGATACGGATTATTCGCTTCAATCGACCGGAAGTGATGAATTGTATTGGACCGGTTGCTCACTCAGAATTGGTACATGCATGGAGCCGCTTTCGGGAAGATGAAGGTGCCAAGGTGGCCATTATCACCGGTTCCGGGGAAAAAGCGTTTTGTTCGGGAGGCGATCTTAAGGATCCGCCGGTTTCCGCTGAGCCTGCAGAGGTAGCCGCACACAATCGCGGAGAAAAGCCGGGCTACCTTGGCCCAACCCGCTGGACGGATATATATAAACCGATTATTGCGGCCATCAATGGTTTAGCATACGCAGGAGGTCTCGAATGGGCATGCTTTGCCGATATCCGTATCGCAGAAAAGCATGCGACCTTCGGAGTGACTTGCCGACGTTGGAACATTGGCCTGGGCGACGGTGGAACCCAGCGTTTGCCGCGTATTATCGGCATGGGCCGGGCGCTGGAGCTTATTATTACCGGAAGGGTTATTGACGCTCAGGAAGCAGAGCGTATCGGTCTGGTGAACCAGGTGGTGCCCAAAGGAGAGTCTCTGAAAGTGGCAATGGAAATGGCCCGTTTTATCTGCGGCTTGCCGCAACCGGCGATGCGCACTGACAAAGAAGCCGCTGTTCGAGGCTTCGGTCTTCCCCTGGAAGAAGGCCTGCGCATAGAAGCTCAATGTTTCAACCGTTCCATATTTCAGCCTGAAACAGCAGAAGGTTTGCGTCGCTTTATTGAACGGGACCACCCTGACTTTCATAAAGGCAAGGCAAACCAGACACCCGGTCTTGTTAAAGACTGATCCTTAAAGAGAAAATGAAACGCGGTCAAAATGCGAAAAATCAATTTGAAAGAATTAATTTGCAATTCTCGCTCTGACAAAAATGTTTGTAAAAATTCGGGAAAAGAAATCTTGCTAACCATTTTATCGGGGAGGATATGGACATGGAGATGAAAATGTCGGTTGAAATGGCCAAGAAACGTGCATTGGAACTCATGGTCCGGGGATATCACTGAGGACCTTCCATCCTGCAAGTTATGTGGGAGGCATATGGTCTGGACAACGAAGATTTTCTATGGACGGGCATTCCATTTATGGGAGGTATCGGCGGCTATCAGAATGCCCCGTGCGGAGTGGTCTCGGCATCCGCCGTGTGCCTTGGGCTGCGGCATAGCTGTCCGCTGAGCGATAAAGAGCGAGCCAAACAGGCGCGCCACGCCATACGCGCCTTTTCGGCTAAAATTGTCACGGAATTCAACCGGCATTTCGGAGACATCACCTGCCAGAGACTTATCGGCATGGATCTTTCCAAACCTGATGAATACCAGAAGTTTCTGGAATCGGGCATCTGGAAGGACAAGTGCGAAAAGTACGTTGAGTTCATGATTGAAAAGCTTTATGAGCTTGAAGACGACAGGGGACTGTTTGTTCAGGCACAGTGACTCTGCCTCAAGCCGGCTTCGCTCCGATAGACGAACAACTTCTTATCTGCGCTCAATGTATCGGCAGCAAATGCCGGACCTATGATACGGAATCAAATCTCAGGCTCACTTTAACCTACTGGAATGGATGATATCACAACCTTAAACGAATTCTTATTAAAATCAACAGGTGGATGACGTATGAATTACCATAGCTTACGTGACTTTCTTGACATACTCGATCAGAATGATCAGCTGGTGCGAATTACCGAACCGGTTATGCCCGAACCGGACATATCGGCAGCTGCACAGGCGGCAATCAATTGCGGCCATTACGCGCCTGCGCTGTTATTTGAGAAGGTAAAAGGTTATGTTAACCGTCTTGTGCTGAATGTGCACGGGTCCTGGGCAAACCATGCACTTATGCTCGGCCTTCCGATGGACACCATAATCAAAGATCAGTTTTTTGAGCTTAATAAGCGGTGGCCGGGGAAAGTCATCAAGCCGATATGGTTAAAAGATGCCCCCTGTAAAGAGATTAAGATCACGAGCAATATTAACCTGTTTGAAGTGCTTCCATTGTACCGGAGCAATAAATATGACGGCGGGTGCTATCTGTCCAAGGCCTGTGTTATTACGCGAGATCCTGAAGAACCCGACAATTTAAGGAAGCAGAATGTCGGAACCTACCGAATCCAGGTCACCGGAAAAGACCGCCTTAATATTCAACCACTGGTCTTTCATGACATCGCCATTCATATCCGAAAAGCGGAAGAACGAAATGAACCGCTCCCGGTTGCGATTGCCATTGGCAATGAACCGATTATCACTTTTATCTCGAGCACCCCGCTGGAGTATGGCGAATCGGAGTATGAATACGCCGGGGCACTTCGCGGAGAACCCTATCAATTGATAAAGGCAGAGACATCGGATCTTGATGTGCCCTCCGGTGCTGAAATGATTATAGAAGGTGAAATCCTGCCGCGAAAGCGATCGGTTGAAGGGCCATTTGGTGAATTTACCGGCGGATATTCCGGAACACGATTGCAGCCAGAAATCAAAATTCATGCAATAACATACAGGGCGAATCCGATATTTGAAAACCTCTACCTGAGCATACCCTGGACTGAAGTCGATTACCTGATTGCATTGAATACCAGTTTGCCCGTATACCGACAACTTAAAGCGTCGATGCCGGAAGTTGTTGCAGTAAATGCCATATATGTCCATGGAACGGTTGAGATTGTATCCACTAAATGCCGCATGGGCGGCTATGGCAAGGCTGTTGCAATGCGGTTACTTTCAACTCCGCATGGAATGCCATATGCCAAAATCATCATTGTCGTTGATGAGTTCGTTGATCCTTTCAATATTAACCAGGTTATGTGGGCGCTGGCCACGCGGGTTGATCCTGCCAAGCACATATCCATTATCCAAAATTGTCCGGGGATGCCTCTCGACCCGTCATCCGATCCTCCCGGTATGAGCTCTAAAGTCATTATTGATGCAACGACCCCTGTGCCGCCGGAACCCATCAATGAAGATGCACACACAATAGAGCTGCCGGAAAACACCGATGAGTGGATGCGAAAGATAAAGAAGCTAATGCGAAAATAGGAGGACGTATTATGATTTGTCCGAGATGTGATTCAAAAAATGCCAATTTGCTGACTCGATCACCTGTCGGCAATGAATGGGAGATGTATATCTGTAAGGAATGCAATTTTACATGGCGTTCGACCGAACCTGAGACTATTATAAATCCCAAAATGTATGATCCAAAGTTCAAATTGACTAAAAAGAAGATATCGATGATGATGGTGAATCCACCTATCGCCACTTCAATCAAGTAGGCTTGAAATAAAAGGGGACATCTTATATTGCGGATGCCCCCTTTTTTTACTCAGTTTGAAGTTTTTGCTTGACTAAAAATATACCGATTGGTATTTATAAAATTATGCGCTACTTTGATTTTAATAAGGCGGAACGCACCCGACAGTACATCATTGAAAAAGCAGCGCCGGTTTTCAATCGAAAAGGTTACGCCGGCACATCTTTGTCGGATCTGACCACGGCAACCGGGCTCACCAAGGGCAGCATTTACGGCAATTTCAAGAACAAGGACGAAGTGGCGGTTTCGGCCTTCGAGCACAATCTCGGATTTATTATTAAAAATCTGCTTTTCAACATTAAAAAAGCCGACACGCCACTCCATAAGCTGCGCGCTTATCCCAAAACCTACCGGAATATTTACAAAACGGTGTTGGCCAACGGCGGATGTCCCGTTCTCAATACCGCTGCCGATGCCGACGATTTGAACAAGGATTTGCATGCCTCCGTGCTCAAAGGAATTGAGCAATGGAAAACCGGCCTCATCCATATCATCGATAAAGGAAAAGCGCATGGTGAAATAAAGGCGGAAACCAACGCCAAACGTGTCGCCGAAATCATCATATCCCTGGTTGAGGGCGGATTTGCCATGGCCAAAACAACCGGAGAAGAAGGCTTCATCCTCAATGCCCTGGATGAAGTGGAGCGGATCATAGCGGCCATCGAGCAGGCATAAATTTTTTTCACTGTTAATATACCGATCGGTATTTTCTGATATGAAATCGCGTATGGGAGGAATTATGGACAAAGAACATATTAAAGAGTTTGGCTATGAGCTGGGAGCAGATGCAGTTGGAATTGCGGCAATAGAGGATTACAACTCCCCTAAATCTCCCGATCCCCGAACCCTGCTTGACGGGGTTAAATCTATTATTGTCCTGGGGTATCGTGAAAACCATGGGGCAGTGGAAAGTGAAAATGCGAGGATCAGCATGACTTCCCGCATGGGGGGCATGGAACTCTCTTTGAAGAACAACTATCTCATGGGCCGTTATGTAGAAAATCAATTCGGATCAAAGGCCGCTCCGGTGCCTTTTTCCTACCCGCTTGATATGGGACCCGAAGTTATGGGACTTGTCGGTGACCTGTCCATGCGACATGCCGCGGTAGCGGCGGGGCTCGGGGTCTTCGGACGTCATAACCTGGTCATTCATCCACGGTTCGGAACCCGCATCATCTTCACGGCCATTTTAACGGAGCTGCCTTTGAGCTCGGATCCTGCTGTTCAAGAGGATCTTTGCACAGAATGCGGTCTTTGCGTTGAATCTTGTCCGGGCCGGGCCTTAGATGTGGAGGGCAAGACAGATCAGATTAAATGCTTAAAAGCCTCTCAGCCTTATGGCATCGGTGGCGGATTAAGGTATTTACGGAAGTTCATCGGAGCTTCCCCTGACGAACAGAAATCGCTGCTCAAAGACCCCATTCTCTTAAGTCTTTACCAGGCCCAGTTCATCGGGTTCCAATATACTTGCTGGAAATGCATGGCCGTCTGCCCGGCATGCATGGACAGTTAGAAAGGAGAAGGCTCGCGGATCAAATGCTGTGTATCGACTGTGGAGTCTGCATTTTTAAATGTCCTACCCAATCTCTCATTTTAGAGCGCCGAGAAAAGCCCTATGCGCCGCCAAAAGATGTGCGTGAATGGATCAAGCGGTGGAATGAAGGCCATCAGGCCTGTCGGGCTTAAAGAAATGAGGACGTTCGCCTAAGGCGGAGATCTGGTGGATCGGCGGTACGCCCTTTGCGCTGAGTCGTCAGACAGGCGATGTTCTCTAATTTGACATAACGTCATATTTACGATATTTCAAGCGTTACCATCCAGAATAGCTTCTACATTACAAGCTAGCTTGTATTCAAACTGGTAAAACTTTAAATATGGGGCACCCCGATGAAATGCCCGAAGTGTCAGTTTGAGAATCGCGAAGAAGCGATTTTTTGTAGAAGTTTTGGTGCACCATTACAGGGTGATATTTATTGCCTAAATTGCGAGGCATCGAATCCCCCTGATAGCAAGTTTTGCGAAAAATGTGGTCGAGACTTAAAACCTCCTGAAGAAACCCCTTCGGTCAGATATTCAGAACCCCAATCTTACACGCTCAAATTTTTAGCCGATAAAATCCTGACCACCCGCAGCTCCCTGGCCGGTGAGCGTAAGGTGGTCAAGGTCCTTTTCGCTGATGTAGCCAATTATACCGGCATGTCAGAGAAATTAGAGCCTGAAGAAGTCCACCAGATCATGGACGGGTGCTTCAAAATTCTGATGGATGAAATTCATCGCTTCGAAGGTACGATCAACCAGTCCTATGACCAATTCAACGAATTTCACCAGAAGTGCGACCCTAAAGGACTATTTCGAAACAGCTTCGTTGATCGCGTTTTTCCGAATATCCTTTAAGCTTAATACTATCATTAAAGGAGGAATATGATGAATGATTTGATTTATACATCAGCTGCAACACTGGCGAAATCCATTAAAGCAAAAGAAATTTCTTCAGAGGAAGTCGTTAATGCCTATCTGCAACGGATTGAGCAGGTTAATCCCAAACTTAATGCGGTTGTGCAACTTGCGGCAGACAGTGCCCTTGAACAAGCTCGTGAGGCTGACACATCGTTGGCCAGAGGAGAGATAAAAGGCCCTCTTCATGGTGTACCGGTTACAATTAAAGATAACATCGAAACGGCAGGCATAATCTCTACCAGTGGTACCAAGGGGCGAGCGGAATTTATTCCGGGTGAAGATGCGACAGTTGTTAAGCGAATGAAGAAGGCCGGTGCGATTATACTGGGCAAAACCAATTTACCTGAAGTGGGTCTGGCCTTCGAAAGTGACAACCTGGTATACGGGCGAACGAACAATCCCTACGACCTTCAACGCACACCCGGCGGAAGCAGCGGTGGGGAGGCGGCAATTATTGCTGCAGGGGGTTCCCCACTCGGTCTGGGCAATGATGCGGGTGGCAGTATCCGATTACCGTCTCATTTCTGCGGAATTGCCGGTATAAAGCCGAATACAGGACGCTTCCCCAGAACCGGTCACTTTTTACCTCCGGGCGGCGTGTTAGATACGATTTGGCAGCCAGGTCCCATGGCTCGATATGTTGAGGATTTAATTTTAACCATGCCCGTTTTGTACGGAGTAGACTGGCGGGATGCGGGTGTTATCCCAATGCCTCTGAGGGATCCCGGTGCTGTTGATTTGAAGAGCCTCAAGGTCTCTTTTCACACCGATAACGGTATTGTCTCACCAACTCCTGAAACGGCTGAGGTGATCAAAGCGGCGGCAAAATCTCTTGCAGATGAGGGCCTAATCGTAGAAGAGGCCCGGCCGACAGGAATTGAACAAACGTATGATATTTTTATGGGGCTTTTCGTTGCAGATGGCGGTGCCAGCATACAATTTGCACTTGATATAGTTGGCACCCATGAATATCACCCCCTCATGCAGGCACTTTTGGAAATTCAGAAAGCAAGAGCCCTGTCGGCAGCGGATGCCATCGGTCTCATATTTCAATTGGATATGTTTAGAAGCACCATGCTTTCATTTTTAGAAAATTATGACGTCATCATCTGTCCGGTCAACGCGACACCTGCCGTACTTCACGGCGCAACAATTGAAGAAGATAAACTTCCCGCCTTCAGTTACACGATGAGTTACAACCTGACCGGTTGGCCGGCGGCTGTCGTGCGGGGGGGTACATCGCCGGAGGGCCTGCCAATAGGTGTACAAATCGTGGCTCGTCCCTGGCGCGAGGATGTTGCATTGGCGGTAGCCCGCAGCCTTGAAGCCGCTTTAGGCGGCTGGCAGCGTCCTTCTTTATAAAGAATTGAATATGCCCTTTTGGTTAAAAGCAATCATTTTCGGGATCATCACACTGCTGCTGGTGATCGTTTCGCGCGAGTCATTACGGAGCTTCCGCTTCCACGGCTTTTATCGTTTTTTTGCCTGGGAGATGATAACGGCTCTGGTGATTTTGAATCTGGATGCCTGGTTTATCGCACCCTTAGCCTGGCATCAACTGATCTCATGGGTTTTACTGGTGCTTTCACTGTTTTTGGTGATTGAGGGTTTGCGTTTGCTGCGGTTGATCGGCAAACCGGATGCGAATCGAGCCGGCGAAGGCTTGATTGGAATGGAGAAAACAACCAAGTTGGTCACGATTGGTGTGTATAAGTATATTCGGCATCCGCTGTATAGCTCGCTGCTGTTTCTGGTATGGGGGGCATTCTTCAAATCGCCTTCCTGGATCGGAAGTTTGCTGGCATTGGGCGCCAGTTTATTCCTGACCCTGACGGCGAAAGCGGAGGAAGCGGAGAACAGCCAGTATTTTGGGGTGGCCTACCAAGCCTATCAAAAGCAAACGCAGATGTTTATTCCTTACGTGTTTTGATTCTTTGGAAGCGGTGAAGCAATTTGCCGGTGAGGATTACGAAAAATCGGTTGTGCTTGGTAAAGCGAGGAAGGTGCTTTCAAGGCATGACGATCGATCACAGCACTACGAAATGAAAGAGAGTCTTATGTATACTTTCGATGGCGCCAATCGAATTCAAAAGGCTGAGAAATGAAAATAGCAAAAAGGATTCTTCAGGCTTTTGGCGTTGTGATTGGAGCCATTATCATTTATCTATTTGTGGTGACCTTCGTCCCAGGCTTCGAAGTTCCAAAGCAACCCCTGGATCAAGGAACACGACTTACCAAAGAAGCAAACCCAAAAGCATCCTTTATAAGAAAGGATGTCAGTTTTAAAGTCAATGAAACGTCGTTAAGTGCATGGCTGTATCTGCCTGAGAAAATGTCTGCTCCGGCTCCCTGTATTATCATGGGCAATGGATTTGGGGGTACTAAGGATATGTTCCTGGAATCTTACGCTATTCGCTATCAGGAAGCCGGCTTTGCGGTATTGATTTTTGATTACCGGTATTTTGGTGATAGTGGCGGTGAACCCCGACAGTTGATCTGGATTCCCTACCAGCTGGAAGATTGGTCTGCAGCGATCGCTTATGCACGAGGACTTGAAGAGATTGATCCGGCAAAAATTGCGCTTTGGGGCACCTCTTTGAGCGGTGGTCATGTTATCGTAACCGCTGCAAAAGACCATCAGATCGCCTGTGTCGTTGCGCAATGTCCGGGTCTGGATGGTTATGCCTCTGGAGAGATGTTTTTAAAAAGAGTTGGCATCAAATATCTACTTCGTATGGTAATGCACGGACAACGTGATTATTTTAGATCCTGGTTTGGGCTTTCGCCCCATAAAATACCAATCGTCGGAAAACCGGGAAGTATTGCCTGTATGACGACTCAAGATGCTTATGACTTTTTCAGTAAATATGCACCGGCTAATTTTATCAACGAGGTCTGTGCGCGCATCAATATCCGTGGAGATAAATACAGACCGGTTAAACAGGCCCAGTTCGTTCGTTGTCCGGTTTTGCTCCAAATATGTGAAGATGATCGTATAGTGCCTATAAGCGCGGCAGAAGAAGCTGAAAAACAATTGGGTAAATATGCAGAAGCCATATACTACCCGATCGGCCACTTTGACATCTATATTGGAGATAACTTCGAAAAAGCCGCAAGCGATCAGCTTGAATTTTTTAAGAAACATCTTTAGGCCCGGGGAAGGCTCTGATAACCACGAAGATCACTGATTTTTTCTGCTCGATCATCGTCATCAGATAACTATCAGGATTATTCAACTGGAACTTTTTCGATGATCCCGTATAAGCTGTTGATTTTTAGCTAATTTCGAATCTCAATGAAAACAATTATAAAAACAGCAATAAAGATGAATCTCAAATATTTTCGGTTAGTGCTGGTTGTTGCGTTATTTTTTGTGAGCTGTTCCGAAAACCCCATTACGGCATTTCAAAATGTAAATCTTATCCCGATGACCGATGAAAAAATAGTTAAAAACCAAACTGTTCTGGTAAAAGGTAAACAAATCATAAAAATCGGTCCGGCAAATGAAATCGCCATACCGAAAAATTCGAAAATTATTGAGGGGTCAGGAACATATTTGATGCCCGGTCTGGCCGATATGCATATGCACACGAGAGATGATTGGTTGAGCCCCGTGTGGCCGGTTTCGCCATTTGATTTGTATCTGGCAAACGGTGTGACCACGATCAGGTGTTTCGGTTCTGTAGGAGATTCTCCCGATTACCTTCTTGTGTGGCGGGATGCAATCAACAAGGGGAAGCTCAGCGGGCCGACTGTTTTTACCTGCGGCACGATTTTATATGGGCCTGTTGAAGATCCTCAGAGATTTGTTCGTGAACAAAAAGATGCTGGTTTCGATTTTCTAAAGATTTATTCCTTTGTCTCAAAAGACGAATTTCATAAGGCCATGCTGACCGCAAAACAATTGGGTTTTCACACAGCGGGTCATATTCCATTTTCGGTCGGGCTGGATGGTGTTCTGTCAGAGGGCATGGATGAAATTGCGCATATCGAGGAGTTGGATTTTGAATTTGTTGATTTTTACCGCGCCAGAAAACTCGGGCGAGAAGAATGGTTTCGCTATATCATTCAGACAGCTGCGCAACAGCATAAAACGATGATCGGCCTTGATATTCGAGAGATAGACAAAAGATATGGGAACATCATATCGGCTACCGTCGATAAGCTGCGGGCGGCAAATGTTCCAGTCTGTACGACTCTGGTCGTCGGTGAGGGTATCGTTAAAAAACTTCATGAGACAGACGCATTTCTGGCGCGCCCGGAAAATCAATATATTTGCAAAGGGTATCTGGACGACTTTCGCAACGGAAAAGAAAAGCATTTAGTGATATTTAAAGGATATGAAGATTTTGCGTTCTTTAAGTACAATTTAGAGAGACTGCTGCTGATAAAGTTAAAAAAGGCAGGCATACCCTTGCTTTTATCAACCGATGCCGGCACCGGAGGGATGGGTATTGTCCCCGGCTTTTCGATCCACGATGAACTGCGAATTCTTATAGAGAACGGTTTTACGCCTTATGAAGCGATTACTGCCGGTACGGTAAATGCCTCAAAAGTCATCCAGGCGATGACCGGAGCGGATGATTTTGGCACCATCGAAGTTGGCAAAAGAGCCGATCTACTTTTAGTCGAAGAGAATCCATTGGACGATGTCGCCAATATCAAAAATCTCCGGGGTGTTATGGCAGCAGGTCGATGGTACGCAAAGGCGAAGCTGCATGAAATGATCGCCTTAAAAAAATAGTTTTATACTATAAATTAAATTCAAGTCATGTTGGGTTTAAAGATATGATTTGCTGAACTATTGGGAGAAGAGAAAAGCTAATTATGTCTAAAAAGTGTTGATACAAGGCATTCAGATTGGTTTCCCGATCCAATGTGTTGGATGCCCTAAAGTTTGACACAAAGTCATAGTTGCGATATTTCAAGTTTTACCATCCTTCGTTTCTGCAATATCATTCGAACGGCATGGCAATTAAGGGAGGGCACAAATATGCAATGCCCTGAGTGTCAGTTTGATAATGCCGATGGCATGAATTTCTGCGGAAAGTGCGGAACAAAATTAGAAAAATTGTGTCCAAACTGCAAGTTTGGGAATCCAAGTGAATATGAATTTTGCGGAAAATGTGGCTATAAGCTATCCATTCCCGCAGAAATTTCTACCAAAGAACTTTCCTTTGATGAAAAATTAACAAAGATTCAAAAATACCTTCCCAAAGGTCTTACCGAGAAAATTATATCCCAAAGAGATAGAATTGAAGGTGAACGGAAACAAGTCACAGTGATGTTTTGCGATATGGAGGGCTTCACCCGGCTTTCTGAGAAACTCGGGCCTGAAGATGCTTATACCATTATGGATAAGGTTTATGAAATCCTCATCCACAAGGTTCATGACTATGAAGGTACCGTAAATGAAATGACCGGTGACGGGATCATGGCCCTGTTTGGCGCACCAATTACCTTAGAGGATGCCCCTCAGCGAGCCATCCGATCCTCCCTGGTCATCCACCGAGAAGTAGCGAAATTCAATGACAAATTGAGACATGGTAAAAAAGATATCCCTCCAATTAGAATGCGAATCGGCATTCATACCGGTTCGGTAGTCGTGGGTACACTGGGAAATGACCTGCGGGTGGAATTTAAGGCTGTGGGAGATACGGTGAATATCGCTTCTCGGATGGAGCAATTGGCAGAGCCGGGGACAACTTACATTACAGGGGATACCTTCAAACTTACCGAGGGATTCTTTCGTTTTGAAGCTCTGGGACAAAGACAAATCAAAGGCAAAGAGGCGCCTGTGGCAATTTACAGGGCCATTGCGCCCAGTACAAGAAGAACGCGTTTTGATGTCAGCGCTGAAAGAGGACTTACGCCATTTGTGGGGAGGGAACGTGAACTTGAATTGCTGCTGGAAGGATTTGAGCGGGCCAAAACAGGTCGCGGACAGGCATTTTCAATCGTATCCGAGGCCGGGGTTGGCAAATCAAGGCTTTTATATGAGTTCAGAAAAGCGATTATCAACGAAGATGCGACATTCCTGGAAGGCAAGTGTCTATCCTACAGCAGAAATATAGCCTATCACCCGGTAATCGATATTCTGAAATCAAATTTTGACATCCGCGAAACTGACGGAGATTCGGAGATCACAGAAAAGATTAAAAAAGGTCTGACTGTTTTGGGCACAGATCAAGCTTCTACGCTTCCCTATTTATTGGAACTTCTATCAGTCAAAGAAAGCGGCATCGACCAGATTCGTATGAGCCCTGAAGCCAAAAAAGATCGAATCATAGATGCCATGACCCGAATCGCTTTAATGGGTTCGGAGATCCGGCCGCTGATCATGGCTTTTGAGGATCTGCACTGGATTGATAAAAGCTCTGAAGAGTCTTTGAAGTATTGGCTTGATAGAATAACGGGTGCCAGGGTTTTTTTGATTTTCACATACCGACCGGAATTTGTGCACAGCTGGAGCGGAAGATCTTACCTTAGCCAGGTGACGTTAAACAGGCTTTCAAACCATGAAAGCCTTGCAATGGTGAAGCATCTCTTAGGCACCGAAGATATTGAGAAGGATGTTGAAGAGTT
>JARRJQ010000011.1:0-23773 GCA_037388985.1 Desulfobacterales bacterium | reverse complement strand
CGTGGGCACCGTCAACCATAGTGGCTTCGATATCGGCGGTTTTGCTGGGACCGGACACCCAGGACATGCAATTGGTTAAACCTTCTTTGTTCTGCTGCGGATCCCATTTCAAGAGGGCGTAAAGTTCCTTTAAGTTAGCAATCACCTGGCTGTGTTCGATAAACTCCACATGGATTGAAGGTACCAGAGAAACGTAGCGCGCCTGACCGGGTCGCGTTTTCATCACCAGGGTGGCGGTGTCCGCCAGGCAGAAATCAGCCGAAGTGATTCCGATATAAGAATCGATAATGCGCCGGCGAAGGTATTGCGCATCGGTCTTTTGCAAATCGGCAAAATAATCCGGCACTGCCTGTTCCGCAAGGACCTCAGGCAGGTTTAAGCTTTCGATCAGGGGGTGCTTCCAGGCCGCCACGCTTTTTTTATCTCCCCATTCGGGCGCTTTTTCGCGAACCAGATTCGCGAAGGCCGTCGCAACCGAATGGCTATCCCTAAAGGCCGTCACTTTCAAGTTGATGGGCTTGGCGGCTTCAATAAGGCTGTCTAAAAGCTTTTGTCTTTCAGCAGCGGTTCGCTCCTTTATTCGCGTAAGAACAGCCCGGGTTTCATCCGACATTTTATCGGCAAACAGATCCTTTTTTGAATCGGGATCAGGTGCCGATCTGCCGAGCGCTTCTTTTATTTTACGAATGAATTCCGCCTGTCGGTTATTTTCCATTTTTAGCCTTTTGCCAGCGGTGAATAAAACTTTCTTTGGCCAGGGGTCTTATATTGCGTCCCTGCGTCCAGCCGCTCATCGGCGGCGGTAGCCGGCGAAGCATGCCATCTTTTTGCGGAATAAACTTTTGTCCAAAGGCCGCCAGCCGCAGGAGGCGGTCATAAACTGCCCGGTTGCGAATCATCCACGACCAGCCGCGCATGACAAGCGCTTCCTTCCGGTTGGCCGGCTTTACTCCCCAGGCGGTATCGCCTTCAGCCAGCTTGGTTCTTAAAGCCAGCAACATTCGCGGAATATTAATATTCACCGGGCAGATATCCTGGCAGGCGCCGCAAAGCGTTTCCCCCAGGCACAGATCCTTTGCCCGATTAATCCCCACCAGCAGCGGTGTTACCACTGCCCCCACCGGTCCGCAATAGGGGTAGCCGTATGAATGTCCGCCGATTTTCGCATAAACCGGACACACATTCAGACAGGCCGCACATCGGATGCAGCACAGCATTTCGCGAAATTCTTCATCCGCCAGAATTCGGCTGCGCCCGTTATCCAGCACAACCACATGAAATTCCTGCGGACCGTCAGCCTGAGCTGCTGAGCGGGGTCCGCCGATATAGCTGACGTAGGTTGCTATATTCTGCGCGGCAGCGCCCCGGCAAAGAAGCCTTAAAAGCATATCGTGATCCGCCAGCCGGGCGGCGACGCGCTCCATTCCCATGATGGCAACATGCACCCTTGGCAAGGTAGTGGACATGCGGATATTGCCCTCGTTTGAAACGGTCACAATATGGCCGGTTTCAGCGCAGGCGAGATTGCAGCCTGAGGTGCCCATATCGGCAGTCAGAAATTTTTCCCGTAAGGCCTTCCGGCGGTAATGAAGGGTAGATCGAGTTTGTCCGCAAAAAGATGGCCGATATCAATGCGCGTTTTATGAATGGCGGGCGCGATGATATGAGAAGGAGTCTCACCGGCCAGCTGGATGATGTATTCGCCCAGGTCGGTTTCGGATACATCAATGCCGGCCTCAATAAGCGCATCGTTTAAGCCGATCTCTTCGCTCACCATGGATTTTCCTTTAACCACCCGCTTGACGTTGTGTCGGTGTGCAACGTCCAGGCAATAATTGACCGCAGCTTGGGTGTCCTCAGCAAAAAACACGTGGCCGCCGTTTTGGCGTATGTTGGCGGACAGGGTCTCCAGAACGAAATCCAGATTCTCAATGGTTTTCATTCGGATTTCATGGGCTTTTAGACGCAGATCCGGTCCTTCGGGAAGTTTGCGATAGCACTCGGCTGTGCCTCGACCGAAGCGATCCTGCAGATCAGCCAGCGCCGCTTGCAGCACCCGGTTTTGAATGGCCTTGCGAGCCTCGGCCACATAATTTTCAGTCGTGATTTTTGTCATTTTTCCTTTTATATCGGGACGAAAAGGGTGAAATTCTTTTTAATCAAAACCACGAAAACACGAAAGATTAAAAGCACGAAATAGGCTTTTTCGTGTTTTGGTATTTTCGTGCTTTCGTGTTAAATTGTTCATCGATTCCAACACATCTAGCTCAGTATTCAGATGCGAGGATTTGTGCGATGTGCATCACCTTGATCGGGCTGCCGATGCGGCTGAGTTTGCCCTGGATATTCATTAAACAGCCCATATCGCAGCCGACCACGGCATCCGCTCCGCTATCGATAATATTTTTTACTTTATCGGTTACCATCGCATTTGAAATTTGAGGATATTTTATTGAAAATGCACCGCCAAATCCGCAGCAATAATCCGAATTCCGCATTTCGATAAAATCAGCACCGGCAACCCGACGCAACAATTTGCGTGGCTGCTGCTTGACGCCGATGCCACGCAACAAATGACAGGAGTCATGATAGGTGAGCCTGCCGTCAAAACGGGCACCTAAATCTTCGACCTCAATAACGTCTACCAGATATTCGCTAAATTCATATATGCGCTTGGCCAGACGCTGCGCCCGGCGCAGCCACTGCGAATCGCCTTGAAACAGTTCAGCATAGTGGTGGCGCACCATGTTCACACAGGAACCCGACGGGCAGACAATTATTTCTGAATCTTCAAATACCTCGATGAAATGTTTGGCGGCAACCCGGGCCTGCCGGCGATAACCGGAATTAAATGCAGGTTGCCCGCAGCAGGTTTGATCGGTCGGGCAGGTTAACGAAATTCCCAATTTATAAAAAACGTTCACCATGGCTTCGGCCACTTCAGGATAAAGGGTGTCGACCAAGCATTGGATGAACAAAGTAACTGATTTGTTGCTGCGCATTAGAGTCTTAATTATTGTTTTTTTGAATTTTATGATTCGCCTGAGGCGGATTTCATCATGAAAACACGAAAAAGGAATTAAGGCTGGAAAGCTATGAGGCCAGAAAGCTTGTATCCTGGAAAATCAACTCGTACAAAAGCTCTTAGCTTTCAGGCTTCCAGGCATCCCAGCTTTCGAGCATAATTTAGATTTAGTGCTTTCGTGATTAATTTCCTTTTTTTGGTTCCCCGGTAAATCGGAATTTACACTTCGTTTCAACCAGCTTGCCCGGGTTAGGCATTAAAATACAAACAGCGCTCTTTTTTGACGCTAAAGGTAAGCACGATCAGGGCAGAAGGGATAAAGAATTTGTAAAGATTTGATAAAGATTTAAGCCTGCGGATTGGAGGCGGGTAAAGAAAACCAGATATGCGTCTGTCCCTCGGAAATCTGGGCACCGACTTGACCGCCGTGGGCCTCAATCAGCTCCTTGACGATCGCCAGGCCGATGCCGGCGCCGCCGTGCTTGCGTGACCGGGACTTTTCGCCACGAAAAAAACGCTCGAAAATAAAGGGAAGATCCTTTTGGGCAATTTCGCCGCCGCTGTTTGAAAAAACAACCCTGATTTCACCGGAACGCAATTGAGTTGAGATGCGCAGGTTGCCTCCTGACGGTGTATATTCCCAGGCGTTTTGGATGAGATTGCGAACCACCTGCGTCAGTTTGGTCGGATCCGCCTCAACCGCATCCGCCGATTCGTGAAATTGCATCTCAATTCCAATGCCTTTTTGTTCAAAGCCTGATCTGAACGAATCAACCATCTGGTCAATCAGTGTTTTGAGTAAAATCTTTTCTTTTTGCAGGTCGGCTCTGGCAGCGTCGGCTTTAGCCAGTTGTAAAATATCTTCCACCAGGCTGACCAGTCGCAGGGTTTCTTCCAGCAACAGCTCGTAAGTTTCCCTCGATGCAGACACCACATCGTCAATCAAGGCCTCCAGATAGCCCTGAATATTGGTCAGCGGTGTTCGAAGCTCATGGGCCACATCGATGGTCATCGACTTGCGCAGCTGTTCAATTTTCTGCAGACTGTCGGCCATGCGGTTAAAAGCCTGTGCCAGTTGCCCGACTTCATCCTGCGATTTAATCGGGACCCTGGCCGAATAATCACCCGCAGCGATCTTGCGGGTAATTTCCGTCATCTGCTGCAGAGGCCCTAAAACCCGTTTGACCAGCACAAAACACAGCAGCGTCGCCAGAGCAATCGAAGCCAGGGTAGCCCAGATTAGATATCGATGAACCGCATCGGTAAACATCTTGGAGGTGTCGATCGGTGAAACCTGATATTTTTCCATTAACTTCGCCAGGTAATCAGCGGCAAGGTAATCAATAGCCAGCCACACGATGATAATGGCAAACACGATGATCAGGATGTTGATCCCCAAAAGTTTCCAGATGATGCGCTTTTTCACGTCGGTTGATCCCCCGGAGGGCCGGTGGCTTCCTCAACAAGTTGATAGCCGATACCATGAACGGTAATGATGTGCCGGGGATTGCCCGGGTCTTTTTCGATTTTCTGCCGCAGCTTGCCGATGTGAACATCGATGACCCGATCAATGACATGGGCTTCCCCTTTTGGATAGAGTCGTTCCAAAAGCTCATCGCGCGTAAACGTTTTCCCGGGCCTGGCCATCAGGGCCTCCAGCAGCGCATATTCATTGGGTGTCAGAAATACCTGACGCCCGGCGACACTCAACTTGCGTTTTTCCCGATCCAGCAAAAGGTCCCCATGGGTCAGCACGCTTTGAGTAGCAGCCGGAGCCAGGCGACCGCGCCTTAAAATGGCCTTAACCCGCGCCACGAGCTCGCGCGGACTGAAAGGTTTGACCACATAATCATCGGCACCCAGGGTGAGCCCCGCAACCCGGTCAATTTCATCACCGCGGGCGGTGAGCATCAAGATCGGCACATCGGATCGCCGCCTGATCTCCCGGCACACTTCCCATCCATCGATTTCAGGCAGCATTAAATCCAAAATGATCAGGGTCGGATTGTGGCTCTCGGCCAGTTTTATGCCCTCCCGACCGTCCTGGGCGATAACGGATTTGAAGCCTTCCTTATCGAGGTAAAGGGCTACCAGATTGGCGGTTTTCTGATCGTCTTCGATGATCAAGACGGGCTGTGTTTCGGCATGCGCATTCATAGCCTGCGGTCCTCTTGTGCTTTTTTATCAATGGCCATAAAATAAACCACCTTTAAGCGCCATTCAACAAAACAAATAAACCTTCGGACTCGATCCGGATTTCTTTTGGCCCACAGCGCAGAAAACCCCAAAAGTATCCGGTGAATGACAAAAACTTCATTTGACAATTCCAGGGTATGATAGTAATTTCGAACCGAATCCAAAGGGCCGGGCTCTATCCGTCGATTATCGCGCGAACGGTTGACTGGATTTTCTAAACCGGCTGCTGTGCACCCGGCTTCACCGCGTTGTTCTCAACGATTGGGGCATTTTGTGCCCGTTCCCTTTGCCGCCTTTGGCGCTAAAATCCAATCCACCTGCTGTGCGGGTGGTCGTTGCTCCAGCGAACCTAAAGCAAAGTGAAAATATGCAGCCTGGCCTCCAAAACCCGGCAGAAACCCCTTCCGACATGAAATGAAAAGATCCTTTCTGTATATTTACGTGCTCTCCTTTTTTTCCGGCATGTGTATCATGGCCATTGAACTTTGTGCATCCCGACTCGTGGCACCCTATTTCGGTACCTCCTCTTTTGTCTGGACCAATATCATCGGCGTCATAATGATTGCCCTGGCGATCGGTTACATATTAGGCGGGAAGCTCGCTGACCGGAAACCACGCCTTGATATCCTGTTGAAGTTGCTCCTGGCTGCTTGCGCGTTTCTCGTCCTGCTGCCCTTTGGGGTTTTCACCGTTGTCCGATGGCTCTCATCTCTCATTGGCAATCTCGACTCGTCCTTTTCGTTCATATTTCTCGGATCGCTCTCAGCCATAGCTTTGCTGTTCTCTCCACCGATTGTGATCCTGGGCATGTCCAGCCCTTTCCTCACACGGATTGTCGCGCAGACCGACCGCGTAGGGGTCTCTGCAGGACGCATCTTCGGCATCTCGACTATCGGGAGTGTTGTCGGAACATTTTTGCCTGTCCTCGTCCTCATTCCGGCCATCGGCACCGCCAAGACGATCATGTTCTTTTCCGCAGCCCTGTTTGTCATCACCGCTCTGGGCTTCAGCAGAAAAACAAGCGCTCTGCTTTCATTAGCGGCGGTGGTGCCGTTGCTTTTGCCGGTACCGGAGGCAAGACAAACGCCGGGAAAGATCTACTCGACGGAGTCGGCCTATCAATATGTAGAGGTATTTGACAGGGGATCTTGGATTTCAGACGGTCGCCAACAAGCGCAGCCCCCTCACCGGCCGGAATTACTATTACGACTACTATTCGCTGCTTCCATTTATTTTTGAGGGCAAGCCCCGCAATGCTCTTATCATCGGCCTGGGAGGAGGCATCATTGCAAACCAGTTCCGCTACTTTCACCCGCAAATCGTCGTGGATGGTGTCGAAATAGACCCGAAGGTCATCCAGATCGCCCGCAACTATTTCGCTCTCCGTCCGGACGTGGATGTGTTCAATCAGGACGGGCGTATCTTCGTGACCCTGACTAAAAGAAAATACGACATTGTCATTATCGATGCGTACACCCAGCAAATCTACATTCCTTTTCATCTAACCACTGTGGAATTCTTCACGGAACTGAAGGCCAGGCTTTCGCAGCAGGGAATGGTCGCCATGAATGTTTCCGCACCCAGGGTAAACTCACCGCTCCTTCAGAGCATCATGAACACGCTTCGGCTTGTATTCCGTCACGTTTACCTCTTTAGTATCCCGATGTCTTCCGACAATATTGTGCTCGTCTCAGACAGAAGCGTAAACTTCGGGTTACTCGGGCGGGCGGCCGGGACCGAACTTGAAGGCATCGCCAAGTTGAGCCAGCCCTTGTTCCGGGAAAGCGAATCCGGCGGCAGGTATAAGCCGCTTACCGACGACTGGGCTCCCATCGAGCATATGGTGGATTGGCAGATCCTTAAACAAGGCTTCAAGGCCAACACAGCCGGGCGCGGTGCCGGATGAGAATGTAAATCAACACACCCGATATTATTTTATAAATTCCAACCTGAAACCTTGAAATTTTCTCTTTTATAGTAATATTATTTTTTACCTTGAATCTCAGCCTGGAGCACCTGCTGGACTGGGCGACACACTTACACTATCAGAGGAGGATCAGCCGATGAACGCATCCATACCGGAAACTGGAATACGACCCAATCCTGCGGGGGACTGGCCGCAAATCGACCCAACCGCTTTCGTTGATCCCAGCGCTCAAATTATGGGCAACGTGATCATCGGCCCTCGCGTGTATGTCGGACCCCTGTCGGTAATCCGTGCGGATGAGATCGGCCCGGATGGAAAGGTTCATCCCGTCATCATTGACGACGGCACCTGCGTCCAGGATGGGGTGGTCATTCATGGACGGTCAGGAACTGTTGTCCACATCAGCCCCAATTGCAACATCTCCCACGGCGTCATTGTTCACGGTCCGACGACCATCAAAAGCGACTGCTTCCTGGCGATCCGGGCGGTTGTTTATGACTCGGTTCTTGAGGAATCGGTGTGGGTCGGAGTCGGAGCCATTATCATGCGCACGACGGTTCCCGCCAACACCTGGGTTCCCGCGGGGGCCATCATTCGGTCGGATCAGGATACGCGATCTTTCCGGCTGACCAACCTCAAGGAGCAGAAATACAAAAAAGACGTGTTCGACGCGAGCTCGGTTCTCAGAGAAACCTACCTGAAATTGTACAAGGGATAGCCACGCGGTCGCCGGCGACCGATCGGTTCGGTGTCAATCGCCTGGCTTACTTCAGTTGGTTGCCGAAAGCGGCGTCGGCAGTCTTTACCCAACGATCCCCATTCCCTGCAGCACCGAAAGCATGATGGCCGCGGCCATGACCGATCCCACCTGACCGCCCGTATTGGCGCCGACGGCATGCATCAGCAGGAAATTAAACTTATTATATTTCAGTCCTTCCTTTTGGACCACACGCGCCGCCATGGGGTAAGCTGAAATGCCGGCTGCCCCGATCAGCGGATTGAATTTTCCACCGGTCGCCACATTCATGATTTTGCCGAAAAGAACCCCGCAGACCGTATCCAGGCAGATGGCCACGAACCCGAAGGCTAAAACCAGAAGCGTTTGAGGGTTCAGGAACATTCTTCCGTCCATGGTGGCCCCGATGGCGATTCCAAGGAACAGAGTGACCACGTTGGCGATCTCATTTTCCGAGGCCTTGGTCAGGCGGCTCACCACGCCGCACTCCTTCATCAGGTTGCCGAGCATGATGGTCGCCAGCAGGGGCAATCCTTTGGGAGCGATGAACCCTCCGAAGATGGTCACCACGATCGGAAAGACGATTTTGGTCGTTTTCGACGCCGGTTTCGTGTGGGTTAATTCCGACATGTTGATCTGCCGCTCTTTTTCGGTGGTCAGCAGCCTCATGATCGGCGGTTGGATCACGGGCACAAGTGACATGTAAGAGTAGGCGGCAACGGAGATGGCACCCAGCAGGTGCGGGGCGAATTTTGACGACACATAGATAGCCGTCGGGCCGTCACAGGCACCGATAACCCCGATGGCGACGGCATCCAGCTTATCAAAGCCGACCAGTAAAGCCAGTCCCAGGGTCAGAAAGATACCGAATTGGCCGGCCGCGCCGAGCAGGAAGATCTTGGGGTTTTCCAGCAGCGGGCCGAAGTCCGTCATCGCACCGATGCCGACGAAAATGAGCAGCGGGAAAAGCTCGTTGGTTATGCCCATGTCGTAGATGGTCCGCAGAAATCCTTCCTCTTCCATCAGGCCGGCCAAAGGGATGTTGATCAGGATGGCCCCGAAGCCGATGGGAACCAGCAGCAAGGGCTCGACGTCCTTTTTGATGCCAAGATACAACATCAGGCATCCGACGGCAATCTGGGGCGCTCTTCCTTTAGCGGAAAAAGCTTTTTGAGCAGCCCCATGAGCAGGGCCAGCAGGGACAAGGCCACCAGCGTGCCTCCCATACCGACAACAAGCATCGTCAGGCCGAACGAAAAGTTATCCACTTCTATCTCCTTGGGGTTGTTGATCTTTGATAATTACGTGAAAGGGAATGAAATTAAGAAAAAGGACCATACCACTCTAAAAAGGGATTTTCAACCCAATTAAGCCATCGAACGTGCGTTTGGCTTTTCTTTAAAAGCGTTTTTAAGACCTTTCAGCAAAATACGGAGGGCAGCAAAAAAGGCAGGGCACTAGCCCTCGATGCGCAAGTGCTCGACTGCCGGCAGTATGTTTTGGATGAGATCCATGACCAGAACTCTTTTTATTGGCCGGTCCGCTGCGACCAGGAGTAAGCAAGCAGTCCGAGCAGCGCTAGCAGGGCAAGGGCTGCCCCGGCCAAAAACGTGGCCGATGCACCGAGGGCCGTCCAAAAAGCACCGGCAATGACACTCGCTGATAAGAGCGCAACGCCACCGACAAGGTTGAAGATACCAAATG
Organism: Desulfobacterales bacterium; assembly: GCA_037388985.1. Taxonomy (GTDB): domain Bacteria; phylum Desulfobacterota; class Desulfobacteria; order Desulfobacterales; family JAHEIW01; genus JAHEIW01. The sequence continues at coordinate 14,185 of JARRJQ010000011.1, read as the reverse complement.
CGGTGCCGCGCAGCTCGTCGGGCGCTGCGTCAGCCACAAGTTTGGCGAAAACGCCTTGCGTCAGCCCCATATGCAATCCCCACAGCGCTGCGCCGATGAAAGCCATCAGCGGAGAGGCGGCTGTGGCCAAAACGAGATCGGCGGCAACCAGCACTGCAATCCCCACAATAAGCAAGCTTCGTCGATGGGCCTGATCGGCAGCAACCCCTGCTGGATAAGCCGCCGCCGTATAAACGACATTCATGACGATCATTACCAGTGGCACGTAGCCGATAGTCAACCCGACATCCTGCGCACGCAGCACCAGAAACGCTTCGCTGAAGCGGGCCAGGGTGAATACCGCACCGAGTGCAACAATGAGCCAATAACGAAGCGGCAGGCGTTTTGTCTGGGAGATGGTCAGAGGGTTTCGCGTGCCGGAGTTCCCCTTCCTGCGCTGCGGATCGTGAATGCCAAAGACAAGCAATCCAACCGCGATGAATGCAGGGACGACCGCAACCCACAGCACCGCCCTGATATCGTTTGCCAGCCATATCATGAAGGCCACCGCGGTCAGCGGACCCATGAAGGCGCCGACGGAATCCAGCGACTGACGGAGCCCGTATGCCGCCCCGCGCAGTTCGTATGGCGCGATATCCCCCACGAGCGCATCACGTGGTGCACCGCGAATGCCCTTGCCGACCCGATCGATGGACCGCCCGGCAAATACCCAGCCGATGGTGGTCGCTAAAGGGAAAATCGGCTTCGCAACCGCCGCCAGCCCGTAACCGATCACGGCGAGCAACTTGCGCTTCCCGAGGTAGTCGCTGATGGCACCCGAAAATATTTTCGTGACCGCAGCGGCGGCTTCGGCGACACCCTCCACGAGCCCGATGGTGGTCATGGAGGCCCCCAGGACGGTGGCCATAAATACCGGCAGCAGGCTGTAAATAAGCTCGGAGGAAATGTCCATAAACATCGAGACAAGACCCAATACCCAGATACCTGCCGGCAAAGTACGGAACGCCCCCAATGCAGCGGGAAAAGATTGATTTTTATTCGAGGATGGCGTTTTCATCTGAGAAGCGATATCAGAGAGTCTAACATAGCACTCGCCCGCGATGCTATCTTGCGAACCGTGTTTGGCGGCTGATTGCCGGGCTTGCTGTTCTTGCGGCATGAATATCTTGGGCGCTGGATAGACGACAGCCTTTCTTGAGCGTAATCTACTATTTTTGAGATATCTTGCAATTAATTTTCCAAAAAATTTGATTTTTTTGTTTTTTTCTTGACACCTGGCTCATTTAATCCTTTAAGAAAAGTGTATGTCTGACATTCAGACCTTAATCAAGGCGTTTTATGTCATCTGACCTCAAAACAGTTTTTACCCCTATTAAGAGCCCCAGAACATTTGAGGAAGTCTCCAATCGAATCAAAAAGCTCATCTTTGACGGTGTTTTCAAGCCCGGCGACAAACTGCCTCCTGAAATCGAAATCGCCCAGCAGTTTAATGTCGGCCGCCAGTCGATTCGCGAAGCCCTGAGAATTCTTGAACTCTCCGGCTTTATTACCATTCAAAAAGGCGGTGGCGGCGGCGCCATAATTAAAGACACTATTTCCAATACTATCAGTGAACTCTTTTTGGACGCGTTTCAACTGGAAAGAATTACGATTGAAGAGTTGACCATCGCCCGATTCGAAATTGAAAAAATCGTCTTGAAGTACACCATCGAAAATGCAGACAAATCGGATATCGAATCACTTCAACAAAATATTCAAGCGGCTCGTGAAAAGATCGAAAATAATAACCCGGCCGTCGATGAGAATATTCGCTTCCATAAACTGCTGGCCCGGGCTTCTAAAAACCAGCTATTTGTCATCGTTGTCGAAGCCGTCACAGCAGCCATCAGACATTTTCTGAGCGGGCTGGGACCTGATGCGGAATCTTCCGGCAGCGAAAAATGGTACAACGAAAATGTGATGAACTCAAAAAACACACTTGCCTATCATGAAGACATTCTGAACGCCATCGTTGCCAAAAAATTGGATCTGGCAATTGATATTTTAGAAGATCACCTGTTGGAAGTAAAAGGCCGCCTTCAACCTTTGGCCCGAAAACATATGAGCCGTTGATCAGGAAATTATAAATCAACTTTTTCAGGGAGGACCGCATGATGAAGATTGACATTTTCAACCACCTTTTCCCGAAAAACTTTTTTGACAAAATGATCGAGGTGGCACCGAATCAAAAAGGAATTGGCAAACGGGTGCGCAATGTTCCGGTAATTGTGGATCTGGATTTACGATTTAAAATGATGGACCAATTTGAGGATTATGTCCAGGTCATCTGTTTGCCGAACCCGCCGCTGGAAGTTTTGGGTGGCCCTGAAATCTGCGCCGAGCTGGCCAAAGTGGCCAACGATGGTATGGCGGAGTATGTCTCCAGGTATCCAGATCGGTTTCCCGGCTTTATTGCCTCTTTGCCCATGAACAATCCGGATGCGGTGGTGGCCGAGACCCAGCGGGCGATTAAAGACCTTAAAGCCGTCGGCGTGCAGGTTTTTTCCAACGTCAAAGGAAAACCGCTGGATCTTCCCGAGTTTAAGCCGCTTTTTGAAATGATGACTGAATATGATCTGCCGATCTGGATTCATCCGGCCCGATCGGCCAACTTTCCCGATTATTTGTCAGAGGACAAGTCCAAATATGAGATCTGGTGGGCCCTGGGCTGGCCATACGAGACCAGTGTGGCCATGTCACGCATCGTATTCGCCGGCTATTTTGACCAGTTCCCGAATTTAAAGATCATCACCCACCATATGGGGGCTATGATCCCCTATTTTGAGGGACGCGTCGGTCCGGGTTGGGATCAGCTCGGCAGCCGGACATCGGATGAAGACTACACCGTCATCTTAAAGAAGCTTAAAAAAAGACCGCTGGATTATTTTAAGCTTTTTTATGCGGATACGGCGCTTTCCGGATCAATGGCCGGAACCCAATGCGGGCTGGCCTTTTTCGGGGCCGATCATATTTTGTTTGCTTCCGACAGTCCGTTTGATCCGGAAAAAGGTCCTGGCTTTATCCGTGACACGATCAAAGTTATCGAAGAACTTCCGGTTTCCGGCAGCGATCGGCAGAAGATCTTTGAAGGTAACGCCAAAAGACTATTAAAACTGTAAAGGAGTATAAGATGCAACAAAGCGCTAAAAGAATTTTATTCATCGGTTTCGGGCTATTCATTCTTTCAATATCGCTCCAGGGAATGATTTTGCCGGCTTCCAACGCCTATGCAGAGGTCAAACAGATCTCAATGGGGACATCGAGCGTCGGCGGCTTCTTTTACAATGTGGGGGCGCCGGTTGCACAGTGTATCAACAAGGCCCTTCCCGAGGTCAACGTCACCGCAGAATTCACGGAAGGGTCCACCGAAAACCTTCACCTCATCCAGAAAAAGAAAATGCAGTTGGCGGTGATTTCTCCGATGGTCGGATATTTCGCTGGTAAAGGGATCAAGATGTTCAAGAAGAGCGGGCCCGTCGATTTTCGGGTTATTGTGCGCCTGCTGCCCAACGGCAATGTCTGGACGGTTTTGAAAAGCAACAAGGACATCAAAACCATTCGGGATTTCAAGGGACACCGGGTTGGGATCGGCACCGGCGGGATCGGCGTCGTGTCAAGGTTGCAATTGGCGTATTTCGGGATCGATTTCAAGAAAGATATCAAACCGTTCTTTCCGCAAACGGGTGAACTGGCCACGCTGTTAAAGGATGGAAAAGTTGACGTCTCCTTCCTGACCGAGGGGCTGGCCAAAATGGTCACGGCCACCCATGAGATCCGAATCATCTCCTGGCAGGATGAGGATCGCCAAAAATACATAGAAAAAAATCCTTATTTTGGAGCATATAACTATCCGCCCAACCACTTCAAGGGAGTGGATTATGAAGTGAAAACCATCGATAACGGGATTCAACTGATTGCCAGCGCGGATATGCCTGATGAAATGGCCTATAAGCTGGCCAAGGCGATCATTGAAAATATTGACTGCATCTCCAAAATCTATGCTCCCGCCAAGGCCCTCAGCCCGGCGTGGTGCGCCTCCGAACTGGGCAATCCGTTTCATCCGGGTGCGATCAAATATTTCAAGGATGCCGGTTTGTGGAAGTAATCTAGAATTCTAAAAGGAGGGGGGTAATGGCAGAGGCAAAAGGGCCCGAGGATCGTATCGCTAAGGCACGTTCAGCGATCGGCAGATGGGTGGCCATCTGCTGTACGATTTTTGTGATTTACGCCCTGGCCACCATGACCTTGCAGGATTTGCAGCTTTTGAGCCTTTTTCTTGCATTTTGCCTTGCGGTGGGCTTTGTTCATTATCCCCTGCATCCAAAAAAGCCGGGCTCGCTTCCGCTTCTTGTTGTTGATCTCATACTGGCCGCACTCGGTTTTTCTTTCGCGATTTATATCTATGTTGACTACTGGAACTTTATCTTTCGCGTCGGAGATCCGTCCAACTGGGATCTTTTTTTCGGCATCGTCAGTATTGTGCTGATCTTTGAATTGACCCGCCGCGTCGTGGGATGGTCCCTGCTCATTATCGCCTTTGCCTTTATGGCCTATTGCTTTTTCGGGGAATTTCTGCCGGCGCCGTTTTCCCACAGGGGTTATGATCTGGAGAGAATCGCGACCACCCTTTTTATGTCGAAAAACGGGTTGTTTGGTGTACCGATACGGGTCACAACCTATTTTATCTATCTTTTCATCGCCTTTGGGGCCTTTTACGAGATCTGCGGCGGAACCGAATTTTTTGTCGATCTGGCGAGCGCCGTGTTCGGGAAATTGAGGGGGGGACCGGCCAAGGTCTCTGTCGCGGTCAGCGGGATGATGGGGACGATCTCCGGGAGCGCCGTCGCAAATACCGTTACCACCGGAGCCCTGACCATTCCCCTGATGAAACGCATCGGTTTTGAGCGTCATGTGGCCGGGGCTGTTGAAGCCACGGCCTCCACCGGCGGCCAGCTCATGCCCCCGGTGATGGGGGCGGCCGCCTTTATCATGGCGGAATATTTAGGGGTCCCCTATATTGAGGTCTGCAAGGCCGCCGTTATCCCTGCAGTTCTCTATTTTTTAGCGATTTACAGCGTGGTCCATTTTTACTCTTTAAAAATCGGGATTAAGGGGCTGCAAGACAGTGAAATACCTTCGGTAAAGTTAGTGTTCCTTGATAAATGGATGTTTACGGTTCCTCTGATCGTTTTGATCGGGATCCTCGTTTATGGCTACTCCCCCAGGGTAGCCGTACTATTTTCCCTGCTGGCCATTGTTGTCATGAGTTTTTTCAGAAAAGAATCCAGGATGATGCCGTCGAAGATATTTGATGCCATGGCCAAGACCGGATACAACAGTGTCATGGTTGTGGGTGCCTGTGCCACCGCCGGCATCGTCATCGGTGTGGTTCTGTTAACGGGTATGGGCGCCAAGATTACCGCCCTTGTGATCACCATCTCCGCCGGGTCCTTGTTCATCGCCCTTCCCATCGTCATGCTGGCATCGATCCTATTTGGAATGGGCCTTCCCACAGTGGTCTGCTATGTCCTGCTTGCTGCAACGGTCGCCCCCTCATTGATTAATTTAGGGGTGACGCCAATGGCGGCCCATCTTTACATATTTTACTTCGGGATGCTGTGCATGGTTACCCCGCCGGTTTGTTTCGCCGCTTACGCCGGTGCGGCCATCGCCGAGGCGGAACCCATGAAGACAGGCTGGACCGCATGGACCTTTGCCCTTGCCGGATTCTTGCTGCCCTACATGTTTGTCTATAACAATTCGATCCTATTAATGGGATCTGTGATGAACATCTTATTTTCGATTCTGACCGGCGCAATCGGGGTCATCTGCCTGGGGGCCGGTATAACGGGTTATTTGCGCAAGGCCGCTTCGTTTCCTGAAAAAATATTACTGTTGGCAGCGGCTTTTCTCTTGATCAAACCCGGCTGGGCAACCGATCTGATCGGATTTCTCTGCGCCGGCACGGTGCTTATACTGCAGTTCAGAAAATCGGGGTTTAAGGCGCCGGATAGCGCCACAACTTGATCAGGCCCATGGGCCGTGTCGCGCAGAATGCGGGCATCCCGTGGCGGCCGGAACTCTAAATAAAACAAGCTTATGCAGGTTTCAGGTGTCGGGTGTCAGGTCCTTGCTGTGAGCGGTGGCTTCGGCTGTATAGACGGGGCTCAAAATTCGGTGGAATTATTGGGAGCCATTGAAATAGCACAAAGCGTCAATCAGCATAGGGTTTGCTGACACCTGAACACTGACACCTGACACCATAGAATAGATATTATGCTTTTTAAGGAACTCAACTGCATAAACACATACCACACAACCCAAGGAGTTAAGTTATGGCACCTGTAATTGATCGAAATCTATGCAACGCTTGCGGCATCTGCGATAAGCACTGCCCTTTGGATGTTCTTTATCTGGTGGATGATGTCCTTGAGGTGCGCTATCCGGATGAATGCTGGCACTGCGGGGCCTGCCGTCAAGACTGCCCGACCGGTGCGATCAGCATCGAATTTCCGCTGATCATGCTGGGCGTTTAGAGGCTATGTTTCTGATGGCAGATGGAATTTTATACAAATAAGGAGAAACTAATGAAGTCAGCACAAGATTATCAAATCGACACCGACATCGCCATTATTGGTGGAGGGACTGCCGGGCTGAACACGGCCATGGCTGCTGCTGAAAGCGGTTTGCAGGTTCTGGTGGTCGACAAGGCCAATATCAGCCGCAGTGGCGCCATTGCCGGGGGAATCGACCACTTTCATACTTTTCTGGAGAGCGGTGAAGAATGGGACACCCGCGAAGCCTGGTTGAAATATGTCGGCGGTCTGGCCAAAGGAGCCGTCAACCTCAAAGTTCACGAAGCCGTGTTTTGTAAAGAGGTCAAAGCCGGTATCGAGCGCGTAGAGCGCATCGGAATACCCCTGCGGGATCCGAACACCGGTAAATTTTTTCGCACCCAGGCCCTTGGAATGCCCGGCCCCTATGCCATCAATTTCAACGGCAAAAAGCTCAAACCTGCAATGGCCAAGGAAGTCAGACGGCTCGGCTGCCAGGTGCTCAACCGCGTCCAAGTGACCCAACTGTTTCTGCACGACGGCGAAATGGCCGGCTTTACTGGATATAACATACGCACGGGTGATTTTTATCAGGTCCGGGCAAAAGCCGTCGTTATTTCGACCGGTAATACCAATCGAATGTATAAATCTCAAACTGGAAACCCCTTTAACCTGTGGTACTGTCCGGCCTGCACCGGCGACCTGCACCGGCAGGCATTCGACGCCGGCGTCGAGCTGGCCAACATGGAATACACGCGCATGACCATCGTGCCCAAAGGGTTTAGCGCACCGGGCTTCAATGCCTTTTTCGGGATGGGATCGCGCTTGATCAACGCTTTGGGGGAAAACTTCATGGAAAGGGTCCATCCGATGGGCGACCTTGCACCCCGCAATTACATGGTCTGGGGAGCGATTCAGGAACTGAAAGAAGGTCGCGGTCCGATCTATATGGACTGCAGCCATCTAAAGGCAAAAGAACGCGACCATCTTTTCAAAACACTGGGATACGACAAGGATACCTTGCCGGATTTTTTTGTTAAAAAAGGATACAATCTGGAAGGCACCATGATCGAAATGACGGTCTCCGAGCCCATGCAGGCGCGGCCTTCCGAGCAGTGCGGCAGCGGAATTAAAATCGATGAAACCTGCGCATCCAACATACCGGGCTTGTTTGCTGCCGGAGATTCTTCCGATCAGATGGGATGCCTGCACTTGTGTACGGCCGGCGGGTACGCAGCCGGCAAACATGCGGCTGATTACGCCCGGCAGGCTAAAAACTTCAAACCTCTTGATGCCGGGAAAATAAAAGCCGAGAAAGATCGCATCTTCAAACCGCTGCACAGGAAAGCGGGCATGTCCTATTGGGAATTTGAAGACATCGTCCGCATTATCACCACCGATAACTTCGGCCCGGTGAAGACCGAAAACAGTTTAAAGACGGCTCTGGAAAAACTCGGCCGACTGGATGAAGCCCGCGAGGGCCTGAAAGCCGACAACTTACACGAGCTCATGCGGGTGCATGAGGCCATGAACATCCAGCAGGTGGCCAAGATCACCGCCACCGCCGCCCGGGCTCGCAAAGAGACCCGCTTTCCACCCTATCACTACCGCGCGGATTTTACCGAAACCGACGACGAAAATTTTTGCGGATTGATCGTCGTTAAAAAGGGGGAAAACGACGAAATTACCACGCGTTTTGAGGCCCTTTCATACGATGTGTAAATTGAGATTAGAATCCATCCAATGGCTTTGGCTACAGGTGTCAGGTTTCAGGTGTCAGAAAAAGACGACAGCATGCGAATTCTGATAATTCTTAACGCCATCAGGTTCCTTACCCAGACACCCGACACCTGAAACCTGTATTGTTGAAGGAATCGATTGATAACCTCAAACCGTATTTTACAAATTACTTGTAGGACACGAAAATCGTGAGGTGTTTATGATGCTAAAAGACCGCGTGGCCATTATCACCGGCGCGGCGAGGGGGATAGGCGCCGCCTTTGCCGTCGGTTATGCAAAGGAAGGCGCCAGAGTGGTGATCGCAGACATTGTCGACGGAAGCGATACGGTTAAAGAGGTCTCCCGGGCCGGAAGCGAAGCCGTCTTTGTGAAAACCGATGTCACCCGGCAGGACCAATGCGATGCCATGGCCAAAACCGCGGCCGATCGTTTCGGCGGCATCGACATCCTCGTAAACAACGCGGCGATGTACGCCGACATTATCAAAAAACCGTTTGTGGAGATCACCTCTGATGAGTGGAATCGCGTGATGGAAGTCAATACCGCCGGTCCCTTTCACTGTGTCAAGGCGGTTTTCCCTTACATGCGGGACAAGGGCGGCAAAATTATTAATGTGGCATCATCGGTTATCTTTGAGAGCGCTGCTGGAATGCCGCATTATGTGGCTTCCAAAGGCGCGGTTATGGCCTTTACACGCTGCATGGCCAGGGAGCTGGGGGTACACAATATCAATGTCAACTCGCTGGCGCCGGGCTATACCCAGTCGGAGGCCAGCAAACAGATGCAGCAGAAACGGCAGGACGGGGGCATCGATCCAGAGCAGATTCAGATGCAGATACGCTGCCTGAAGCGTTCGGAGAAGCCGGAGGATCTGGTCGGAACGGCTATTTTTTTGGCCAGTGACATGAGCAATTTTATCACCGGCCAGCTGATTTTGTGTAATGGCGGCGCATCTTTCCAATAGAAGCTATCTCAAAAATGTCTTTTCTTTATCATTTGTTTCCGGAATTGGTATCAGGTACTTTGCAAATCTCCGATGACCGGAACTTTCCCAAGGATCAAAAATTAGGAGAGTTGGAAATTTCTAAACAGGAATTAACTTAAATGATGCAGCTTTTAATTAGGGTAAAAACAAAAAAGGTGAAATCATGAAAAATATGAACTTCGTCGAAGGCAAACAGATTCTTATCGTGGATGACGAACCGGATGTGCTGGACACACTGGAAGACCTGCTGCCTAATTGCAAAACGGATAGAGCAACTTCTTTTGAAGATGCCAAAAAACTGCTGGAAACCCGGCATTTTGATATGGCCGTCCTGGATATTATGGGGGTAGACGGTTATAAGTTACTGGAGATCTGCACCCGGCGCAATGTGGTGGCGGTCATGCTGACTGCCCGAGCTTTCAGTGTTGAAGATACCGTCAAATCGTTTCAGGGTGGTGCAGCCTATTACGTCCCCAAAGATGAAATGGCGAAAATCGAAACCTTTCTAAACGAAATCTTCGAAGCTTACCAGGAGGCCCAAAGCCCGTGGATACGCTGGCTTAAAAGGTTTACGACCTATTATGACTGGCGCTTCGGCCCGGATTGGCAGCACCGTGACAAAGAATTCTGGGACAAGTTTATCGAGCGTTGTTCATACTGGTAGCAGACGCCGATCTTATCGACATAAATTCACCACGAAGAACACGAAGAATCCAAAGTACAGCACTCAAATAAAAACTCTTTAAACCCTTCGTGAGCTTTGTGCCTTTCGTGGTGTAAAACAATGCTCAATACAACCTGCTGCCATGAATAAAAAATCCTCAAGCAAAAAAGAAAAGGTCGTCACTACCACTTGTTCCTATGATTGCGGCGCCCGCTGCCTGCTCAAGGTGCATGTTGCCGGCGGCAAAATCACGCACATTCGCACCGACAACCGGCGCGATTTTAGCCTGAAAGCCTGTATCCGCGGCCTTTCCCAGAAACATGTGGTTTACGCGCCCGATCGTCTGACGCGACCTTTAAAAAGGACCGGCGACCGCGGCCGCGGCCGATTCAAGCCGGTTTCCTGGGATGAAGCCCTGCAGACAGTGGCTCAAAAATTAGAACAAGTCAAACAAACCCTCGGGCCCCGGGCGCTGTTGCTCATGGATTATTTCGCCAACGAAGGCACCCTGCACAACACCACTAAAACCGCCCGTCGCTTCTTCAACCTGCTTGGCGGATGCACCACCGTCTGGGGCAACACATCATTGGAAGGGGCAAGATTTGCATCAGACACCACCTTCGGAACCCAGTTTACCGCCAACAGCCGCGACAATTTGCTACGCTCCAAGCTCATTGTCTTATGGGGCTGGGATCCGCTGATCTCCCGTTTTCGACCTTACACCGCCGACTATCTGTCCCGGGCCAAAAAAGACGGCGCCCGTATCGTCGCTGTCGATCCGCGCCGAAGCCGATCGGCCAAAAGCCTGGCTGAAAAATGGATGGCGATTAAACCCGGCACCGACACGGCCATGATGATCGCCATGGCCCATGTGATGATCACCGAAAATCTGTACGATCGGCGCTTTATTGAAACCTACACCTTTGGATTTGATGAATTTAAAAACTATGTCATTGGCAGCATTGACGGCATGCCCAAGACCCCTGAATGGGCTTCGCAGATATGCGCGGTGCCTTCAGAGCAGATCATCGCGCTGGCACGGGACTATGCCACCATAAAACCGGCGGCACTTTGCACGGGTTGGGCGCCGGGCCGCACCGCCTTCGGCGAGCAGTTCCACCGAGCGGCCATTGCCCTGGCGGCCATGACCGCCAATATCGGAATCGTCGGCGGCCATGTGGCCGGCGGCACCGACCGCATGGAGCTGGGCGCTGTGGGTGCATCTTTGCCCGTGCCGCCAAAGGACAACCCGACCGTGCACGTCAGCGAAATTTACGACACCCTGTTAAAGGGAACCTCCGCAGGCTATCCGGCAGATATCAAACTGCTATATGTTGTGGGCTGCAATCTTTTAAACCAATTTTTAAATGTACAAAAAGGGGTGGCCGCTTTAAAGACATTGGATTTTATGGTCGTGCATGACCTGTTTTTAACTCCCACCGCTCGGTTTGCAGACATTGTGCTGCCGGTGACCCATTATCTGGAACAGGAAGATATCGGCCAACCCTGGCTGGGCGGGCCTTATTGTATCTACATGAACAAGGTGATCGATCCGCCGCCGGAAACGCAATCGGACCTGGCGATTTTCACCGACCTGGCAAGGCGTCTGGGAATTGAGGGTTACAATGACCGATCCGACCGGCAGTGGTTGGAATCATTTTTAGAGGCCACTCCGGATTTTCCCGATGGTAAGCATTTCAAGCAAAAAGGCGTCTATCGCCTTGAACTCGCCGAGCCCTGGGTTGCCTTCAAAAAGCAGATTCAAGACCCGCAGCGCTATCCGTTTGCTACCGTGTCGGGTAAAATCGAAATTTACAGCCATAAAATCGCGCAGATGAACCATCCGCAGATCCCGGCCGTCCCCCGGTATATCGAACCCTGGGAAGGACCTGCCGATGCGCTGGCAGCGACATATCCCCTGCAGTTGGTTAGCCCGCATGCCAGAACAAGAGTCAACTCCCAGTTTGATAACATTCCCCGCTTGAAGCACAAAGCCGACGACCGCATCTGGTTAAATACCAAAGATGCGGCTAAGCGCGGCATTGCGGATGGTGACCGGGTCAGGGTCTACAACGCACGCGGCCGGCTGCGCACGCATGCCAGGGTCACCGACCGGATCCTGCAAGGCGTGGTCAGTCTGGCAGCCGGTGCCTGGTTTCACCCGGATGATGAAGGTGTGGATGAGGGCGGCTGCGTCAACGTCCTGACCAAAGATGCCATGTCCCCCGGCGGTGCCTTTCCCTCCAACACCTGCCTGGTTCAGGTTGAACGCGAACAGCCGTAACTCGGATCGCGGCGCTCTGATCACGTATCGTATCATCGCACGCCACGTAAGAAACTCAGGGCGCTTAAAACCGAATCGTGTAGCTAAATAAACACCCTCCGGATTGGACCGGAGCAAAGCTCAGGCTGTGGCTTTCATCATTGAACCAATCCGCAGCCCAGGTTTGAGTTTTGAGGAAACGGAATCCCTGAATACCGGCAATCGCCACCATGGATCCGGCAAATACGTTTGCCGATGTCTGGCTTGAATAATGCTCAATGCCTTTGATGTCTCCTTGATAGCCACCATCGCCGGTGCTGTGATTTGTTATGTGGATAAACCAGTAATCAAGGGCGTAAAATATCGGATTTAAAATATTCCAGATCATCATCCCGCGCACGAAATTGTCATTTTTATTGATCCGGTCGACCTGAAGGATGATTTCGGACCCAATGGCCTGTGACACCAGACCCGCCGAGTTCACAATGACACCATCGGTATCGTTTTGGGCGTGTTCCGTAAAACTGAGCGGTTGATTATAATTTCCCAGTTCCCAGTCAAGATCGGTGCCGGTCATTTGCCCGGCCAAATAATGGGCACCTTCGTGGATCATAAATGCAGAAACGATCCCGCCTGAAAACTTTAAAACCTCACCCAGCTGGGCAGATAGATCATCATCCTGACCGCATGCTGTGTTTCCAATTAACAAAATGGCGGCAAAACCGATTATGACCGGCAGCGTTTTTTTCACTTGCTTAAAATATCGACAGGCGTTCACGGAACATCATTTCCCTTCCGATATGATTTATGATCTTTTGTTGACCCTTGGAATGGAAGACCATTCAATAATAACCCTTCAGCAGGCAGGATTAGACCCGGGGTTCATAGTTTAGTTTCGGCATGAAGCGGAAAGAACTTTAGGGTTGCACCTGAAAATAAGTCGTAAATAAAAAGTCGCTTTTCATGGATTCGGGTGATCCGGCGCATCAGCGCTGATTGCGGTAATTTTGCTGAAAATGCGGAAAGGTACGGAGTAAAAAAGTATTATAAAGACCGGTCGGTATATTTTTAGTAAAAAATGCAATCGCCTACGATTTTGATAAAAACACCTTATTTCTTTAATTGCCGGATATAGAAACGAAGCTGGCTGAGGGTCTGATCCAGAATGGCGGGATTGCGGGTAGAGGCATGCAAGGCTGCCGCGCCGTTTAATGAAATAACAATGTAATTGGCGATTTCGCTGAAATCCAAATTTTCTTTGAGCTGCCCCTGTTGATCGGCTTCTTTCAACCAGGCACACAGCAGCTCGGCCAGTTGCTTGAAGCCCTGCATCAGGTGATCGCTCATGACATTCGGTTGCCCGGACAGCTCCACCAGCATGCGGTGGAAAAAGCAGCCGCCACCAAATACATTTCCTCCGAGTTTATTTTTTATATCATTTTCAATCAGGGTCTGGATACGCTCAAGGGGGGCTGCATTGGATTGGATACCTTGAAAGACAACTTTACGCCAAATGCTCAAAGCCTCATCATAAACCGCATACCACAGATCTTCTTTTCCGGCAAAATGACCATAAAGCCCGCCCTTGGTCAAACCGGTGGCTTGCAGGATATCGTTGACCGATGTGTTCGTGTAGCCTTTGAGACAAAAAAGCTGCAGGCCTTTTTCGACTATTTTTTGGCGTGTTTGAGTGCCTTTGCTGACCATGAGATTCTCACCGTTAGAATATTATACCAACCGGTCGTTTTTTAAATCACAGTCTATCCGCTTTTGTCAACATTTTTATAAGACCGCACAAAACTTTCTTGACAAAAACGAGATAAGTGATATTCACTAACTTTATTAACGTATTGATATGGATTGCAATAAATATTTCAGCAAAATACATGGGAGGAATCAACTTGAGGAGTACACATGTCAGCCAACACCGTTCGTGTCCA
>JARRJQ010000010.1:0-15566 GCA_037388985.1 Desulfobacterales bacterium | reverse complement strand
TGGCGTGGCTCCCGGGACCAAATGGGAGGATGTACCGGATGATTGGCAATGTCCGGTATGCGGCGCATCCAAGAGCGACTTTGAAAAAGAGTAGCCCGTTAAGCGTCACCTGTTTTTTTGACTCAAATCAAACTCGATGCCCTTTTCTGTCGGCAGGATTTATGCTGACTAAGGGCATCAATTGTTTTTAGAAGTGATTTCAAAACCGCATCTAGCGTCCGATAGCTGCGTTGCAGACCTCTTTAAAATGCTCACATACTTAAATGTATGCTGCGCTTTTTCATCGGCCTGCGCCTTACTCTCGAACGCGATCTGAGGTTCTGAAACCACTTCTAACAGGCGAAAACCGCAAACGAAAGACAGCCGGTGATCAATTATCTGCCGGTTGCATGAATTGCAGGCATGTTTATATTTCATATTTACGGCGGTTTTTTAACGAATGCATCAAATGGAGAGGAAAATGGAACCACTCGAAATTGCACCGGGAATTTATGATGTTGGCGTTTCCGACTGGAACATCCGGGACTTTCACGGATATTCGACGGATCTGGGAACAACCTACAATGCGTTTTTAATTGTCGATCAAAAAATTGCGTTAATTGACACCGTTAAAAAGGCGTTTGCCGATCAGCTGATCGACAACATTTCCGCAGTAGTTGATCCTAAAAGTATTGATTACGTCATCAGCAACCACACGGAGATGGATCATTCCGGCGGCCTGGCCCGGGTGATGCATCGGATAGGAGAAGACAAACCTTTATATTGCTCACGAATGGGCCGCAATAATTTGCCACGCCACTTTTCCCGCAACTGGAATTATCATCCGGTTGAAACCGGCCAGGAATTGAGCCTGGGCAAAAAAACACTGAGTTTTCTGGAAACGCGAATGGTCCACTGGCCCGATAGCATGTTCACCTATTTAAAAGAAGATAAAATCCTTTTTTCAAGTGATGGATTTGGCCAGCATTTTGCCGGTCCGGAGCGCTTTGACGATCAGATCGGCGATGCGATCATGGTCCACGCAAAAAAATACTTCGCCAACATTTTGCTTCTGTATGTCCCGCTAATCAAAAAATATCTCAAAAATATCATGAACGCGGGATTGGAATTTAACGTGATCTGCCCCGATCATGGGGTCATCTGGCGCAAGGAACCGGCCAAGATCATCAATGCCTATACCCGCTGGTGTGAGCAAATACCGGAAAGGAAAGCGGTCGTCATATACGATACCATGTGGCAGAGCACCGAAAAGATGGCCGAAGCCATTGCCGCCGGCATCAATAAGGAAGGCGTACCGGCCAAACCCTTGCACCTGAGAAAATGGCACCGCAGCGAGGTGATGACGGAGGTTTTCGATGCCAAAGCCGTTGTCGTCGGGGGGCCGACGCTCAACAACGGGCTGTTTCCTACTTTGGCAGACTTTTTATGCTATATGAAAGGTTTGAAGCCGCTAAATAAAATCGGCGCGGCTTTTGGATCCTATGGGTGGAGCGGAGAGGCGGTTAAGATCATTACCCAAGAGCTTGAACAGATGAAATTCGACATTATCGATCCGGGCTTAAAAATCCAATATGTCCCTGACAGGCAAGGACTTGAAAATTGTTATGCTTATGGCCGCAAAATCGGCAAAGCGGTTAATCAATGAAATGAAAGCTCCGATTGTTGAACTCAGTGAATGCATCGTCTGCGGTGTGTGTGTGGAAACCTGTCCAGAGGTATTTCGCTTAAATGATGCCGGCTATATCGAAGTCATCGAACTGACCGTCTATCCCGAGCCTGAAGTCAACGAGGCCATAAAATATTGCCCCGTAGATTGCATACACTGGTGAATGTAAAACAATCACAGCAAAATGTGCCCTGACCAAAAAAGCAACCGGCAGCTCAAAAAAGAAATTCAGCAGTTTCTTTTACAAGAAGACTTTAAGAAAGGATTGTCACAGATATCTGACATCCCGGCCAGAAAGGCCGTCAACCCTCTTTTTTCATTTTTATACAGTCTGGATGAATTGCTGAAATGGCGGGCGGTAATGGCCATGGGCGAAGTTGTTACACGGTTGGCCGATGAAGACATGGAATCTGCGCGGGTGATTATGCGCCGCGCCATGTGGCAGCTTAATGATGAGTCCGGTGGAATCGGCTGGGGATGCCCGGAGGCCATGGGTGAAATCATGGCCAGGAATGAAAATCTGGCTGCGGAATTCTGGTGCATTCTAATTTCCTACATCCGACCCGACGGAAACTTCCTTGAACACGAGATCCTGCAACGCGGCGTGCTATGGGGGGTCGGCCGGCTTGCCCAGGCCCGCCCTCAGCTTTTAAGAGATTCCGGCGACTACCTGATTCCATACCTGCAAGCAGAGGACGCTTATTTACGCGGGCTGGCCGCTTGGGCCAGCAAAGCGCTGCGAAATGAAAAAATAGATGCCCTGCTCAACGGTCTGACCGAGGACGGCGCGCAGTTAAGCATTTTTCAGAACGGACATCTGATGCAATGCTCGGTCGGCCAACTGGCCCAACAAGCAATTGATTATGATATTAATTCTCAGCATTTCTGAGATGGCGGGTAATGGCAGCCGGATATTCAGCGAGTGTTCGAAATAGGAATCGCAAATGAAATGGATGCCTGAAGCTGAAGAAGCGCTAAAAAAAGTACCCTTTTTTGTACGAAAACGAGTCCGAGCGCGCGTTGAAAAAGAGGCCCAAGAGGCCGCCAAATCCGTCGTGTCTATTACAGATGTCAAGGCGACCCAGGCTGGCTATCTTTCCAGCATGAGTTCAGAGATCAAAGGGTATCAGATCGAGACGTGCTTTGGTCCCAGTGGGTGCCCGAACCGCGCGATCATCAGCGATAAGCTGCTGAGTCGGATTGAAGCTGAAGTAAAAGAGCAAGATTTGCTCGGTTTTTTAAAACAAACCGTTGAAGGCGATTTAAAGTTTCACCATGAATTTCGAATTACGCTGGCAGACTGTCCAAATGCATGCTCCCAGCCACAAATAAAAGACATCGGCATCATCGGCGCCTGTGGCCCGGTGGTAACCGGCGAGCCCTGCTCCATGTGCGAAGCATGTGTTGAGGCCTGCAGGGAAGATGCCATTCGCATTGATGCCGAAAAAGAAGTCCCCCTCATTGACAATGATCTATGCCTCAAATGCGGCAAGTGCATCCCGGCGTGTCCAACCGGCACCTTGGCGGAAGGTCAAAAAGGGTTCCGGATCCAGCTGGGGGGCAAGCTCGGCCGTCATCCCCAGCTGGCCCGGGAGCTCCCCGGCATTTATGACGAGAATGCGGTAATCGAGATTGTCAAAGACTGTCTAAGCTTTTACAAAAATAGCAGCAAACATGGTGAACGTTTTGGACACCTTTTAACAGCTGCGGCTTTTGAGGCACTTGCAGCGCGGTATAAAGCGTAATCTCCAAAATTAGATTTAAATGTTTCGCCCCTTTATCCTGCCGATCACCGGATATTCTCGGGTGCCCTTATCAAACGCACAATTTGACAGAGACGAATTATGTCTAACTATTATGATGGCATAAGTAGAGCAGCCTCATGTAACGTTTAATAAGTTTGAACATCAGGAGGAACATCCAAATGGAGAAGAAAACATTTTCAATCCCCAGCATATCGTGCGGTCACTGTGTCAATGCCATCAAATCCGAACTCAGCGAACTCGAAGGTGTCTCAAAAGTGGAAGGAAACGTCGAAAGTAAATTGGTGGACGTCGAATGGGAATCCCCGGCAACCGAGGAGACCATTAAAGGCAAGCTGACCGAAATTAACTATCCAGCCGCATAATCCTGAAATGCCGGAATCAGATCGTGATACCAGCTATGGACTATAAACCGTTTATGCTAGGAGCCATCCAGGCAGCCATTGCGGCCGGAAATGCGATTAACGAGGTGTACCGCTCGGATTTTGAGGTAGCGTACAAGTCCGACAAATCGCCTTTAACTGTTGCCGATCAAAAATCCCATGAAATAATTGCGGCTGCCTTAAAAAAATATGATCTCCCGATCCTCAGCGAAGAAGGCCAAGACAGGCCTTATGCACAGCGGAAAAAATGGAAGCGCTTTTGGATTGTTGATCCGCTGGACGGCACTAAAGAATTTGTTAAACGCAACGGTGAGTTTACGGTTAACATCGCTTTAATTGAAAACAACTGCCCGGTGCTGGGCGTCATTTTTGTTCCGGATAGAAACACCCTTTATTTCGCAGAGCGCAATTTGGGTGCCTATAAAATGGAAGACGACCGTTTCGGCCAATTGTGTGGAATCCGGGCAGGCTCAATGGAAGACACCCACAGTTTATTGGATCAAATCGTTAGCCGCTCCATCCGGTTACCCATAGAGGGCCGCCGGCGGCCGGCACTGACGATTGTCGGCAGCCGGTCGCATAAAAATGCCGAGCTCGAAGCCTATGTTGAAGAAAAACGAAAAAAATTCGGAGAGGTCGAGTTCATCTCGGCAGGCAGCTCGCTGAAGATCTGCCTGATTGCCGAAGGCAAGGCAGATATATACCCCCGTTTGGGTCCCACCATGGAGTGGGATACGGCCGCCGGCCAGGCAATTGCCGAAAGTGCCGGAGCCAGCATGGTTGATTTTGGTAAACAAAAACCGCTGGTTTACAACAAGAAAGATCTGCACAACCCCTGGTTTATTGTTCGGAGATAAGCTTTGAGAGGAGTGACCTATACTCCCAGATTAATTTTTTCGAAATCATTCTATCGGCCATTTAAATTCGAAATCCAAATATCGAAAATCGAAACAAATACGAATATCAAATGACCAAAAATCTAAATTGTTTAAAACATTCGTATTTCGGATTTTGAATTTGTTTCATATTTCGTGCTTCGTGCTTCGGAGTTGGCGACAGCATGAAGAAAGAGTTACGCTATTAGACATTTCCATCATGGTAGGTAAGGGAATTATTTGAGGGACCGCTGATGTCTGACGATAAAATAACCCTGCCGGTGACCGGCATGACATGTGCCAACTGTGCCATGAACATCGAGCGGGCGGTTAAAAAACTGGCCGGTGTAACAGATGCCCAGGTCAATTTTGCCGCCGAACAAGCCGCCGTATCTTTTAATCCGGCCCAGTTAGGCGTTAAGGATGTGGTTGCCAAGATCAACAGCTCCGGCTATTCGGTGCCGACCCATAAGGTTGAATTTCCGGTAACCGGCATGACCTGCGCGAACTGTGCCGCCAATATTGAACGGGCGCTAAACAAGAAGGTTTCCGGAATTGTCAACGCCAGCGTCAATTTTGCCAGTGAGCGCGCCACTGTAGAATACGTTCCGGGGGTCGCAACGCTGCCTGATATGGTCTCCGCCATTGAGGCCGCTGGCTACGGGGCGATCTCGCCAGAAGAAACTTCCGCAGAAGAAGATGCCGAGCAAATGGCCCGCCAAGCGGAGATTCGGGATCAGACCCGCAAATTTATCGTCGGTGTTATCTTTGCATTTCCGCTGTTTTTATTGAGCATGGCCAGGGATTTTAGCTTTATCGGCCCCTGGAGCCAGGCTGTCTGGGTCAATTGGTTTTTCTGGGCCCTGGCGACACCGGTTCAGTTTTATACCGGCTGGGATTATTATGTTAATGGATTCAAAAGTCTTAAAAACAAAAGCGCCAACATGGATGTTCTGGTCGCCATGGGTTCATCGGTGGCCTATTTTTATTCGGTGGCCCTGCTCATTTTTCCTGCGTTAGGCCAACATGTCTATTTTGAGACTTCGGCCGTTATCATCACCCTGATCAAACTCGGCAAAATGCTGGAATCCAGAACCAAGGGGCGCACCGGCGGGGCCATCCGCAAACTGATCGGGATGCGTCCCAAAAATGCCACCATTATTGAAAATAACATCGAAAAAGAAATTCCCATCTCCCGCGTTCAGATAGACGATACGGTTCTTGTCCGTCCGGGCGAACGCATCCCGGTAGACGGTATCGTCATCGAAGGCACATCTGCAGTAGACGAGTCGATGCTCAGCGGCGAACCGCTGCCGGTGGACAAGCGCACCGGCGACAAGGTAGTGGGTGGTACCATCAATGGTGAAGGTCTTTTGAAATTTAGGGCCCAGGCCATCGGCAAAAATACCGTATTGGCCCAGATCATTCGTTTGGTTCAGGAAGCCCAGGGAAGCAAAGCGCCCATTCAGGCCCTGGCCGATAAAGTCGCCGCTGTATTTGTGCCCGGCATCATTGCGCTGGCGATTATCGTGTTTTTTATCTGGTGGGGGATCGCCGGAGAATTTGTCCCGGCCATGATCCGATTGGTGGCGGTGCTCGTTATCGCCTGCCCATGCGCGCTCGGGCTGGCAACACCCACGGCCATTATGGCCGGTACCGGCAAAGGCGCAGAAAGAGGAATTCTGTTTAAAAACAGCGAAGCGCTAGAAATGGCGACCAAGCTTGATACGATTGTGCTGGATAAGACCGGCACCATCACCATCGGCAAGCCTGCGGTGGCGGACATCATCCCCTTTGAAAGGCAATGCAAGACCACCGAGGAACTTTTAAAACTGGGAGCCTCAGTTGAAAAAGGATCGGAACATCCCCTGGGCAAGGCCATCGTCAGACATGCCGAATCCGTGAAAGTGCCGCTGGCGACACCGGAAGAATTTAAAGCATCCGGCGGGTTGGGCGTCCAAGCGCGGATCAACGGCAAAATGGTCATGGTGGGAAAACCGGATTGGTTCGGGGAATTGGGAATCGACATCGATTCGGACGCTGAACGCATCCGTCAGCTGCAATCCCAGGGAAAAACCGTAATGGTGGTCGCCCGGGAAAATCAGCTCTGCGGTTTAATTGCCGTATCCGATGAACTCAAAGCCGACTCTTCCGAGGCGATTCAAGAACTCCACAACCTGCACCTTAATGTGGTTATGCTGACCGGAGATAATCTGCAGACAGCCCGGACGATCGGCAATCAGGTCCGTATCGATGATATCTTTGCAGAAGTTAAACCGGATGAAAAATCTTCCAAGATCAAGCAGTTGCAGGATAAAGCTAAACGTGTCGGAATGGTGGGAGACGGAATCAATGACGCCCCGGCCCTAGCCCAGGCGGATGTCGGGCTGGCGATCGGCACCGGCACGGATGTAGCCATTGAAACAGCCGATGTGATCCTGTCCAGCGGCAGCCTCGGCGGTGTGGCCCGGGCCATTCGATTAAGCCGAGCTACCATGAACACCATCAAAGAAAATCTCTTCTGGTCTTTTGGTTACAACGTGATTTTAATTCCGGGGGCCGCCGGAATCCTGTATCCGTTTGAGTCACTGCCCACTATATTGCGCCAGCTGCACCCTATTTTGGCCGCCCTGGCTATGGCTTTCAGCAGTGTGTCAGTTGTAACCAACAGTTTGCGCCTGTATAAAACCAAAATCAAATAAAAGAAAACTCATATTTTGACCGAAGGCTGTGTGGCGCTCCTTTCAAAATGCTCACGTACTTACGTGGTCGCACCGCTTTTGAATCGAACGGCGCCTCGCCCTTAAATCAAAACCTGAGATTTCTAATAAATTCAATCTTCCTCATTTCTGAATGGCACTGAGTATTTTTTCGATGAACGGCTTTCTTCCTCTAGTCGTCCCGACTTTAAATCTCACGATCTAACAGAGTCATTTAGGTTACTTTTGGTGATTGCTTAACGGGTATGATATCGGTGTGTATATGCGGAAACTCGACCATTATGCTTTTTAGTCTTTCCAGCGAATCTGTTTCCCAAATACACCAGGCTTTTCCTTGCTCCCAATTAAACGCCGCTTGCAGGCTTACCACCGGCACCTTCTTGTCTATCAGATTCCTCATGAATTTCTCCCGGGCCGGTAAAAACTCCTGTTCGTTCATTCCAGGAGCATTGGGATTCCATGTATGAACGCATATTGCTTGCATACTTCTCACTCCTCCTCTATTTTTTGGATATAATCTCACGGTGACGAAAGATATGGTTCCCATCGGGATCGATGGTGTCCTACCGGGAGAAAGGCAGGCAAATTTTTAGTGGTCTGCCCATTAAAAAAATCGCCCTGAAAGATTCCGGTCAGGTAAAAAGACAGTCACATGACCTCGACTGATGGGACCTCAGCAACTATAAATCTTCGGGGATCAACTCCTGCGCTTGATGGATTTCAGAAAATGGTATCTGCGCACGTTCATTAATTTCTCTCACCACATCAGCGTTCGGTGCCTCGAAATAACAGTGAGTTTGTTCGGTTTCTGGGATGAAGAAACTCCGTAACCATTGGATAGGCGTACCTTCTTCTCTCATTTCGGCTGCACATGATTTGGCCCGAAGCCCGGCACCTGTTAAAGCTTCAGGTGTAATACCTGGTAGATGACGCATAACAACATAGCACCCCATGGCGGACCTCCTTTTCATTTTTCGTCTGGTTTGTAAGGTTCAAGTAATGCGAGCAAATCATCGCGCTGAATACGCAATGCTCGCTCTCCCGCCAAGCGCAGAGCTGGCAATTTGCCCATGCGGATGTAACCACGAATTGTTTGGGTGTGCACGTTTAAAAATTCTGCAGCCTCATCAGGACTAAAAAACTGCTTTTGATCAAATTCCATAGAGGGTTTTCTTGCTGTACCAATCTCCGAACCTGCTTGTCTTTTCTCAAATGAAATCGGTTGCCATTGTGACAGGGCAGATCGCCATTCAACGCTGGAAATAGCGTATTTTTCTTTCAATTCCGCCATGAGTCCATTGTCCTCATAGGCAAAAGCAACAAGAAGATGGATAAGTTCTACGTTCGGGGAGTTGTCTTTTCGCGCAATATGTGCCGCTCTCTCAAAAACAGTCACCGCGCCGGGACTATAGGATACTTTTTGTTGTGTTTTGTCAGTTTCATCCGCTGAAGCTTCTTCATGAACTTCTCCGAGTGATGCAAGGTCAATTATCAATGGACCGATCTTGACAATTTCGAAACGCGCAATGGTCTCTAAAAGCCCTATCAGGAGATCATCCCTAGTTACTTTTGAACTTTTGCGGCGCTTGGCCCGCTTGATCGCAAATCTTGTTGCGCTGGAAACAGGATCTTTCACAGTTCTATTATTATCATTTAATATAATTTATACTATCTTATTATAATATAATTATTTTAATGTCAAGAAAAAAATATTTCAGTGCTTCACAACCCTTCTTATGGTATCAGCATGGCTTCAACAGCCGCAAAGCCGGACTTTAAGCGAAAGCTATTTCGATTTTTATTTAATTTAATTATTTGAATCAAAAAATGTAACCGATTGAGGAGGAATGGTTCTTTAAGGGCAACAATTTAAAATGACTGCTTATGGGCGGCGAAATTAACCGAAGCGGGATTTAAAACCATCTCGCCTGAAAAGATAAGAATATGGAACATTGCCTCAATCACCCGGATAGAGAGACCCGTTATGCCTGTCTCAAGCATAACATCTATATGTGCGAAGAATGTTTGAACTGCCGTGATCCACAAATATATTGCAAATTCCGCACGGCCTGTCCCATCCACTTTTTAACAAAAAGAAAAGGAAATCTGGAAGGCGATAATCCGCCTGCCGGCCAAGGCCCGCCCGAAAGGGTTAAGGTGGCCTGATATCAGGCGAAAGGATTTTTTAGTAACCGATTGACAATGTCTGGCTCAATACCGGCAACCATATTAAATTAAATAAAAATTGTATTTTTACTATCTCGCTTTGTCATCACGTTTTGACTTGTCAACCTGTAATGCGCGGTTCTCAAAAAACAGTGGACAAATGCCAGCTGAGATCTTATTAAGTTATGAGGAGTGTGAAAATGAGAGACATTATCATTATGTTGGTCATTGTGGGAATCTGGTATCTCCTGCAGGCATATATCCTGCCTAAAATAGGCGTTTCTACCTGACTGAAAGATTCTTGTCAGGTGACAAGCAAAGATGACAGCACCAAAGCGAGCGAACCACAAAACGATACACGACAAAGATTTTGAACTCATTCGGGCCATTAATTCGGGCCAATACGATCGATTTCCGGATCTCGTAAAGCGATATGAACAGAAGCTGTATAACTTCTGCCTTCGAATGTGCCGTGAGCCGGCAGATGCCGAAGATACCGTTCAGGAAACTTTTCTTAATGTTTTCAAATACTTAAAAGATTTTCGTTACGAGACTAAATTTAAAAACTGGCTTTATCGGATAGCGGCCAGCACCTGCATCAAAAGGAGGCGCAAATCAAAGTTTGCACCGGAACGGGAGTTGTCACTGGATGAGTTTTACCCTCAGGAAGAATCCGAACCCGCCAATCAAGTTCCTAATTGGGCGTTAATGCCACTGGACAAGCTGTTAAACAATGAACTTTTGGATCAGATCAATCAGGCCGTTTTTTCGTTGCCCGAAAAATACCGGCATGTAATTGTATTAAGGGATATTGAAGGATTCAGCACGGCTGAAACGTCGCAGATTTTGAATTTATCGCCGACCAATGTGAAAGTCAGATTGCACCGTGCGCGATTGTTTTTACGGGACAAGCTGAAAGGGTATTTTGAAAATGAGTAATATCCGGCACGATCATAGACATTGCCTGGAGCTGTTTGATAAGCTATCCGAATATTTGGATAATGAGCTGGATGAAGCCACCTGTAAAAAAATCGAAAAACACGTTAAAGAGTGCGTCGCCTGTTTCGTATGCCTCCAGACCCTTAGGCGCACTGTCGATCTGTGTAAGAAAACGGCCGACAGGCCCGTACCCAGAGCGTTCTCAAAGAAATTATGGAAAGTTATTCACAACCTGCCCAAAACCCGGCCCGCCTGATAATTGGAAGTGGTTTCAGGAAAATGAGGCTCTGTGTGCGGATAGAAGTTGCCGCTCTCTTTTTTTCAAATCTTCGAGACATTCTGATATGAAGTCGGCACAGCGGCTGGATGTATCGCCCTTTTCGCAATGACGCCGGAAACCTTTCAGCCATTCTTTTCCACCGCGCGGGCATATTTCCATAAATTCCACAAAATTGATCAGCCGATCGACAATGTTTTTTGAAACCTCATGCTCTACCTTGCAGGCGGCTATTTCGGCTTCGGCTTTATCAATCAAAAGGATTTTAACGAAAAAATCTTTGAGGGCTTCATGTCTTCTGACAATCTCAACGGCCAGTTTCTTACCTCTGGCCGTCAGGGTAATGATGTCGTAGGGCGCATAGTTTACGAGCCCTTTTTCGGAAAGCGAGCGCAGGGCTCCGGTTACAGACGACTTGTTCACCTGCATCCGATCGGCAATATCTTTGGCTCTGGCAGCCTGTTTTTCTTCCGATATATGAAAGATGGCCTCAAGATAATCTTCCATGTTGGAGCTTAGCGGTTCGGTATAATTCATTTTAGATTTCCTCAAATATTTTCAAAAAATTATAAGCTTATCACGAAAACACGAAATGTAATAAAGCGCGAAACGATCCAAGAGGCCGGAAAGCTATGAGGCCAGAAGATTTGAAGGCTAAAACCAATACCCACCACCTTCAAACTTCCCGGCTTCCACGCCTTCCAGATTTCAAGCTTAATTCTTCGTGGTCAATGAAGTTCCTTTTACCCGGTCTTTTCCGGATATGGGACAAGCCACCAATTTTAACTTCGTTTAGAATTTTCCGCATTTTCTTCACAGGATCCCGGATCTGCAGGACACGACGAACATCCGCACCCGCATGCCTCTTTCTGTTTTAATTTTTTCAAAAAATTTCGAATCAGAAATGCCGCTGTAATCGCCACGATTAAAATGACAATTAAGGTTTGCATTTTATTTCACCTAACCCAGACAAGCCGGTTGTAGCGAAGCATAAATCCCGATTTATCGGGGAGCCAAAAAAGATGGATTAATCAAGACTCTATAACCCGAAGGCGGATCCAAATTGAAAAATAAGCACGGCTAACCCAAAGGCCAGCAATGTATTAAAAGCCATAGCAAAAACACCCCATTTCCAGGAACCCGATTCCCTCGAAATACAGATGACCGAGGCAAAACAGGGCGAGTAGAATATCGTGAAAACGATCAGCCCCACCGCCATCAGGGGCGACCAGCTGGGATCCTTGGCCAGAATCTTAGTCAGCGATCCGGTTACCTCCGGATCCACCTCTCCCAGTGAATAGGCTGTGCCAAGGGTTGAAACCACTACCTCTTTGGCGGCAAAGCCGCCAATCAGTGCAATGTTGGTTCGCCAGTCAAAACCAGCCCAATGGGATATACCTTCCAATGCTTTCCCGATCCGACCGGCAATCGAATACTGCAGGCCGGCTTGAGCTTCAGCCGCATCAATGTGTTTAAGCTTTTCTTTAAGGTTGCGCGCAGAATCTGAAAGAGCAGCGCCTGCATTGACACCTGTCAGTTCCCGGGCCACCGCTGCCGGGACGGTGCTTATCTCGGCCTGACGCGATTTTTCGAATTCTTGGACCATGGGTTCCGGAGGACCGGGAAAGGTCATCAGCGCCCAGAGAACGATCGACAGCCCTAAAATAACCGTTCCCGCTTTGCGAATGTATTGCCAGGTGCGCTCCCAGGTATGAATCGCCAAACCTTTAAATGTCGGCATGCGGTAAGGAGGAAGCTCCATCACAAACGGGGTGGAGGCTCCCCTGATAAGCGTTAAACGCAGAAATTTGGCAACCAGCAACGCGCCGGCCCAGGCCCCGATGGTAATCAAAAACATGATCGCAGCCTCATGTTGAGCAAAGAAAGTGGCGATTAGAAGGGCAAATACAGGCAATTTGGCACCGCAATTCATAAAAGGTACGGTCAGCAGAGTGGCCAGACGCTCACGCGGCGATTTTAACGTTCGGGTGGCCATTATGCCGGGAACGGCACACCCGCCGGCAATGCCGCCGGAAACAATGAACGCCATTACCGAGCTGCCATGCAGCCCGAAGATCCGAAAAATTCTGTCCAGCATGAAGGCCACTCTGGCCAGATATCCGGAATCCTCCAAAATGGCGATTCCGAAAAACATAAACATAATCAACGGCACAAAACCGAGAACACTGCCAACACCATCTATAATTCCGGAGACAATCAGCGATTTCAACAACCCGTCCGGCAAAATCGCTGATACCGTCGACCCCAGCCAACCGAAAAAATTTTCCAGCCAGCCAACCGGCAGCTCACTGTAGGTAAAAGTAAAGCGATAAAGCGCGGCGATTACCGCCAGCATGATTAAAGGGCCTACAAATCGATTGGTTAATACTTTGTCTATACGATCTGAGCTGTAAAGCCGGTTCTGATCATATTTTTGCTGGATGACCCCCTGTTTCAGAATGGATTTTATGTAGCCGTAGCGCTGGTCGGCAATCATGGCCTCGGGATAGGTGTCCAGGGTGACCTGCAAATGAAGGGATACTTTACGCACCGCTTCTTCCAGGCGGTTGGACACTTCCGGATTTGCTTTTTTACCCAGATCAAGAATTTGCTCGTCATTTTCCATATACTTCAGTGCCACCCAGCGTGCCCAGTAAGTATCGGTCAAAAAACCGTGATCCTCAATTTCTTTGGCCATTTCCATAAGCGCTTCATCAATGTCTGTACCGTAAGAAATTGTAAGAGGAGTCAATGCCTTATTTGCACGGATGACCTGCGCGGCATTGTCCATGAGCTCAGTCTTGCCTTTACCCGAACGAGCAATAGTGGGAACTACGGGCACCCCCAGCAACAATGCAAGCTTTTGAGCATCGATTTTGATCCCCCGTTTTTCGGCAACGTCGATCATGTTCAGGGCAATGCAAATGGGAATACCCATTTCAAGAAATTGAACGGCCAGATACAGATTGCGCTCCAGGTTGGAGGCATCAACGATGTTGATGACCACTTCGGGCTTATGGTTGACCAAAAAGTCACGAGCCACCACCTCTTCCAGGGAATATGCCGTCAGGGAGTAAGTACCGGGAAGGTCGACAATATGAAGCTTAAATCCGTCGCGGACATAGGTGCCTTCCTTTTTCTCAACCGTCACACCGGGATAGTTTCCGACATGCTGGTGTGATCCGGTGAGCTCATTAAAAAGGGTGGTTTTACCGGAATTCGGGTTTCCGGCCAAAGCGACCGTTGGTGCCATATATTATTCGACCTCCACTTCAATAAAGTCGGCTTCATTGTTACGCATAGTCAGGGTCGCACCTCTTACTCTCAAGGCAACCGGGTCATACAAGGGGGCGCGCCCCTGGATTTTAATTTCCGTTCCGGGTACCAGACCCATGTCGCGGATGCGCCGTCCCAGTTCGCCGCTCACCTTAATGCGGGCAATCGTTCCCGCCTGATTGTCAAGCATTTTGCGCATGTTGATTCGCATTCCGATCCAATCCTCCGTAAAGAAAGAAAATAAAGCTGAGTCTCAATAAGTTAGTTATACCAAACTTTATACGGTGTCAATAAAAAAATTGTGCAAACGAAACTTTATGGGACCTGCGATTTTGAGCAAAAAGCAGGTGGGCATAGTGGATAATCTGCGGGAAAAAATGAATCACGAAAGCATTACAGGACGAAAACACGAAATATTTTTAAGCCCCTATCAGCCTTTAAATTCTAAAAACAGATTTGCATCCACACCGTCAATTTCCGGTCTGTTTTTCATCCAGTTTAAAATCCGGCATCCATCGGTTTCACCGTTGGGCGCTGTACAACTGATGTAAGGCATAATCGGGTCACCGGCAATTGATTTGTAGTAAAGCATTCGTGCACGCTTACTGGGGAATTCTTCCAACTCCAATAGATGAACAAAATAGATAGCGCACACACCATCAAACAAGTCACTGCTTTCCCGGGATTCGATGATGCGCTCTTTAAAACGCTCAATGGCTTCCTGGCTGTTTTCTGCCTGAATAATCAGGTTGAATTCACCGTGTCTTCTCTGCGATTCTTGTGCTTCCTGCTGATTGGTCATATGTAGAAATTTACCAATGTAAAGCATTATTTACCCTTTCTGACGAATAATCGGTTATAAGATCAGCCGCGCACGCAAAAGGCGGTCTTTTTTCTGATGGGCCGCCGGCATTTTAAACCCTGCCGATTGTTTTGTCCAGACCTTTGGTCGCTATGGATTTTAATCTGCCGCCGCCTTGGGTTGCCTTTTTTCAAGCCAATCTTTAACCGCATGGCCGGTGCCAAATACCCAGGGCCGAAGCTTTTGAGGGGGTAACATTTTTATTTCAGCCAGCTCTTCGCCTAAAACAATCTGCCCTCGTACCTGAACATGAAATGCCAAAATCAGCTGATTCATTTCAAAAAACGAATAACAACCGATAAACTCATCAATTCGTCCATCAAGTCCGAGTTCTTCTTTAACTTCTCTTAAAACGCCTGATTCGGGCGTCTCGTTCTTCTCTAGAAACCCGGTAACCAGGCCATACATCTTCGGCGGCCATTCTTTATTGCGGACCAGCACCACAGTGCCTTCCCGTTCCACCAAGGCCGCCACAACAGGCGTCGGGTTGTCCCAGAATACATAATCACAGGTCTCGCAGGAACAACCCAGCCGCGTCCGGCCGTCGATTTCAGCCGGTTTTATATTCCGGCCGCATTTCGGACAAAATTTCATCTTGGGTTTCCCTGTATTGGCCACGGACGCACGCGGACACACACC
>JARRJQ010000009.1:0-15755 GCA_037388985.1 Desulfobacterales bacterium | reverse complement strand
AGGCGATATCGGTGGGACCCATACCCGTCTGGGGATTTTTTCGGCGGGGAATCGGAGACCGGAACCGGATGAACTAAAGGTGTATTCCAGCCGGCAGGCAGCCTGTTTTGAGGATATTCTGGAGCGATTTCTGAAAACCATAAACGTTTCCATATCCGGGGCCTGTTTCGGCATTGCCGGACCGGTTGCGAAAGGCCGCTCTCGAACCACCAATTTGCCTTGGGAGGTTTCTGAAAGCCAAATAAAAAAGCGCTTCAACTGGCCGCGAGTTCGACTGATCAACGATCTGAGCGCCATGGCGCATGCGCTAACGGTGCTGGACTCCAAAGAGTTGCACACCCTCAACGCCGGCGAATCGATTCGCGAAAGTCCGATGGGACTCGTCGCGCCAGGCACGGGGCTAGGCATGGCATTGTTGGTGCCCCAAAAAGATCGGTTTGTGGTTTTAGCGTCGGAAGGCGGGCACAGCGATTTTGCACCGACCGATGAAATTGAATGGCAATTGTGGCGGCATCTTCACCAAACCATAGGGCATGTTAGTGTGGAACGGGTATTGTCCGGGCCGGGACTGGTAAACATTTATAACTGGCTTCAGGAAAGCGGCCAGATGGAGGAACCGCGCTGGCTGGCCGACATGATCAAAACCGATGATGCGGCAAAAATAATCTCCGAGACCGCTCTAAAAAAGAGGGTTCCGATTTGTGTCAAAGCGCTGGATGTGTTCGTTTCAATTTTCGGCGCAGTGGCCGGAAATCTGGCGCTGATCGGTTTGACGCGTTCCGGAATATATCTGGGAGGCGGCATTGTCCCGAAGATTTTACCGAAACTGAAACAGGATCGATTCATGAAATCTTTCAAAAATAAGGGAAGATTTCAGGAACTGCTGCAACAAATACCGGTCTGTGTCATTTTAAACGAGCAGTCACCCCTATTAGGGGCAGCCAAATGCGCGTTTGAAGACCAGGAACTTACGTTTCCCGTTTCCCGCTAAAATTGCCATCCATGCGGACCTCTTGCGACGACCGCTTAATCGCTGAACGCATTCCCGACCACTTCCTTTTCACTAATGAATGCCGCCTCCATTTTATCTGCTCTAAATCCCGGGTTTACCGTATTTACAATATCGCACGGGCATACCTTGCTTCGATATTCCAAATACAGGATTTACCGTATTTACCAGTGTTAATTAACCTGCCATAATTTAAAAAATTTCACCAGAAGGCCGCATGATTTTATCCGGCAAAACTTCCTCGAGATAGTCCAGGTCTATGATTGGATAAAGGATTTACAAAGAGAGGAGACTCCAAAATGCTGGTTCTAAAAAATCAAAAAGCAGATCAAAGAGCAGATGCACGATTCGTGTCGAATTTGCCCATAATTTTTTCTTTCTTCAGCACTCGGTTTTGGCATGAATACACATCGACGATCCGCAATCACAGCAAAGACGGCATGTGTTTTGAATCAAGCCGCCCGCTGATGCCCGGCACCAATCTGTTTATCCGTATTGATAAAAATTCGAATTACGATTTGGACGGCAATGCGGGAGCAGAGTTACGAAACTCAACGCTGGCCGTGGTAAAGTGGTGCCGGGAAATATCCGATGCACAGAGAACCCGTTACTGTGTCGGCGTCAGATATTATTGAATTCGAATTGTTCGGATTCCATCATAACCTCGCCCGAGGTTGATGGATTTTATTGAATCTGTTCTCTGTATTTAATGGATAAACGCGCTTTGCCCCGAGTCATTTTGGCCCAGGCCTTCACATCGTTCCGGTCAACAATCTCCAATTTATACAGGCTCAGGAGGTCCTGATCTTCCTCCAAAGGGGCTCCGAAGGCCATCAGATGATCAGCCGCATAGGTGATGCCCAACAATACCCTGAAGCGCAGTTCGTAGGGACGATCACTGTGCGGGTTGAAAGCAAACCTCATATCGCACCAAACGATCCCATGTTCCTTAACTACCAGCTTCCCGTTTCCGGGCAGGGACACATTCATTTCCGGCTCGACCAGCTTGATCGCTTCTTTGCGACTATTTAAGTGAGGCGTAAAGGAAATGGGCGCATCCTTAAATTCGATCGGGTCCAAAAATTGGTCGGCTGCCGCTGTATCGGGTGAAACCAAACCATTTAAAGGCCGACTTGCGGCCTAAATACACGTATTCGGAGTCCAAGATACGCACGGGGATGTATTTACGTCGGATTAATATTGTTGTTAAAATGCAAGATGAAACACTTTGACTGCGACCGGTAAGGCGAGGGGAGGCATTAGATAAATTGAAACCAAAAAGAGCTGATAAAAAATCCGCTGCAGGGCATAAGACCTCAAAGAAATCAGATATTCGAGCGATGACGTATAACATTCACAGTTGTGTAAATATGGATGGACAGGTGAGCCTTGAGCGGATTGCCGCGGTGATCGAGGAACTCGCTCCGGATCTGGTGGCCTTGCAAGAGGTGGATGTCGACATGGCCCGCACGCACAATCAAAACCAACCAAAGATTCTCGGCAAGCTGCTGGATATGGATTACTGGTTTTTTCCGGTAGTGGTAAATGGACATCAAAAATACGGTTTGGCGATATTGAGCCGTTTCGCTTTTCAGAACGTCCGTGTCGGTCGGCTGCCCGAGTTGCATTCGAAGTTAAAATTGAATCTTCAGAAACGGGGAGTTATCTGGGCAATTCTTGAAACATCATTCGGACCGGTGCATTTTTTCAATACCCATCTGAGTCTGTTCAGGCTCGAGCGCCACAAGCAGATGAAAGTTTTACTGGGACAGGATTGGCTTATGGCGGTGCCTAAAGACGAACCGGTTATATTATGTGGCGACCTGAACGCCGTTCCGCTGTCGCCGGCTTACCGCCGGCTGTCCCGCCATTTAACAGATACGCAGAGAAGTTCGATCCATTCTGACCGCCGGCATCCGACCTTTCCTTCCCGCGGGCCGTTTTTTAGGATCGATCATATTTTTGTCTCCGAGCATTTCAGATCGATCAAAGTGATCGTTCCAATCAATAAGAAAACGCGGATGGCCTCGGACCACTTACCGCTTTGCGCTGATCTTGAAATGATCATGCTCAAAAATCGATGCCTGAAATAAGGTTTTGTTCGCCGGCAAATACAGGATCGACCGTATTGGGCTATCAGTAAAATTTTTATAGGTTTTTACAGGTGGATTGGGATTTTGTCTGGAAGTGATTTTAGCACCCCATCCAATGTCGGAGGGAAAGGAGAAGGGCTATGAAACATTTTACGATGCAGCTGGACGGGGATCGTGTCAGGTTCACACCCGACGGAAGGATTGCCGTTATTGATGCTATTAAAGCCTTGAGTGCGAGGGAAGGCGCTGACCGTATCTGGGAGTCGTTAAAAGAAGAACGACCCGAGTTTAAAGCGCTCTGCCAGAGCTACCACTTTCAAGAGGATAAGATCGATTCCGTGGTAGATGGTGAGGGTTGGGAAAAAATTGAAGATGCTCTTCTGGATTACATTCTGGATCACAATCCTTCCGCATAATTCGTGAAATGCGCGACCGATGAAGCTTTGGCCAAAGCACCGGTCGTATCTTAGAAATTCTTACGCCGATTTAATGAAATACGGATATAAATATATAAAACATGAGGACAACTCTTCGCGCAGGCGCGGATTTTATCCCCGCCCGCAAGGAGCAAGGTATGTTTGGCAAGCGCATTAAATTGTTTAAACTTATCGGTTTTGAGGTCAGCATCGACTTGAGCTGGATCATTATCGCCATTCTGGTTGCCTGGTCCCTTTCAACGGGATTTTTTCCATTTCAATACAAAAATCTTTCCACCCAGGCATACTGGGTGATGGGAATTATCGGTGCTGTGGGGCTGTTTTTTTCGATCATTGCTCACGAATTCTGTCATTCGCTGGTAGCCAGAAGAAGCGGTATGCCCATGAAAGGGATCACGCTTTTTATTTTCGGTGGCGTTGCTGAAATGGGAGATGAACCGCCAAGTGCCAAAGACGAATTTTTGATTGCCGTTGTTGGCCCGCTGTCCAGTATTGCCATTGCAGCCATTTTTTATGGTATTTACCAGTTGGGTAGAGCCAACGGCTGGCCCCAGGCCGTCATCGGCGTGGTGGCTTATTTGTCGATGATCAACGGTCTGTTAGCTATATTTAATTTAGTACCGGCATTTCCATTAGACGGTGGACGGATTCTACGGTCCATTCTGTGGGGATGGAAGGGAAATCTTCGCTGGGCAACGCGGATCTCTTCGTTCATTGGAAGTGGATTCGGCATTTTTTTGATCATCATGGGATTTATTCGCATTGTAAGCGGAAACTTCATTGGCGGTATGTGGCTGGGCCTAATCGGCTTATTTATTCAAAGCGCAGCCAAAATGTCATACCGGCAGCTGATTACCCGCAAGGCTTTGGAGGGAGAACCTCTAAAACGGTTTATGCAAACGGATCCGGTGACCGTACCAGATTCACTTACGGTCAATCAGCTCGTCGAAAATTATATTTACCGATATCATTTTAAGATGTTTCCGGTGGTAAATTCCAACAAACTTCTCGGTTGTGTCACCACCAAACAGGTCAAAGAGATTCCGCGCGAGGAGTGGGATCAGAAAACGGTTGGAGAGGTCGCCGATCGATGTTCGACGGAAAATACGATTGGACCGAATGCAGACGCAGTCCAAGCACTTTCAGCGATGCGTCGCAATAATGCCAGTCGTTTAATGGTAGTTGAAAATGATCAGCTGGTGGGTATCATCGCATTAAAAGACATGCTGGAATTTCTGTCACTCAAGGTAGAATTGGATGTGTAGATGTGAATCTATATTTCATTTATTGAGTAGCAGGATTTAGGAAGAAGGGAAGGTTGATTATGTTGTTGCCCATTAAAAAAATTGTCTGTCCGACAGATTTCAGTGATCCGGCATATGAAGGCCTTAAGGTAGCCCAAGAATTTGCCGAACACTTTTCAGCGGAGCTCATTTTGGTGCACGTCATTTATCCGGTGCCTATCGTGCCAGGTGTTGCCGAACCAGGTTTTTATATTCCGGCAGCCATAGATGCGATGCAGGAGTCAGCAGAAAAAACGCTGAAGAATCTAACTCAACAAAAGATGTTACAGGATATCTCGGTGCGAACGATGGTTATTAGCGGAAAACCGGCTTACGAAATCGTCAATTTGGCCACCGAAGAAAATGCGGACATCATTGTGATAGCAACTCACGGCGAATCCGGCTGGCAGAGGTTTTTGTTCGGCTCGGTTACCGAAAAAGTTATCCGCATGGCTTTGTGTCCAGTCCTGACGGTTCATCAGCCCAAAGAGATGTAGTCGCTTAGTCCCTTGTCAATGCACAGGAATCTAAGCATACGATTTGATTTGTTCACCTGCAGTCGATGCTACCGGTTGGATAATGGCGAGCATTTTGGTTATGAAAGGACCCCTAAAAATGAACTTGCTTCAAAACGGTGACGGACTGCTTATCGTTGATGTGCAGAAAGATTTTTGCCCCGGCGGAGCGCTGGCGATTGAGCAAGCAGACCGGATCATACCGGTTTTAAATTTCTGGATTGAAAAGGCTCGCCGGATGGGTCTTCCGGTGTATGCTTCGCGAGACTGGCATCCTCACCACCACATCAGTTTCAAAGAACATGGAGGACTATGGCCGCCGCACTGCATTCAGGACAGTGACGGCGCACAATTTCATCCCGATCTGCACCTGCCGCATAATGTCGTCAAGATTACCAAAGGGGTACGCTTCGATCAGGATCAGAACTCGGTTTTTGATCAAACCGGTCTGACCGAGCGGTTGAAGCGCGACGGTGTGCAGCGAATTTTTGTCGGCGGATTGCCGCTGGATGTTTGTATACTGGCTTCGGTGCTGGCCGCTCGCAAAGCGGGTTTTGAGGTGCAGGTCATCGAGGATGCCACTCGTCCGTTAAATGAAAGTGAAGGTCGCGAAGCCCTGTCGAAGATGAAAGAATTCGGGGCTGAAATTGTGGTAACCGATGCCAAGGATCGTGAAATCGAGGCCTGTCAAAAAGCACCGGAATGGGCAGAGCACGCAAGATTCGAAGACACCGACCAACCCTGTGACGACGGTCGATCGGGAAAAATTTGACCTGAATTTAACTTTGCACATTGCTGACGATTTTTTCAACAGGGTCTATCAATTCGTCAAAATATTCGAATTAATCCTATTCTATTTTTTTATGGATAAACGATTTGCGCTCTGGAGGCCAAGCGTCGGGTAGCGTCTTTGCGTATAGCTTTATTCAGGCCGGATGCGTTGCTTTTCGCCAATTTTTTGTCGGCCATGCGTCCTCTCTGACTTCATGTTAATACGCAGGAGTTTTCGGCTTCACGACGGCCAGATTAAGGCCGGGAGACTCCGATCACACCGCAAGCCACTCGGGGGCCGGCGGCCCCTGAAGGCTGAGAGGTCAGATCATCGGCACCGGCATGCACAATGACCCCCCGACCGATGATGCTATACTGACCGTTGAGCATCAGGTGAGAGTCCAGGCGCTCATAATGGGCGTTTCCGTTGCTGTCGGCCTCAAGATTGCCGAGATCGCCCATGTGCCGCTTTTCTTGATCGGGGCCGGCATGGGGCTGACCGGTGGGATTATAATGCCCGCCGGCCGATGTTCCATCCTCCGCGCTGCAATCGCCGTACTCGTGGATATGAAAGCCGTGTTTACCCGGGCTGAGACCCTTTATATCGGCTTCAACTTTTAGGCCATTGCTCATATGGGTAAAGGTAACCGTTCCACTGATATTATTTCCCCGGGTAGGGTGCAATACGGCAACCGCTTTGCTAATCTGGCCGCCGCCAGCCGACCAGATAGGGGAGGCCGCTGTCAAAATCAAAAAAACCACCGGCAAAAGAAAAATGGCCGGTAATTTAATTCTGTCTGCTGTGTTCACGATGGGTTTCTCCTTTTTCTCATTTGTAGAAACTATCGAATTTCCATTTCAACACTAGATGGTCATCATAAAAATAAGCTTCCCTTTTCCTTTGGATCAATAAATACTGACTACCCTCTATTTGCTGTTTTGGGGGGGAACGGCAATTATAGGTGGTTAAAACCAGCGTCGGCCAATATGGATCCCACCATTGTGCTCAGCTTTTTGGTATCCGGCGTTGATTTAGACAAAAAGAAGTCGGCTCCGTTCTCAAAGGCGGCTTGACGATATTCCGGCAGATCATAATTAGTAAAAACGATAATTTTAATCTTCGGAAAGGAACCCTTTATTTTTCGGGTCAGACTGAGACCGCTTTCGCCGGGCAATCTGATATCCATCAAGATTAGATCGGGCAGCTGGTCATGGATTTGAATACAGGCTTCTTTTCCATCGCCGGCCTCAAAAATACGCAGCGTCGAAAACTTCGATTCTAAAATGCCTCGGGTAGTTTCTCTTAATATAGTACTGTCATCCACAATCAAAAGCTTAGGCTTCACGGCAAACACCCTTTTACGAATTGCAGATGTTCGGCAAGTTTTAGTGGGAATCGGCTATTCTTTTGTCACCCCGTGTTATCCGGCTGAATAACCATCAAAATTTGATAAACGGCTTGGTCGGCTTATATCCCTCAGTGTCTCGATCGGTTTCATTTTCCTCCATATCCGGCGCCCAGCCATATACATTGATTCCGGGAGCCACCACATGCGGAAGGCTTTTGCTGACTGATTTCGGGAATTCTCCTGCTGAGGATTGAATCCGGGTAACGATCGCTTTTCGCGGGATATCCCGGATTTCAATGATGTCTTCCAAGTAAACGGTAACAAGATTGCTGAAGATATCATTCATCCGTTTCAGAGAAAATATAAGCTCCTTAAACTCATTGGCCGCTGCCTCGGCGCTATCTGTTTCAACTACACAAGTGAAATATCCATGGCGGATCTCTTTTTCATATCCGAGTTCATCGAAAGAAAAATGGCCCATATAAATCATTTTTCCGCCTCGCGGTAGCAAACTCATCTGCCCATTAAGCTTCGTTGATTCCAGATGAATTTGAATTTTTATGCTTTTTGATAGTTATAATATTATGGGGTAAAGATGCATGTGAATAGAGTCAATCCTGTATTTTTGATAAAATTTGGCCGTATTAAAAAAACCAAGCGATACGCCCGGGAAAATCAAAGGGGAGGCACGCGCCTTTTTTTAATAAAATCAAATTCCGCCAAGCCTGCTTGATCCGTTTCAGCACTCATTGTTCAAAGGCGGCTCGTTTTTGGATTGAAGGTCCAAATAGGGAACCAGCAGGAATAAGTATTTGATTTAAATATCCTTAAAGTGGTAATCAGATGCTTGCATCTCAGCGATTCGGCCCCAACATCTGGCGCTGGATTTTAACCAACGGAAAGCGGATCGACTTTTTCACGCTCGGTTTTCGTTTTTAGAGGTAGCGATGCACTTTTTTTCCCTATTCCATCTTATGACAATGGTGCACGTGCTGATCATCATCGGCGTGTCCATTCGGATCATTAAGGTGCGGCTCCCGGTGGCGACATCACTGGCTTGGCTAATACTGGTGTTCTTTTTACCGTTGGTGGGAGCAATTACCTACCTGGTTTTGGGGGAGAAGCGCCTCGGGCAAAGCTTTACGACACGATCCCGGGCCATCCGAGCCAGATATGACAGCTGGTTGAAGGAACTGCCGCCGGAAATTCGTTCTGATCCTCAAAGATTGAGTCCGCAAGCCCGATCTCTCAGCCGCCTTGCCGCAACTACCGTTAATATTCCGGCATTGTCCGGTAACCGGCTGCAGCTGCTTGATGCAGCCGAATCGATTCTTCGCTCCATGATCAGTGACATTGACCGTGCCAAAAGATTTTGCCACCTGGAATTTTATATCTGGACGGAAGGCGGGATAGCCGACGAGGTGGGGGCAGCTCTTTTACGGGCAGCTGGCCGCGGTGTGATCTGCTGCGTGTTGTTGGATGCTGTCGGAAGCGCTCGTTTCCTGAAGGGAAATCTGCTGGCAAAGCTTAAGGCCGGCGGTATTGAAGTTGCCGCCGCCCTGCCGGTCAGTTCTTTTAATGTTCTTAGGGTGCGGCCGGATTTGCGGCTTCATCGGAAGATCGCTGTGATCGATGATGCGATAGCCTACACGGGCAGTTTCAATCTGGTGGATCCCCGCTTTTTCAAACAGAATGCCGGTGTCGGTGAGTGGGTCGATGCGATGGTGCGTGTCGAGGGGCCGGTCGTTCATGCACTGAACGCACTTTTCAGGTGGGACTGGGAAGTGGAAACCGGCCGCGATCTGGCCACGCAAGCCGAAATTTTGGATCCTTCTACCGCTTTCCGGGCAGGCGAGGCCGACGTACAGGTGATCCCTTCGGGTCCGGGCAAGACCGGCAACTATATGTATCAAATACTGCTGATGGCCATCTATTCTGCCCGCGATGAAATCGTAATCACCACACCCTATTTCGTGCCTGATGAGGCGGTGAGCACAGCCCTGTTAACTGCGGCAGAACGCGGCGTCAAGGTCACGATCATCGTGCCGGAGCGAAACGATTCCCGGCTGGTACACTACACCTGCCGTTCGTTTTTCGATGATCTGCTGGCCGTCGGTATCCGAATTTTCGGATTCAAAGGCGGTCTGCTGCACACCAAAAGCGTTGTGGTAGACCGGCAAGTCGCATTGTTCGGATCGGTCAACCTCGATGTCCGCAGTTTCTGGCTGGATTTCGAGGTGACCCTTGGCGTATATGACGCGGAATTCGCACAACATTTATTGGCGTTGCAAAATAAATACATACACAACGCAATAGCTGTAGATCCGCAGGCATGGCATCAGCGTTCGGGTAAGGAGCGCTTTTTCGAAAATGTGGCGCGGCTCGCCAGTCCGCTTCTTTAATGATCATCGTATGTATTGAAATCAAACTTCTATTTTCGAAATCGTTCCCGATCTAGATCCTTTTGAGCCAATTCCGTCAGGCCGTCTTTGCCGAATTTTTTAATTTTTATACTGCCGGAGAGCCGCGGAAAATCATCCATGATGCAAAGCTCATCAGGCAGTTTGTGGGGTGCAATTCTGTCTTTGAGGAATTCACGTATTTCTTTTAATGATACTTTTTCTTTCGGCCGCGGGATGATGCATGCACAGATGGATTCGCCTAGCACCGGATTGGAGGTTGCCACCACGCAAACCTGATCCACTTTGGGATGATCGCCAATCAGCGACTCCAGTTCATAGGGGTAAATTTTGTATCCGCCGCGGTTGATTAAATCTTTGGAGCGTCCATAAATTTTAAGATAGCCGTTCTTCTCCCTGGAAGCCAGGTCGCCCATGAAAAGCCAGCCGTCAATAATTTGTTTATGGGTTTCCTCAGGGTTTTTCCAGTATCCTTGCATGACGTGCCATCCGCTCAGGGTGAGTTCACCGATCTCTCCATCCGACAATTCTTCACGGGTCACAGGATCAACAATCCGAATCTGTGTATCGGCAATCGGCAGGCCAATGGTTTTTTCGCGAATTTCCAGAGGAGAAGGGTAGGGGCACATGGTGCCCAAGCCCGGACCGACCTCCGATGCGCCCCAGAAGGAAGTCAGGTGAACGTTCATCTCCTTTTCGACACGGGTGATTAATCCTTCGGGCGCAATTTGCCCTGCAATCAAGCCGGCGCGCAGCGAAGTGAGATCATAGTGAGCCCGGCTTTTATGGTTGAGTTCCATGATGTAATGCGCCGGTGCTGCTAATTGCAGGGTAATTTTTTCGCGCTCAATGAGCGCAAAGGCTTTTTCGACTTCGAATTTATCCATCAGGACCACGGTGGCCTGCAGTAAAACGGGCTGGATCAAAATGGATCCGCAGCCATAGGAATGGCTCATCGGTAACAAACCGATGAAAATGTCATCCGCAGACGCCTGGGTTCCCAGGGAATAGCCCCATCCGCCGCGAACCGCGGCATAATGTCTGATCATTGCCCCTTTGGGTGCGCCGGTGGTGCCGGAAGTATACAGCAGCATTGAGAGGTCTTCCCGCGGGTCTATGGCAACCGGAGGGGGTGTTCGGCCGATGCTTTTGTCTATTAATTCATTAAAAGAGTATACGCCTCCGCTGGCACCGTTTCCGGCGACGATAATGGTTTGAAGATCGGGTAATTCGCTTTTGAGTTTCAAGAGGTCATCAATATAATGGTAACCATCCCATTCACCGAAA
Organism: Desulfobacterales bacterium; assembly: GCA_037388985.1. Lineage (GTDB taxonomy): Bacteria > Desulfobacterota > Desulfobacteria > Desulfobacterales > JAHEIW01 > JAHEIW01. The sequence goes on along the minus strand of JARRJQ010000009.1, from coordinate 4,591 downwards.
ATAAATACCCCTTTGGCTTCCGAATTCTGAAGGATAAATTGTGCTTCGTGCATTCGATAAATGGCATTGACCCACACGGCGATGATCCCTAACTTTTGCAACGCGTAAAACGCCGTAACAAATTCAAGGGAGTTTTTCATGTAAATAGCAACCCGATCGCCTTTTTTAAATTCTTTTTCTGCAAGGCTGGCGGCTAAAGCATCTGCCATTCTGTTCAGCTCCTTATAGGTTGTTCGCCGATCTCCATCCACCACTGCGATTTTATCAGGTGACTGGTCCGCTGCCCTTTCTAAAACCTGTCCCACGGTCAGCTTCTCGAAATTATTCATAACGGATTTCCTTCCATGTTATTAAATAGCCTCAAACACTCGCGGGATTTATAAAGTTTTGGGCACGAGGCTTTAATTACAAGGTGTCAGGTGTCAGGTTTCGGGTGTCAGTATCGAAGGAACTCTAACCTGAACACTGAAACCTGACGCCTTGAAGGGTATGCTGTATGTCTGGGTCTGTGGGTCAAATAAATTAACTGAGTCGATCATTATATTTTTAGATATCCCAGATAAGACGAAATGGTTTCACATGATTACATACCGCGACGATACTGTCCACCCACCGCATAAAGCGCCTGGGTGATCTGCCCGAGGCTGCAGACGCGAACCGCGTCCATGAGTTCAGCAAAGATATTTTCGCCTGAAAGAGCAACCTTTTGAAGGCGTTTCAATGCAGCTGGGGCCTTTTTCTCGTGACGCTTTTTAAAATCTGCCAGGCGTTTGAGCTGTGATTGTTTTTCTTCTTCAGTTGCCCGTGTGAGCTCGACTCCTTCGCTGAGTTGTTCACCGGCTGCATGTGGATCACGAAACGTGTTGACCCCAATGATTGGAAGTCTGCCAGTGTGTTTTAAGGTTTCGTAATGAATCGATTCCTCCTGGATTTTGCTGCGTTGATAGCCGGTCTCCATTGCGCCAAGTACACCGCCCCGTTCGGTAATCCGATCGAATTCCATCAAGACCGCTTCTTCGACCAAACGGGTGAGTTCTTCAAAGATAAAGCTGCCCTGATTCATGTTTTCATTCTTTGTCAAGCCCCATTCGCGATTGATAATCAACTGAATCGCCAGCGCCCTTCTAACCGATTCTGCGCTGGGCGTGGTGATGGCTTCATCAAACGCATTGGTATGCAGGCTGTTGCAGTTGTCGTATATCGCGCACAAGGCCTGCAGGGTGGTGCGGATGTCGTTGAACTGGATATCCTGGCTGTGCAAAGATCGGCCGGATGTCTGAATGTGATATTTCAGCATTTGAGAGCGATCGGAACCGCCGTACTTGTTGCACATGGCAATCGACCAGATGCGACGGGCCACCCGGCCGATAACATTGTATTCCGGATCCAATCCGTTGGAGAAGAAAAAAGAAAGGTTCGGGGCAAAGCTGTCAATTGGCATCCCTCTGGACAGGTAATATTCAACATAGGTAAATCCATTGGCCAGAGTGAGGGCCAGCTGAGTGATGGGATTCGCGCCGGCCTCAGCGATATGATACCCGGATATGGATACCGAATAAAAGTTACGGACGTTTTTTGCGATGAAGTACTCTTGAATGTCACCCATCATCTTCAATGCAAAATCAATGGAAAAAATGCAGGTATTTTGTCCCTGGTCCTCTTTTAAAATGTCGGCCTGTACCGTACCGCGCACATTGGAGAGCACGGTTGAGCGAATTTTCTGATATTGCGCTTCAGACGGCGCTTTACCGTTTTCAGCAGTAAATTTGTCTACCTGCTGGTCGATGGCGGCGTTTAAAAACATCGCCAGCATGATGGGAGCCGGCCCATTGATGGTCATTGAAACAGACGTATTGGGCGCACACAGTTCAAAGCCGTCATAGAGCATTTTGACATCATCCAGGGTGCAGATGCTCACCCCCGAGGTGCCCACTTTGCCATAAATATCGGGTCGAATGTCGGGATCACATCCATATAAGGTTACCGAATCAAAAGCGGTGGATAGTCGTTTAGCTTCATAATCAGCCGACAGCATCTTAAATCGCAGGTTGGTGCGGACAGGGTCTCCCTCACCGGCAAACATTCGGGTTGGCTCTTCATCCACCCGTTTCAAGGGAAACACCCCGGCGGTATAAGGAAATCGACCGGGCACATTTTCTTCGCGGATCCATCGATAGATTTCACCGGGATCTTTGAATTTGGGCAACTGAATTTTTGGAATCTGCGAGTGGGCCAATGACTCTGTGAATAAAGGTACTTTGATTTCATGATCACGTACATGGTAGACCATTTCGTCCTTGGTATAAGTGGCCTTAAGATCTTCCCACTCCGCCGTTGTCTGCACCGTGTCCGGATTCAGCGCGGTTTCAGCCTTTTGGATTCCATCTTTTAGACGCGCCACCAGCGCTTTTGTATCGGCTTTGCGGTCATCAGCTCCCATGGTGGCGGCGGTTTCTTTAAGATGCCAGACCTTTCTGACTGCCTGAGCCTGCTCATCGGTTTCTTTATGATAGGCTCTGATGGATTCGGCGATTTCGCTCAAATATCGGACTCTTTCCGGGGGGATAATAATGGTTTTGGATGTGGATGTCTTTGTCCGAGGTCGGGGAAGTCCGACTTTAAACTTAACGCCGGCTTTTTCGGCGACGGCATCCATAATCGCATGATATAAGGCGGTAACACCGTCATCATTGAATTTAGATGCGATGGTTCCAAATACGGGCATTTCTTCCGGGGCCTGTTCGAATGCTTTGCGATTGCGCTGGACCTGTTTGCGAACATCGCGTACAGCGTCCTCACCGCCGCGTTTTTCGAATTTGTTGATCACCACCAGGTCTGCAAAATCGAGCATATCGATTTTCTCAAGCTGAGAAGCCGCTCCGAATTCGCTGGTCATCACGTATATGGAAAGGTCCACAAGATCAACGATGCTCGAATCACCCTGTCCGATTCCGGCCGTTTCGACGAAGATTAAATTATAACCGGTGGCTTTTACGGCTTCAACCGCTTCGGTCAAAGCCTCGGGAATTTCTGTCTTCGATTTACGGGTGGCCAGCGAGCGTAAATAGACGCGCGAGTTGTCGATGGCATTCATCCGAATTCGGTCTCCCAGCAGCGCGCCTCCGGTTTTGCGCCGGGAAGGGTCGCAGCTGATAACGGCCACATAAATGCCTTTAATGTCGTGCAGGATGCGCAAAATCAGTTCATCGGTCAGCGAGGATTTGCCCGATCCGCCGGTGCCGGTAATGCCGATTACCGGGGCTTTGCGTTTGTCGATTTTTTGGGCCAGTTGAGCTCTAATGGCGTCGAGATTGCCGTTTTTCCCGGCTTTGGCCTGTTCCACGGCTGTTATCAATCGGCTGACGAGCCGCTTATTTGCGGGTGAGAAATCGTCATAGACCAAATCGGTTTCCTTTATGGTTGAAAAATCCATGGCCGCCACCATGTGATTGATCATACCCTGAAGTCCCATTTTCGCGCCATCTTCGGGCGAGTAAATCTTGGTAACCCCATACGCTTCAAGTTCGCTGATTTCATCGGGTACAATGACACCGCCGCCGCCCCCAAACACTTTGATATGCGGCACCCCTTTTTCTTTTAAAAGGTCGACCATGTATTTGAAAAACTCGATATGGCCGCCTTGGTAACAGGATACCGCTATGCCTTGGGCATCCTCCTCAATAGCGGCTTCCACGATCTCCTGAACTGATCGATTATGTCCCAGGTGAATCACTTCCACTCCGGTATCCTGGAGTATTCGGCGCATGATATTGATGGCCGCATCGTGGCCGTCAAACAGAGACGTGGCCGTAACGACTCTTACATTATGCTTGGGTTTATAGACTTCAACTTCAGCACGCATGCCGCCTCCTTCCGATTGGATTCGATTTTAACCTGAGATTATTCATTCTATTTTTTGGAACACATACCCAGTATCAATGTTGTTTGAAATTTTATATAGTCTTCGATGCTGTAATGTCGGGCCAAATACCATCGGCGGAAAGTCCACATATGTCCGAGCACTACAATATTATGGGCGGTGAGTTCAATAGAGCGCTCATCGAAATTCGGCAGGTCCCCGGTTGAGGCGATCTTTGCCAAAGCCTCTATGAACAGACCCGTAATCCGCAGTTCGTTTTCAAGCACTCGATTCTGCCACTGGGTGGGCAGTGATTGTGTTTCCTGGTAAATTAACAGGATAAAATCACTCATCCGATGGCAAACCATAAAATATTCCCGGATAACTTCGCCAAGCGCATCTTGTCCGCCGCTGGCCCTTGACATGGCAAGGGTCACGCCACGTTCGACTTCTGCGTGGATCGATTCACACACCATATATAATATATCTTCCTTTGATGCGAAATATTCATACAATGAGCCGATGGAAAATCCGGCTGCACCGGCAATCTGTCTGGTTGTCGTTTTATGAAATCCCTTTTTGATGAACAGCTGAACAGCCGCATCGGCTATCTGTCGTCGCCGGCGATCCACCAGCTCCGGATCTTTGATCTGGGTAGGTATGTCTTTTGTTCTATTGAGTTCCTGCATCGTATCTCCGTGATATTTTAAAGGATTTATAAGCAAGCGCGGG
>JARRJQ010000008.1:0-15756 GCA_037388985.1 Desulfobacterales bacterium | reverse complement strand
CTTATTTCATTGCATACATGGCAGCCGGCTTTGTGATCAGTCTGGTGGTATTTTTCTGGGCATTGAACCACGGTCAGTTCAAGGATCAGCAGCGGGCGCGGTTCATTCCTCTGGAAAGCGATCTGGATTCTCGGCCCGTGAAAGCTTCGCGATTTTTCCGAATCGAAACCCTTGTGCTATTTACCCTGCTGTGTCTGATGCTGGCGTCTTCATTGGCTGTCGTAATTTTTGCATTGCATAAGGCCCTGCAATAATGCCCGGGCACAAGTTATGAAACCGTCTTTGCGGCACTGAAAGGGAGATGCGCTATGAGATATTTTGACTTGCTGGGTGTTCAACATTTAATCATGTATTTTTTCCCGGCGCTGGCGTTTGTCGCATTGTTTATCATGGGTCTGGGTTTCTATTATATTCATCGCAAAGACTCAAAGGCGCGCGAAACCCGTATCATCGAGCAATATCCGGGCGGGATTCAGGGCCGCAATGCGCCCTTTCCCTTGGTTCTGATCCTGGCGATCACAGGGGCCGTTATCTGGGTATTTGCCTATATTGTCCTGATCGGCGTTTTGGGAGTGAAAATCTAATGGAACAACCGCAGCACTCAACCTCGGCTTTCAAAACCTGGCTTCTGGTATTGTTTTTTGTCGCAGTTGTGATGTTTCAGGGGTGGCTGGCATACACGTTAATCGGGGACCGCGGCCAGCCCGATTGGGACTACCGGCCGATCAAAGATGTTCCCGGCGAATCCCCTTATGCGATCGCGGATCCTTATCATCCGCTTCCCTATCCGCAGCATGTGATGGGAGAGCAGGGACGGGAAGAAAACCCATCTAATCTTTACATTCTTCCTTTTGATGGTAATGAATAAATGAAAAAAATATTTGGACTTTTCATTGTTGTTATTCTGGCCCTGGCGGCTTATTATGCCTTGATCTATTATGATAATAACTTCCGCTACGGCCGCATGCGTGAAACACCGGCCGTGCGACCGCATGAAGAACCGCTGCTGATCGAAGAAGCCGGTCTGGTTCCGATCAGCGGTGGAGAAGCCATCTACCGGGTAACGCCGGGTAGCGAATTAAGGCCATCTGTGAATATGACGCAACCGACGGTTATTGCCCGGGGGCAAAAAGTGTACCGCATCTATTGCGCTCAGTGCCATGGCACCAATTACGACGGCAACGGCACCGTGGGTCAGAGTTTTGCCCCTCTGCCGACCGATCTGCGCAGCGCTAAAGTCCAAAGCAGCCCTCCCGGTGAACTTTTCAAATCCATCAGCTACGGTATCCCCGATGGCCGCCAGCCGCCGCTGCATTCGACCATCACCCTTGAAGATCGCTGGAAAGTCATTGCATTTGTTAAATCTCTTGGCCCCTGTGAATAAAATTCCTCAGACCTTCCCTGGTTTCAAGCTCAGGGATTCTTTCAAATACTAGATGTCAGGAGTCACGATTGTTTCAGATTTCAGGTGTCAGGTTTCAGGGAATAAAAGTGAAAGCCCCGACACCTGAACACTGAAACCTGAGACCTTAGTTAACGACCTTTTATGAATAAAGAAAACCAGCCAGTGGACCCGCGGACATGCGACCTGTGTGGTCTGCCGTTAAGGTACGGAACCGTTACAACGGTGTTTTCAGAAAGCACCTACTCATTTTGCTGCAACGGCTGCCGGCAGGTGTTTACAATTTTAATGGAGTCAACGGACTCACCCGATCCTGCGGGTTTTCGGGAAACCGACCTGTTCAAACAATGCCAGGCCAGGGGCATTATTCCCTTTTTCAATGAAGAACCAACCGGGGAACAGAGCCCTGCGGGGTCCGGCACAGACGCCGACCGGCCGGATGTCTCGATAAAGCCGTTAACGGTTGCATCGGATAATGCCCTGACACTCAGGCTGATTGTCAGCAACATGTGGTGTGCGGCCTGCGCCTGGGTCGTCGATGAATCCTTAAAGAAAACACCGGGGGTTTTCAATTCGTCCTGCAATTTTTCCACGGATCGGCTCCAGGTGATCTACGATCCGGTTAAAATCAGTCCATCGAAAATCATTGACGCGGTCGGCAGCCTTGGTTATCGCGCAGCGGAGCCCGGCGAATCCAGAGAAACCAAAGAACGACGACGGGAGTTTATTCGGTTTGGCATCTCAATTTTTCTGACCGTAAATGTAATGATGCTGTCCTTTGCGCTGTATACTGGGTTTTTCACAGATCTGTCTGCTGAAAATGCAGCTAAAATTTCCTGGCCCATGTTCCTTATGGCGAGCATTGTTTTAAGCTACGGCGGGTATCCTTTTTATAAAAAGGCCTGGGCCGGATTGCATCATGCCGTTTTCAGCATGGAAACCTTGATTATTATCGGTGCCTTGAGTGCCTTTTTTTACAGCACTTATAATCTTTTTAAAGGAAGCATCCATCTGTACTTTGACACCGCTTCTATGCTGATCACCCTTGTGCTGCTGGGAAAAACATTGGAACGTCAGGCCAAAGGAAAAGTATTAGAGGATCTGGAAAATTTCTTTGCGCTGATGCCTACCAAAGTCAGAATATGCAGTGACAATTTTCCCGACGGCCGATATGTGGCAGTCGATCAGTTTGCCGAAGGGGATATATTTCGGGTCGAGGAAAATGAGATTATACCGGCAGACGGCCGTATCCTGACCGGCAGCGGTGCTGTAGAGGAGTCGTCTCTGACGGGCGAACCCTTGCCTATCGCCAAAAAACCCGGTGATTTTATCAGAAGTGGCGCCCGCGTCCATCAGGGCGGTTTTAAAATAAAAGCCGAAAAAGTCGGCAATGAGTCCACCCTGGGCCAGATGATCCAGATCGTCGAAAATACGCTGCTGACCAAAATGCCCGTCGAAGGTAAAACCGATATCATTTTGCAGTGGTTTGTTCCGGTCATTCTGGTGCTGGCTGCATCCACCGGCTTTGCGTGCCGATTGATGGGGTTGTCGATGGAAACATCGATTCTGCGCACGGTCACCGTGATGGTGATCTCCTGTCCGTGCGCTTTGGGAATTGCCATCCCTCTGGCCCGGGTGGCCGGCATATCCATTGCAGGGAAGAAGGGAATCCTGGTGCGCAATTTTCGCGCATTTGAAATGGCCGGCCGGATGACCTCGATTGTTTTTGACAAAACCGGCACCATCACCCATGGTAACTGGACTCTGCAGAAGATTATTGCGCTTGCGCCATTTGACGAGGGTCGGGTCCTTGAGCTTGCTGCGGGACTGGAGCAAAATTCAGATCATTTTATTGGTAAAGAAATTCTGCGGCAGGCACAGAAACGAAATATTGAGCCCGCAAGTCCTACTGAAATTAAACCGTTGGAGAACGGTCTTAGTGGTCGTTTTGATGATGACATCGTAAGGCTCGGATCGGCGGACTTTCTTAAAGAGATAACCGGCAATTTCAATGAACTGCCTGAGGCCGACGATTCTCAACAGGAATCCGCCTATTCCCATGTCTATATGAGCATCGGGGAGCGCCCTGCTGCTGTGTTTGTTTTTGGAGACCGCATTCGCAGCGGTGCCGCAGCAACCATTGAAAAATTGCGGAGTCACGGATTTCAGCTGGCATTGGTTTCCGGAGACGGCACTGAAACCACCCGGGCGGTCGCAAAGGATGTCGGCATCCACGATGCTTACGGTGGGCAGATGCCGAACGATAAAGTCGCCATCATCAAGGAGATGCAGCGCGCAAACGCTGCGGTAGCCATGGTCGGAGACGGCATCAATGATGCCCCCGCGTTGGTGCAGGCCGATCTGTCCCTGGCCGTCCATTCCGGGGCCAATCTGGGTGAAGAAGTGGCAGATGTAACCCTGATGCGCACAGAACCCGAACAGCTTATCGATTTTCTTATTTTGGCGGAAGCGGTCAATAAAAAAATCCATCAAAATCTGGTTTTCACCTTTTGCTACAATGCGCTCAGCATCCCCATAGCCATGAGCGGCATACTGACGCCGCTGGTGGCCGTCTCTGCCATGCTCTTGAGTAGCATCAGCGTCATCGGTAATACGCTGATGCTGGTCCGCAAGCACTCCGCGTAAGATTCAGTGTTCAGGTGTCAGGTGTCAGAGTGCTGAGGACTGAGGTTTGAGTGAATTCGAATTAGAAAGTTGCGAAAATAGCCTGCCAGCTCATGCCGGAAAACGACAGGTCATATTGAAAGAATCGGGTATAAGGCAGAATTTTTTTGATCAGTCCTCAGTTTTCAGCACTTTTTGCTTATCTATTGACCCTGACACCTGAAACCTGGACCCCAGCCGGATAAAAAATCCCGATTTGCTTAAAAATTTCGAAACGGATGGTATTGTTTTTGCATCTATAAATATAGATGTGTTGTAAGAATCAGGTTTGCCGTTTCCACAACAAGGGCGTGCAAAACGGGCTAACGAAAGCGATTACGCTCGAAACTCAGAGATTTCAGCAGGTTTTAAAAGTTTTTCAATGATTTCAACACTTCATGAAATCACATAATGCAAAAGCAACTTATATAAACAGCAGGATTGCAGGCTTGTATACTGCCAGAAATGTATGCAGCCTAACGTCAAAAAAACGTTAAATTTTTGCACAATTACAGTTGCCAAACCAGGTTTGATGATTACACCTTTGTGTGGGAAACATAAGTTGTTAGGGTTCAGAGGACTTGAATTTAAAAGAGTAGATTTTGACATTCCAGCCACTAAATTCCTGCCCGAAGGTGAAAAGAGCATCCCCTTAGTTATTTATGATTTGGATAACAGGCTAAAATTAGGAAAAAATCAGAAACTGGTAGCTTGGGCCAATATCTGAAAAAAGATGATTTTTAAATAATCAATAAATACAATTTACGATGGGAGGGAAAATGCCTAAAAATTCAAGCACACTCCACCAGCATATGGCAGCCGTCAAGGCCGGCAAACTCAAATTTGAAAATGCCTTCCAGGGGGTGTCGCGAATGATCCTGGAAAGTGAAATTCAAAAAGTGGTGGTGAACGGTAAGACCACCTACGATTTTAAAATCTTTCGCAACGGTTCCAAGCATGTCATCGGCATGTATGATGAGATCAACAGTTTCGTTTCCTACGTGAAAGATGCGGCCGAAGGCGGCTCTTCCAAAGAAATGGCTTTTGTGCTGGTCGGCGAACCCGGCAACGGTAAAACATTTTTTGTTGAATATCTATCCGGAAAATACCGCCATTTTCTGGCCCAGGAAGAAAACCGCAAGTACACCTTCAAATTTTTGAACCTGGATAAACTCGGCAATTACGGCAAGATATCCACCATTGAATCCCAGACCTATGAAGATCCCATGATCTTGGCTATGAATTTGTTTGATGATTCTGATGAAAATAAGGAATATTTAGCCAAACAGATAGGTTTTTCCGACGATGATATTGAAAAATTATACGAAAATTATCGCCCACTAGGTGCTTGCAGCGGCTATATCTGGAATGATATTCGCAATTATTGTGGCGGAAATATCGATGAGATGCTTAAATTGGTAGAGATCACACCCGTGCCGCTGACCGAAAGCCTGGGCACGGTAACCGGAAAATATCCGGCCAAAGACAAAATTACCTCTTCCGCCGTGGATTTGCTGGGCGAAGAGTCCATTCAACGCTTGCTGCATATCACCGACACGAATAACCCCTACCGGTTTGATTTGCGCCGCGGGGCACTGGCACGGGTCGCCGGCGGCGGTATCCATTTCAGCGACGAGATCTACAAAAACAAAAAGGATCTGGTCCAGGTTTATCTGGGTGTGATTCAAAATCGCAACATCGAGATCGACGGTTTCAAGTGGCCCATTGATACTTTAATTGTCGCCACCAGCAACAACTCCGAATTTCACCGTTTTCTGGCGGAAAAAGAAGAAGCGCCCATCGTCGACCGCTGCCGGATCTGCTATGTGTCACACAACACCAACTACAAGCTCCAAAAAGAGCTGACCGCTTATGCCATCGGCAGTGAATCGCGCACCACCCTGACCCACGAAAACCTGCATCAGGATCCCAATCTGAATTATGCCGCATCAGTAGCTTCGGTTTTAAGCCGGCTGCCGCGCTCTGAAAAATTAACACCCGTTGAAACCATGAAGCTGGCCGCCGGAGAGGTCGCCGGTGAAAAAAGCATCAAGACACTGGCGGAGGTTATCGATACCCTCAACCAGGATCCGGAGATCATCAACCGCTTTGGCCAGAAGGGTCTGGGACAGCGCAATCTGGGCCGCGCCATCCAGCTGCTTATCGAGAGTTCCGAGACCAATGAAGGCCAGTGCATGTTCGCTTATGATATCTTTAAGGCACTGGAACGGATTGTTCTGGATTATGTTACCGAAGCCAACGATCGAGCCAAATACCTTGAGGACCTTAAAACCGCAAAGGGTTTGTATCGCGAACGGATTATGACCGAAATGTTTAATGCTTATATGGATGAGCCGTTTGCCATTCGCAAGGATGTCATGAATTATGTGAACATGATCATCGGAATTGATGCCGAAAATCTCGGCCCTGATAAGATGTGGAAATACAAGGATCCTCAGACCGGCGATTTGAAGGCCTTAAAGATCGATGAGCGCTATATCAACAGTGTGGAAGAACGGCTGGGACTTAAAACCGAAGAACAGCGTGAGTCCTTTCGAACATCGATCCGCAAGATTTACGGCCAGAAGATTTCAGTCGATCCGGACTATGATTTTATGGACAACCTTGAACTGGTCAAAGCCGTCACCGATGTGCGCCTTAAATCCGATATTGCCGGTGCCGGAAGCCTGATCGGCGCGCTGGCCAACCGCACCAATGAGGAAAACCAGAAACTCTATGATCGCATGATCGAAACCATGCTCAACAAACTGGGATACTGCCGGACCTGCGCGCAGAAAACCATCGAATACTTCTGTACGCAAGAAGACGAAAAATAAATGGGGGAATGGAAATGGCCCTTTTTCCGGGGCTCATAGCCTGTTTTTAGCTTTTATGCTTTTACCTTGTACCTTAAACCTTGAACCGGTGAATTATGGATCCAAAACTCATCGAGCTATATAACCGTTTGAAAGAAAAAGGGCTGACGCCCGCGCAGGAGCGCAAGATTCTTAAAGAGCTGCGGGTAGCAGGCGAGCATATCATTGCCGATGCCGGTGATGCCGGATCCTCAAAATCATTCCGCAAGTTTCAGAATATTTACAACTATGATGACCTGTCTTTTTTGCAGGGAATCACCCGTCTTCAAAGTACGCATAACGCCAGTCTGCGTTCCATCGATGAGTTGCTGGAAAGGGACAAACAGCGCGAAGCGGACGGATTTCCGCGCAAAATCAATGTGGGTCGTTTAATCAAGCCGGGCAAGGGGGGAAAAGACAAGGTCATTGTCGTTCCCTCAACGGTGGAAGAAAAATTTATCCATGACCGGTCGTTACAGGCCGCCGAAGAAGAACCCTATGGGGGCTCCGGTGATGGGGAAGAAGGCGAGGTGATCGGTGAGCAACCGATCCATGCACCGGATGGGGAAGGTGGAACCGGTCCGGGACAGGGGGAAGGCGCGCAGCATGAAATGGAGTCCAATGCTTATGATCTGGGTCGAATTCTGACCGAAAAATTTCAGCTGCCGAACCTCAAGGATAAAGGCAAAAAGCGATCCCTCACCCGTTACACCTATGACCTGACCGATCGCCACCATGGATTCGGTCAGCTGTTGGATAAAAAGGCAACCCTGAAAAAAATTGTCGAAACCAACATCCATCTGGGAAACATGCCCGATATCAATGCCATTGATCCGGCGGAATTTCTGGTTTCTCCCAGCGACATGGTATATCGGGTTTTGTCGCGTGAGAAGGATTATGAATCCCAGGCCATGGTCTTTTTCCTGCGGGATTATTCCGGTTCGATGGCCGGCCGATCGACGGAGCTTGTTGTCGCCCAGCACGTATTGATTTACAGCTGGTTGTTATATCAGTATGCCATGCAGGTTGAAACGCGCTTTGTGCTGCATGACACCGAAGCCTCGGAGGTAAAGAACTTTTACACTTACTACAATTCAGCAGTGGCCGGCGGCACCCAGGTTTCTTCGGCATACCGCTTGGTAAACGAGATCGTGGAAAAGGAAAATCTGGTCCGGGATTATAATATTTATATCTTCCATGGAACAGATGGTGATGATTGGGACACTGGCGGCAAAGAAGCGATTCCGCAGCTTGAAAAAATGATAAGCTATGCCAGCCGGGTGGGAATTTCGATTGCCGAACACACAGCGGAAGCAACTCACAACACCGAAGTTGAAAAATACGTAAAAAAATCCGAACTGCTCACTAAAAAACCCAACTTGCTCAGGCTGGATGTCATGCCGGAAAGCGCCGACGAACCCAGACTGATCGAGGGAATTAAGCATCTTATATCGGAGTGAAGGTTGGCCGGTTTTCCAGTTGCCCGTTGAGCCCGTTTTGCCTTTAACAGGCGCGAAACACCAGAACACATTAACCGACAAACGGGCTAACCGGCTAACCGGAAAACGATTTGAAAAATTATGGAATTAATCGATCAACATACCAAAAAAATAATGGAAGGGTGCAAGGAACGGGCTCATGATGCCGGGTTGCGTTTTCAGGATGAAACCCTCGAATACATCGTCACCAACCGGGACTTGCTCGAACTCACGCCCAAATTGATGATCCCGACCCTCTATGATTACTGGGTTCACGATGTTGAAGTCCTCAAAGAAAAGGGCCGCTACGAACTATACCCCAACAACCCGTATGAGACGGTGATCAATACTCGGCCGGCCATTTCGTATTACAATGACAACAATCCGGACTGGATGAATGTCATGATCTTTTACCATGTGCTGGCGCATATCGATTTTTTCCAGAACAACCTTTATTTCCGGCACACCTGGGACTATGATTTTACCGGCAGTGCGCTCTCCGATAAACGCATGATTGCGAAGTTGAGATCAGAAAAGGGCCGCTGGGTTGATTATGTCATCGAGTTTGCGCGAGGCATTGATAATCTGGTGGGCTACCATGATGTGCTTTCTGCACTGAATCGCCCGGCGGTGACGAACAAAATTAAGATGCTGGACTTCTATTTTGATGAGTTTTTGCAATCCATTAAAAAAGTAAAAGTAAATAAATATATCAAAGAAATTGAAAGATATAACGAGTGCATTAAAACCACACGCGACCACGGTGAAAAAGCCTTTTTTTCCGAGGTTTTCAGAAAATACCCGGAGTTTGACGCCATTTATAAAAAAAGGCTTGAGGAAAAAGTCTATCATCATCTGGATTTGGTGCAGCATCTATTGCACTACTCGGAATTTTTAAACAAGGAAGATAATCGCTGGATGAAGCCGGTTATCGAAGTGGTGCGCAAAACCTCTTTGTTTTTCCAGCCCCAGATCCGGACAAAAATCATGAATGAAGGCTGGGCGAGCTACTGGCACGAGAAGCTTTTTCTGCAGGATGACCGAATCGAAGGACACGAGGTCGATTTTGCCCGCACCCACGCATTTGTGACGTCACTGCCCCGGCTGGGAATGAATCCTTATGCTCTGGGAATGCGGATTTTCAGCTACATTGAAGAACTTGCGGACAAAGGCAAGTATTCCATTGAATTCCGGCGGCTGCTGGATGCCAGGGAAAGAGAAAAATTTGATGCCAAAACCGGAACGGGCAAGGAATTAGTGTATAAGGTTCGCGAAAACCTAAACGATTTTATGTTTATCAACACATTTTTGGATCAGGATTTTATCACTCGCAACAATCTATTTGTAGCCGGCAAGCGGCTCAACCAGAACAAAGGCGTCTGGGAGTATTACGTTAAAAGCCGCAAAGCGAAAGATTATCGCCAGATGCTCTTTGATACGCTATATCACCCGCCCCATATCACCATCGACATAGAAAAATCCAAAGACGGTCACCTTTATCTTTACCATACCTTTGAAGGCAAGCCTTTGGTAAAAGAATTTATAGCCAATACCATGATGGGAATTGAATATTTATGGGGAGCACCCGTCAAGCTGGAGACCAGCGAAGTGGAAAAGGTCGAATCCGCAAAGATCAGAATACCCATACCCGGGCTGACAATGCCGTTGGAAAATGATGCCGGGAAAATGGAAATAAAATGGCAGCGCGTGCTGTACACGATGAAAGAGCGCAAACTTTCAAAAGTAACGTTAACCAACTCAGATGTCCACGAACCTGCTGCAAGCTAAAACCGGAGACGCCGCATGGGTAAAGTTAAAAAAGCCACCGGTGCTTTGAAAAAAGAGCAAAAAACCGCCGGAGACGAAATCAGCGCCGAGGAAAGCGTTCAAAAAGCAATGCTTAATCTCAATAAAAACATGAGCGCCCAGGAGCAACGCACTTCGATCCCCTTTGAGGACTTTCTCAGCGAGCTGGTTGCCGACCCGAAAGTGGTGATGCGCAATATTTTCCAGATATTTCACGATATGGTCAAAGCCTATGTCGGTGAGGGAATCGATGAATATCCGGACGATCCCGAATCCATCCATTATGCTTATTACGACTGCAACAAGCTCTTTGTAGAAGGTTCCGACCATCCGTTCTTTGCAGACCGACTGTTTTCCAATCGGTTGGTCAAACTCGTGGAAGCGCTGCAAAGGGGCACCCAGCAAAATAAAATCTATTTATTTAAAGGCCCGCCCGGTTGCGGTAAAAGTACGTTCTTAAACAATCTGCTCACCAAGTTCGAGGAATACGCCAGCACCGATGCCGGGTTGCGCTATGAAACGGTCTGGCGTTTTGATCGAAAAATTTTCGGTCAATTCAGGGACTATGAAATCCATCCCGTTTTAAAGCAGCTTGCAGGCCTGCTTGAAGGATCGGGACCGGACGCCCAGGAATCAATCGGCAACCAAGGTGAGCTGAACTCATCTGTCGGTTCTAACGAATTGTTCGATGATACCCATGCACCTTACATTGCTGAGGACTATGTTGAAGTGCCCTGCCCGAGTCACGACAATCCCCTGCTGATGATTCCCAAACATTATCGACGAGAATTCTTCGATGATTTGTTTAAGAATGACAAATTCAAGTGGCAGCTTTCCACCGAAAAAGAATTTGAATGGGTGTTCAGGGATCAGCCGTGTACAATCTGCAGCTCGTTGTATGAAGCGCTTTTATGGCGTCTTAAAAGTCCGCAGAAAGTCTTTCAGATGCTGTATGCACGGCCTTACCGCTTCAGCCGGCGGCTGGGTGAGGGTATCAGTGTATTTAATCCCGGCGACAAGCCGCTAAAACAAAATGTGATGAGCAATATGATGCTGCAACGGCGAATCAATAATATGCTCAGAGACAGTAATCTGGTCAAATACATATTTTCCCAGTATGCGAAAACCAATAACGGCATTTACGCCTTGATGGATATCAAATCCCATAATACCGAACGCTTGATTGAACTGCACAACATTATCAGTGAGGGGGTTCATAAGGTGGAAGATATCGAGGAAAATGTCAATTCCCTTCTGCTGGCGGTGATGAACCCCGAGGATGAAAAAAATATTCAAGGGTTTCAATCTTTTCTGGACCGGGTCGAATATATCAAGATTCCCTATGTGATGGATCTATCCACTGAGGTGGAAATCTATCGCAACATTTTTGGCCGGCATATTGATGAACATTTTCTGCCCAGAGTGTTGCACAATTTCGCTAGAGTTATCATTTCTACACGCATCAATACCAAATCGGAGGCCATGCTGGAGTGGATCGAGGACCCGGCAAAGTATCAACTTTATTGCGATGAAAATTTACAGCTGCTTAAAATGGAGATTTATACCGGCTACATCCCCAACTGGCTGTGGGAAAAAGACCGTAAGCGACTGACTGCCAAACGCCGACGAAAAATCATCGCTGAATCCGAAAACGAAGGAGATCGCGGTATCTCTGGTCGTGATTCCATTAATATATTTAATGTATTTTTCTCGACCTATTCCAAGGAAGATAAACTGATCAACATGTCGGATCTTTGTAATTTTTTCACCAAAGCCCGCGAAGAAATCAGCAATCTGATACCACAGGGATTCTTGGATTCGCTATTGCGCATGCATGACTACACGATCCTGCAGGAAGTCAAAGAGTCCCTCTACTATTATAATGAAGAGCAGATCTCCAGGGAAATACGCAATTACCTGTTTGCCATTAATTTTGAAATCGGCTCTGTTGAAACTTGCACTTACACCGGGGAAAAATTAGAAATTAGTGAGGAATTTCTGGAAAACATTGAAAGTAAATTACTGGGCTCAAAAGCCGATCGAAATCAGCGGCGCAATTTTCGGCAGGAGACCCAAAAAGAGTATACCACCAAAACGCTTACCCAGGAGATCATGGTTGAAGGCATTCCGATTGCCGAAACAGCTATTTATCGATCCATGCACGACCGCTATGTTCACCACTTAAAAGAAAAAGTGCTGGATCCTTTTCTTGAAAACGAAAACTTTCGCCGCGCCATCAAAGACTACGATCAAGAGGATTTTAAAACCTATGACAAGCGAATCCGGGACGATGTGACCTATCTGATCGGCAATTTGTGTAAAAATTACAGGTATACTGAACAGGGTGCCAAAGAAATCTGCATTTACGTCATTGATAATGACCTGGCGAAAAAGTTTACCGATGCATAAAAAAAGGAAGTGTTTTAGGGGGGGACGAAAGCGGTGAAGAGATCCTGAGAAAAACCTTTTTTCCCCACGATCGCATGTTCTCCGATGCATCCTTGAGCATTCCGGATATTGACTTACATGCGGGAATGCATCTGGGCTTTGAGGCAATCGCAGTATTCATCAAAAATCAAATACATACAGCGCTTTTCATGGCTTGATTTTTCAAAAAAGCTGCATTTTTCCTGTTGCGTGGAATCTTCAGCCGTGCAGATGGACATCTTTTCTTTTTTACAGTAATTCTTTTCTAAACAATCCATCGAATTTGTCTCCTTCGCAGATAACCCAGAACACAGCATCTATTTACAGCGTTGCATCTTTTGTGCCCTAATTTAAGAGCAGGAATCATGCCAAAAGAGCAGTTAAGCCGAGATTCATCAATTTCCGAATAAGTGCCGCGATTTAGCCGGAAATACCGGCAGATAGGTGGTCCAAATGCCGAAACCAAAGAGCATCAGTCCTGTCAAATCGTTGACTTTAGAGGATTAAACATTCGGACCCGAAGGTATCGTATTGATGAACGAAGGCGATCGTAAACGAAACGAAGGCCGGCTTGTGCGCTTGAACTTGTCATTTAGCTGCTTATGTTATCCATAATTTCTAAGTGAGCTGGCAAATTTTTCCGATTTATGCGGTTGTATTTTCCCTTTTTGAGGGGTAAAAATGTGGGTTGCATTTTTGAACTATCCTCAGCAAAGAACATAATTAGGCCTAAATCCCCAAAAATGATATGGCTCGAAGATAAAAAACGTCGTGAGCAGATCTTAAACGGCGAGCAGAGTGCGGGCACTGCCTACTTCGGTTTTGAGCGCGTACGCAGCGCTGAAAAAGCCGATCGTGTGCTGCAGCATTTTAATTCAGTGGCTCGTCACTATGATTTTATGAACACGCTGCTCAGTTTCGGCATTCACTATGCCTGGAAACGCACGGCGGTCAGAATGCTAAAATTGGTCCCCGGAGATCGGATATTGGATGTCTGCGGAGGCACGGGTGATCTGGCGATTTTGGCTGCCAGATCGGTTGGACCTGCAGGTCGGGTTATTGTTTATGATATCAACCGTGCCATGATCCGGGCGGGACTGCGCAAGGCCATCAAAAGCGGCATCAATGGCCGATTGCACCATGTTCAGGGAAACGCGGAAAGCATTTGCTTTCCGGAGCGATATTTTGAAGCGACCATGGTTGGATTCGGCATCCGCAATGTCTCCCATATGGAAAAGGGATTTGCTGAAATGTACCGGGTGTTAAAGCCCGGCGGGAAAATGATATGTTTGGAGTTTTCCAAACCCACGTCACCGCTTTTTCGCCTGCTCTATGATTTTTACTCATTTCATATCATGCCTTTTCTAGGAGAATTACTTGTCGGATCCAGAAGGGCTTACACACATCTGCCGGAATCCATTCGAATGTTTCCGCTGCCGAATGAATTGTCAGAGTTGCTCAAAAAAGTCGGCTTTTCACATGTAACTTACCGCAGGCTGACCAATGGAATTGCCGTGATCCATCTGGCCGTCAAATAAAAGCAAAATATATTTCAGCCTTCTAGAGAATAATTACTCACTTAAGAATTAACAGAAGTGCGTGTCTAAAATCCGAAGCACGAAACCCGAAACTCGAAATTTACCCAGTGGAATCCTCCGCAGGAGGGCCGCCTTCGGCGGCATTCCACCGGGCAGGTCCGAATGACCAAATATCAAAATTCAAAACAAATATTTTTCGATCGTTTTGAACATTAGGATTTTGAATTTAGGTATTGTTTTGAATTTCGATATTCGAATTTCGAATTTTTCGACCAATAACCTTAGACCTTGCTTAAAATCCAAAACCCAAAATTAAACATAGGCTTTATGAAGCTTGGAAGATTTGAGAACCGGATGGTCAACAGCCCTCTGCAAAGATTTGGTCAGTACCTGGTCATGCAATGGTTTAAGAAAACCGTGGCCCTGAAAGTCGGCGCCGCTATTTTAGAAGTAGGTTGCGGACGCGGTATTGGTGCCAGACTCATCTTCGAATCATATCAGCCCAATTCGCTTTATCTTCTGGATTTAGACCTTGAAATGATCAAAAAAGCCAATCGACGGGTAAACGGTCTGCCTGGAGCACACATTTATTTTTGTGTCGGAGATGCCGCCCGGCTGCCGTTCAGGGAAAGCGCTTTGGATGCGGTTTTCGGATTCGGGATTTTGCACCACGTCCCGGCCTGGCGCGACGGCTTGACTGAAGTGACCCGTGTGCTGAAACAAGGTGGTGTCTATTTTATGCAGGAATATTACCCCGGTCTTTATCAAAATTTCATTACCAGGCGCATCTTTGTGCACCCGAATGTCGATCGTTTTAACAGCCGGGACTTGCATCAAGCCTTTCAAAACGCCGGCCTTACCTTAACGCACACTTTTGAATTAAAACGCATGGGGATTCTGGGGGTCGGTGTCAAAGCCGGCCCCCAGTCCATCTCATGCAGACGCCATGAAGATGCCTGCCAGGTGGTCTTAGATTGAGCATATGCCGCACCGCTGCTCAATGCTCAGAACGTTGAGATACTTTAGATATATCCCGATTGGCTGATATTTGGTTTGTTGACATGATCGGCACTTTTGCACTTGGGTCATTTATTTAACCTCCTGAAAAATTTTAATTCAGTTTGTATATCCCAAACATTTAACCCACCCACAATTCAACATATTGTCTAAAATAATAATAGATTGCCATGTGAAATTTGCAAAATTGACAGGCGATGAATATTGTAAGAAGGAGTCGGGCATCATTGGCTGTTTTCGGCAGAGGTTTATTTACAATAGTCCTCAGCCAGCCACCTCCCTAAAATTTGCACTTTGCCGTTTCTAATAATATTGACCAGCACTAATCGGCAAAGCAAAAACTAAGGAAGAACCAATCAAATATGGAAAAGAAAATAGAAACACAAATTCCCGGAGTTGACTGTGTCTGTTAATCACATCCAAGATCGAGCGGAAGGTGCCATATTAGGTGCCTGGATAGGCGATGCGCTGGGTCTTGGTCCGCATTGGTATTATAATTTAGAGGAACTTCATCGGGACTATGGCGATTGGATTGACCAGTACCCCGATCCAAAGCCAGGCCGTTATCA
>JARRJQ010000007.1:755-16981 GCA_037388985.1 Desulfobacterales bacterium | reverse complement strand
TTTTTGCCTTTTTGCCGCACCGCCTGAACGGGATCTGGAATGGAGTGAGCAGGGAGTCGAGGGGGGGTATCGCTTTTTAAACCGGTTGTGGCGGCTGGCGACCGAATGGATGGATCAAGTAAAAAATGTTGATCCATTTACCGGCAGCCCTGACATTCTAGTCGGGGGGGTAAGAGATCTTTTTAAAAAGACCCATCAGACAATTATGAAGGTCACTCGCGACATAGAGGATCGCTATCACTTTAATACAGCCATTAGCGCCATTATGGAGCTTTTTAACACAATGTCGGGAATTGGACTTAACCAGAAACATCCGCATCAGCTGGCGGTAATGAGATTTGCGTTGGAATCGCTGACCCTCTTAATATCACCGATCGTACCGCATTTTGCCGAAGAGCTGTGGGAAGCATTGGGCAATGACGGCAGTGTCTTGCTGGCGCCTTGGCCTCCTTATTCAGCGGAGGCGTTAGAAAAAGATGAGCTGCTCATCGTGGTGCAGGTAAACGGCAAACTGAGAAGCAAGTTTTCTGTGGATGTCGATACTGACCAAAAAACGATCAAGCAAATGGCGCTTGAGGATGAGCGTGTAAAGAAGTTTACCGAAGGCCAAGCAATCAAGAAAGTTGTTTACGTGAAAGGGAAGCTGGTCAATATTGTTGTCTAAAATAAGGTGTTCAGGTGTCAGGTTTCGGGTATCTGAGAACATAGGACTGAGGACTGAGTGCTGAGGCATATGGATATAAAAGGCGCGACGCACTTGCCTGCTCGTGATGCTAAGGGACAACTCATGATCCCAGGAGAACAATTTACGGCGGAAACCGACACGTTATGTTGAAGTCGTTAGACGCTAAGCAAATTTTATTGCTCAGTCCTCAGTCCTTAGCACTCAGCACTTTTCACGAAAACTGAAACCTCATACTGGAGAGAGATGGGTTTGAACAAAAGCGTGGTCGGCGTAAGCATCATTTTGATTGGGGTGCTATTTTGTGCCTGCGGATACCGGTTTGCCCGGCAAGAGGGCTTTCCAGCTGGTACCCATCGTCTTTTCGTAAAAGTTTTCCAAAACCTGACGCAGGAAACCGGAGTTGAAAATACCGTCACAGCTGCGCTTATGTCTGAACTTACCTTGCGTAAAACCGATGAGCTTGCGAGCAGTGTGGATAATGCCGATGTCGTCTTAAGTGGGGTGGTTGAGGAGGTAACTATTCAAACCATTGCTGCAAAGAAAGGAGACACGGCCAGTGAGCGACGGGTTACAGTTACATTAGACGTGCATTTAACAAAACAGGAGGGTGACGTTATCTGGGCCGCAAAACGATTTTCGGATAACGAAGGTTACCAGGTCACCGATAACCCTGAGCAGACAGACCAAAACAGGCGAGATGCCATTCGGTTGCTTTCACGACGCATTGCAGAAAAAGTCGTTAATCGGTTGAGTGATAATTTCTAAAAGAAGCAATCAGATGGCGTGTTAACCCCTAGTGGCAGCATTTATCAATTTTGAAAGACGGGATATCTTTCTGGCGGCTGTTTTCTTGTGGATCACATGCTTTTTGGCCGCCTTGTCGATGAGGGATTTAGCCGCATTTAATTTGTCCAGCGCTGCTTCCTGAGACCCTGCATTGGATGACATCCGCACATCTTTAGTAAGGTGTTTTATTCTGGTTTTTATCGCTTTGTTGCGCATCTGACGTTTCTCGTTTTGACGGGTGCGCTTTTCTGCTGATTTATGATTCGCCAAGGTATCAACTCCTTTTACAGAATAATGAATTGTTTTCTATATAAAAGGAGAAAAAGGATGTCAAGCAGTTTTCTAAAAATCTTGCCATGTCTGAAAATTCCCAGATGATCAAAGCGGCTGGTGTCGTTGGGGCTGCTACGTTACTGAGTCGCATCCTGGGATTTATTCGCGATGCGGTCATCGCCTGGTATTTTGGCGCCGGTCAAAATTCAGATGTATTCATCGCTGCATTCAGAATCCCCAATTTGCTGAGAAAGCTTTTTGGCGAGGGCGCCATCAGCAATGCCTTTGTGCCCGTATTGACGGACTGTATGGCAAGGGAGGGCAAAGAAGAAGCTTTTAAACTTGCCAGATCCGCTCTGTGGGTGTTGTCTATATTGCTGGCGGCAATTTCTATTTGTGGGATCATTATGGCCCCGCTGATTGTCAAAGCCATTGCCCCTGGATTTGCTGGAGCTGCGGGCAAAATTCCTCTCACCATAACCCTTACCCGCATTATGTTTCCTTACATATTTTTTATCGGATTGGTTGCCTTATGCATGGGAATACTGAATGCATTCGGAAAATTTGCTGCTCCTGCTTTGGCCCCGGTGTTGTTAAATCTGGCGATGATTGGTGCTGTTTTTTTCTTATGCCCGCGCATTGCAAGACCGATTCTAGGGTTGGGCATTGGGGTGATCATTGGGGGTGTGCTACAACTGTTGTTCCAGCTGCCGGCGATGATCAACAAAGGATTTGTTTTTTGGCGCAAGGCCAAATTCTTCCATCCCGGATTAAAAAAGATTAGTCTGATGCTGACGCCGGTGATACTTGGCGGGGCCGTCTACCAGATTAACGTGCTTGTCGGAACTTTACTGGGCTCTTTTTTGAAGGAGGGAAGCGTTACCTATTTATATTTTGCTGATCGTCTGGTTCAATTTCCTTTAGGTATATTCGCCTTTGCAACGGCAACAGCTGTTTTACCAAGTCTATCCCGGCAGGCAGCCTTAAATGATGTGGAAGCCCTAAAAGACACTTTTGGGTATGCGGTAAGATTGACGCTATTTTTAACCATTCCATCCATGGTAGGTTTAATCGTCCTGAGACTGCCGATCATCGCGTTACTATTTAAAAGAGGTGAATTCAGTTGGCAAGCAACCCAGTTGACGGCTTCGGCGCTTTTATACTATGCTATAGGTATATGGGCGTTTGCGACCGTCCGGATCGTAGCAGCAGTTTTTTTCGCATTAAAAGATACACGCACGCTGATGATCATGGCGACTGTGTCTATTTTGGTCAATATTTTGCTAGGCATTCTATTGATGGGACCGTTAGCACATGGCGGGCTGGCTCTGGCGACATCGCTTGCCTCCTCTTTAAACCTCGGGCTTCTTCTGTATGCGCTGCATTTAAAGCTCGGTTCTTTGGAATGGAAAGGCATTTTAAATTCCGCCGGCAAAACAATGGTCAGCGCTGCGATTATGGGTGTTATTGTCTGGGCTGCTTCCCGGGTGCTTATTCCGGCTGAAGGGGGCACGTTCAGCGGGTTGCTCACCGGAGTTGTTGGTTGCCTGATTATCGGTTTGGTTGTTTTTGGAGTTTGCTGTTACTTGATAAAAAGTCCGGAACTGATCAGAGGGTTTGCTGAAGCTAGAACCCTTCTTAAAAATGCGGATTGAGATGGTTTCTAAAATGAGTGCAGGGAAAAAATGACCAGAAAGCAAAGCATCTTTATTTTTGTCGCTGTTTCTTTATTGTTTTCACTGCTCTTTTTTATTATCTTCGGCGACCAAGGCCTTGTTGATTTAAATGCGTTAAAAAAAGAAAGAAATCAGTTGGCCGAAAAAAACGAACTTCTCAACCATGAAAATCTTACGCTGAGTGACGAAATCGATCGGTTGCAAAATGATCCTAAATATATTGAAAATATTGCACGACAGGAACTTGGGATGGTGGGCCGGGATGAATTAATTCTAAAACCCCAAAGTTCATCAAAGCAGTCGAATTTGCATTAAACGAACAAAAATCAGAATCGGAAAAGATGGAAAACGATACCGATTTTTATACAGTCACGATGGCGAAAGTTTACGCCGATCAGGGCCATTGGGAAAAAGCTGCTGAAATATATCGCCACCTTTTAAAACAGGAACCCGAGCGGGATGATTATCTTGAAGCGCTGGCCGGAGTTGAGAAAAAAATCATTCCATCCGCCAAGAAACCGGCTGATAACCTGTCGCCTTTATTTCACCAATTTTTTGACCTGATGCTCAAGTTTAGAAATTTACAAAAATTGCGTAAGTTAAGAAAATGATGGGTCCGGGAGTTTTTATCCCAAATCTATTTTGCCGCAAAAACCTGTCACTTCATATAACGTCTTGGGCCCACGGTGGCATACCCCCATGTGGGCTTGTCCAGATACGCCATGAAAAAACTCCAGAATCCCATAAGGAAATAGGCCCATCAAATAATTGCCAAAACACGTAATCTGAAGATTACGGAATCTTATCATTGTTGCTTTGGCAGCGTTTTGTCTGAATAGAAAACAGCTTTGACACGTTTCTGCGGACTGCCTTCGGCTTCTATTTTCCCATTTTTACGATAGATGGTAATCTTTGATCCGCTTAAAATATTTTTTCCGCTCCGGACAATTGAATTTTCACCATTGAGCACCAATATCATTGTATCCACGTCGTATTCTGCCGAATGGGTTTCGGCCGTATATTTATCCGATGTGATGGTTACATTTCCGCTGGCAACCATTCGCTGTATCTTTTCTTGGTTGTCGGATTGATTTTGATTAGGGCCGGGCAGATTGTCCTTGTAATAAATTTTGAGGCGATCTGAGACTATGACAAAATTTGGGGTGGTTGTTTTGACGTTTCCGACGAACTCGGCATATTTTTCAACCTCATTGGCGATCAATTTATCCGCGACAATTTGGATCTGATCGCCGCCTGCTCCGTGCCCCGTTTCTATTCCCGTTAATTGATCTTGGGCAAAGCTAAAAGCTGGCCAGAGCAAGCTAATCACCACCCCAAAAGCAATTTGGCTCCAATTCCGGTGATCCTTATCCGAGACCGCTAATTGAAATAATTTCAAGTCACCTCCCTGTCAAGCGGGCATAGGATTAACTGCTTTTAGATCTCATTTAATGATTCTTAGTTTATGGGTCTCTTTTAGTTTGTGCCACAATTCTTTAACGATCACGGCAGCGGCATCGTCTTCGTTATGCAGCGGGTAGTCAACCTTCGTTTGACAAGATTCGACCAAATTTTGATTTCCAGACCACAGGCTAAACTTATTTAAAATATATCTTGCTAAACTCGCATTGAGTTTGATCAATTCGCTTTCAGGCATATTGGCAATGGTCGCCCTTTGTTTTAGTGGTAAATGGGCAATGAGCATTTCAACGGCCTCCTGAAGAGTCTGCGGCAGGTTTTTGAAGCGGTTTTTATCGTGATTTTTTAAATCGCCAGCTTCTGGCCGTGAAGATTTCAAAAGTTGCAAATAATGAACACTTTCGATCAATTTTAGTACGGAAGCATAAATTTGACTATCTTTGCTTGCCCGGGGTCCGGCGACATTTAAAATTTCTATGCGATTTTTATTTATCCAGGCGCTAATTAAAGTTGCGGATTTAAAGGCAGGCGCTTGATTTAGATCTATATGAAGATAGGGGCGATGGTGCTTTATAGCCATTTGACGTGTATATTCAGATCCCTCACTCAAGGGGCCGTGACTGATGATGATGGTACCATTTGAATCAATAACGTTTTGTTCTGTTCTTGCTGCATAACTGGTATCGGGCATTTCTGTTAATTTGTATTTGTCGGGTAAAGTTCCTTTTTCGGTTAGTCTGCCTTTAGGAATCCAGCCGCCGTGCGGGATGCCCAGTTTTATTGCCGCATCTAATGCCGCCTGGTCAGCGCCGGTTTGGCCACCTGAGATGATCTTGCGGATCATTCGGTATTTCCTGTTTTTTGATATTCCTTCTGAATGCGCTTCAGCATATCAAAAAGGTCTTCCTTGGAAAATATGCCTTTTTCGATTAACAGCTGGGCCATTGCGTCCAGTTGCATTGAATTGGCCATAAGAAGATCCTGGATGGTCGCAATTTCATTTGGATCACCGGCTTCTGTGATCAGCATACCATCATTTTCAAAGGCTTTTCTTCTGTCACTGCCACTGCGCCTTTCAGGGCCTTCATGAGGAGCGATAATCCATCTACGGTCTAAACCCGAGCGCCTGTTTTTGTTGCTTTTGTGACTCGGTTTTTTAGCATTGGCCATCACACGAGATCCTTATTTTGGAGATAGGTTCGAGCAAAAAAGGCTTAGACTTTTGTCTAAGCCCTGTTGATAGTTTGGTAGCGGGGGCCGGATTTGAACCAGCGACCTTCGGGTTATGAGCCCGACGAGCTACCAGACTGCTCCACCCCGCATCAAAAAATCGTTATCGAGTCGTTTCTCTTTATCAAATTGGAGAAATTAGTCAAGGTCTTTCTTTGGGAAAGGCCTTCCGGCAACTATTTGCCGATAGCGACAAGTTGCTTAATTTATGAATAAAATTTCAGTTGTCGATTAAACTGTCGATCTTTTGTCTAAAATGCTCCAGTTTATATTCCGATGCATTTGCTTGATCTGCGCGGTAAAGAATTCTCTTGGTCCGACCGTTATGTCCGCTGATGATTTCAAGCAAGCGTGAAGGTATCGCAAGCTGTTTGGCAAGAAATTTAATACACATTTGGTTGGCCGCTCCGCTTACAGGAGGGGCGGTTACACTGACCTTGAGGGCATCTCCGTAAACCCCGACGATCCTATTTGTTGAAGATCGGGGCTGCACGAAAACTTTGAACACGATTCCGCGGGCTTGCTTGCGTATGGATATCATCGGATTTTTATTCGCCCTTGGTATGCCATCCGACTGCTCGATGCAGGCGGACGATTAAAAATTAGGGTCGATTTTGCTCAATGACTTCTTTAATAAACAGAGGCGGACGAACCACCTTACCCTTGCGATTAAGACAGGCATGTTTGGTATAGCCTTGAGCCAAAAGGGTTTCTCCGTCTTCACCCCATATTCGGTAGTCAAACTTAATCGCCCCTTTGACTCTAATATCCAATGAAGTTTCAATCGTCAAAAGATCATCGTACTTTGCTGGAACTACATATTTGCAAAAGATCTCAGCTACGGGCAGGAAGATGCCCCGGTTCTCAACGGATGTGTAGGCAAGACCCAGCGATCTGAACAATTCATTGCGACCGATTTCAAACCATCTGAGGTAATTACCATAATATGCTTGTCCCATATTATCCGTATCACCATAGATAACACGGCAATTCGTTTTATGGCTTAGCATGTTCGCTCTCCCATAGAGCCGATATCACAGAAGCTTGCTCCAATTTGCAAAAGACCTTTGTTTCGGTCAACAAGCGATGATTTTTTGAATTTCGTGTTTTAATTCTTGATAGTTTAGCGTTACGCGAAACTCCGGAAATTGCGCTTTAACATTTGATGGGGGGCGATATAGAATGGCGCTTTCAGCCGCTTGCAGCATGGTGATGTCATTGTATGAATCACCTATCGCAATAACTTTATAATTGAGATCCTTTAACGCATTTGCCACTTTTTGTTTCCCATCTTTTTGCCGCAGGTTGTACCCCGAAATTGATCCGTCGGCTGCCACCGACAAGGTGTTGCAAAACAGCGTCGGCCAGCCTAGTTTCTCAAGCAATGGGCCCGCAAATTCCACATAGGTATCGGATACAATAATCACCTGAAGCCGTGATCGAATCCAGTTAAGAAATTCGAGCGCTCCGTCGAGCGGTTCCATTTTAGCGATAACGGCCTGGATATCCCGAAGTTTCAGGCCGTGTTCTTTCAAAATGGATAGACGCTTATTCATCAATACGTCATAATCGGAAATATCCCGGGTTGTCAGTCTAAGATTTTCAATACCGGTAATTTCCGCCACCCTGATCCATATCTCGGGCGTAAAAATACCATCCATGTCAGCGCAAACAATATACATGATGCTCCTTTGGGTTTAATCAAGTTGCTCGTCTTCAATCCGAATCAGGGTCGTTCGCTCACTGACCACATCCAGATCGTTTATTTTCACCAATGCTTTTTGAACGTCTGCTTCCTTTGCCCGATGGCTTACCATAACAACCGGTACGGATCCATCGGTTTTGCGACCTTTTTGCTGAACCGATTGGATACTGATATCATGTTGACCTAAAACTCCCGATATTTTCGATAGAACCCCGGGTCGGTCGAGTACGACAAATCGGAAATAGTAATGGGTTACGATTTCATCCATCGGCATAATTTTGATCTTTTGGATATCATCTTTTTGAAAAGAAAGCGGAGGAACCCTGCAAGTCGTGCCGGTCATCAGATTGCGAGCAATATCCACTGCATCGCTGATTACCGCGCTTGCAGTCGGCATCATGCCGGCACCCCTTCCATACAGCATGATATCGCCAACAGCATCGCCGGAGACCATTACGGCGTTCAACGTGCCGTTGACATTTGAAAGCAGATTGTCAAAGGGGATCATGGTCGGGTGTACCCTCGCCTCTATTGTATTGCCCTGATTTTTGCTGATGGCTAACAGTTTAATCCGATATCCGAAATGCTCGGCAAACTCGACATCAAGCGGTGTAATCTTTGAGATGCCTTCAATGTACACGCTTGGCAGATTAATCTCCATTCCATAAGCCAGCGCTGTCAAAATAGCAATCTTATGTGCGGTATCGATTCCTTCGACATCAAGGGTCGGGTCCGCTTCAGCATACCCCTTTTCCTGTGCTTCGGCCAAAGCATCGCTGAATGTGCGCCGTTGGTCCGAAATTTGGGTTAAGATATAGTTGCAGGTTCCGTTCAATATGCCGATCATCGATTGGATGCAATTGGCAACCAGTGATTCACGCATGGTTTTAATTATGGGCATGCATCCACCCACTGCGGCTTCATAGGCCAGATCAACGCCTTTTTCAGCCGCTGCCTTAAACAGCAGATTGCCATGAGTGGCTAGCAGCGCTTTATTTGCTGTGATGATCTGCTTGCCGTTTTGGATGGCTTTTAAAATAAGCTCTTTGGCAATCCCTTCTCCGCCAATCATTTCGATGATGATATCAATATCCGGGTCATTGACGACTGCCTCTGAATCGGTGGTCAGCACATTTCCCTTAAACTGGATGCCTCTATCTTTCTGGATGTTGAGGTCGGCAACGCGTTTGAGGTTCAAATTTGCGCCCAGCCTCGCGCTAATGACCTGGCCACTATCAATAAGCAATTTGGCGACCCCGGTTCCCACCGTGCCGCAACCGAGCAGTCCCACCTGGATCTCCTTCATTATTCATTCTCCTTTTGTATGCTTAGCATGACGCGTTCTTTTTATTTAAACAATTTCAAAAATTCGAAATACGAATCTCGAAATACGAAACAAATTCAAAATCCCAAATTCGAATGTCTAAAATTTTGAATTTTGGTCATTCGATATTCGAATTTGTTTCGGATTTCGGATTTTAATATTCGGATTTAAATATTCCTAAACAGCTGATAGCTGAAAAATAAGGTTTAATTTTATTTTTTACTACATGATCTTGCGTATCCCTCTGACCGCCTGATTGATTCGCATGGAATTTTCAATCAAAGCAAAGCGAATATACTCATCTCCATATTCTCCGAAACCCAGACCCGGTGAAACGGCGACCCCGGCCTTTTTAATCAGGAATTTAGAAAATTCCACCGAGCCCATTTTTACATATTTTTCAGGAATCTTGCACCAAACAAACATGGTGCCTTTGGGGCTTTTAATATCCCAACCGATACGGTTCAATCCGTTAACCAGTGTGTCTCTTCTCTCCTGGTAAGTTGAGCGCATTTTTTTGACACAATCATTTGGCCCGTTTAAAGCAATGATCGACGCAATCTGGATGGGTTGAAAAATGCCATAATCAAGGTAACTTTTTATACGGCGCAGGGCGGCAACGATCTGCGCATTGCCCACACAAAATCCCACACGCCATCCCGGCATGCTATAACTTTTTGACAGAGAGAAAAACTCAACACCGATCTTTTTTGCGCCTTTAGCCTGCAAAAAACTCGGCGCTTTATACCCGTCAAATACCAGATCTGCATAGGCGAAGTCGTGTATGACCATAATGTTATGCTCTTTAGCATAATCGACGATTTTTTGAAAAAAAGCCAGGTCAACAACCTCGGTTGTCGGGTTGTGAGGGTAGCTGATGATTAATACCTTGGGCCTGGGCCATGTGGTTTTGGTCGCCGAAAGAAGATTTTCAAAAAAGTCGTCGTTGGGTCCCAACGGAATTCCCCTGACATCCCCGCCGGCAATGATGGCTGAATATGGATGAATCGGATAGGTCGGATTGGGTGTAAACACAACATCTCCGGGTCGAATGGTTACCAGAATTAAATGTGACATTCCCTCTTTAACACCAATGGTTGCGATCGCTTCATTGTCCGGGTCGATGGTAACGCCAAACCGGCGCTGGTACCAGTTGGCGATGGCTGCGCGCAGCTTGGTAATTCCCATGGAGGCCGAGTATCGGTGGTTGTGCGGCTTTTGGGCGGACTCAACAAGTTTATCGACGATGTGCTGGGGAGTACCCAGATCCGGATTCCCCATTCCCAGGTCAATGATGTCTTTACCCGCCCGTCTGGCTTTCATTTTAATGTTGTTCACCGTTGCAAATACATAAGGCGGCAGACGATCCAGCCTGGCAAATGTAAACATAAGATTCTCCAGCTTCGCACCTATCTTACTGCACCTCCGGTCGGCTTGCGATTAATAGCGCGGCTCTTGGAAGCGATTTGTTTTTTTGATAGGCTCGATTTTTTTATTGTTCAGGATCAAAGGGCTGATTGGGTAGTGAAACCCAAAAGGCCGATGGCATCCTTGTTCGCACTTGATCTTAAAAAATTTCTTTGACTTTTATGCCGGATCAGATTAATTTTCAAGGGTTTTTAATAACCTGCAAGACAACGGCCGAGATATTTTTTACCACGAAAGCTTGAAATGTAAAAACACGGAATAAAAATTTAACCTCGTGTTTTCTTTATTTTCGAGTTTTCGTGATGGTTATTTTAGCTTGCCCATTAAAATACGTATGACAAGCACCGAGATCTGGAGATCAATATGAAGAAATCCTTCACCTATGCCGATGCTGGCGTTGATATTGACAAGGCCAATGAGCTGGTGGCTGCCATCGGTGCAATCGCAAAGCAAACCACGCGCCCGGGGGTAATGAGCGATATCGGTGGATTTGGCGGTCTTTTTTCGCTTAATCTGGCAAACTTGGAACGACCGGTTTTGGTCAGTTCGACCGATGGAGTTGGAACCAAGCTTAAGATCGCATTTATGCTGGATAAACACGACACGATCGGTATTGACCTGGTGGCTATGTGCGTCAACGATATCATCGTTCAAGGCGCAAAACCACTTTTCCTGCTCGATTATATTTCAATGGGTAAACTCGACAATCAGCGCGCCACCGATATTCTCAAGGGAATTGCGCAGGGTTGCAAACAAGCGCATTGTGCCCTAATCGGTGGCGAAACAGCCGAGATGCCCGGGCTCTACCAGGATAATGAATATGATCTGGCTGGATTTGCTGTAGGCATTGTTGATAATAGCAAAATTATCGATGGAACCGAAATCCGAGTGGGGCATAGACTTATTGGGATTGCCTCCAGCGGCCTTCACAGCAATGGATATTCTCTGGTTCGCAAGGTTTGCTTTGAGGAGCTCAAATTAAAAATCGATCAATACATACCGGAACTTGGTAAAAGCATTGGCGAGGAATTACTGACACCAACAAAAATATATGTTGCCACCATCGACAGTCTTTTAAGGGGCTTGCCGATTCATGGAATTGCCCACATTACCGGAGGCGGCATATTGGAGAATATCGTTAGGATCGTGCCCCAAGCATGCAGCATCCTGATTCGTGAAGGTAGTTGGAATACGCCGCCAATTTTCTCTTTTCTAAAAGAAGCCGGGAAAATATCCGAAAAAGAAATGGCCCGAACGTTTAATCTGGGCGTGGGCATGATTGTCGTTGTCCCCGATCATGCCGTTTTAGATGTCACCCAGCGAATTGAAGCGATACATGAAAAAGCATTTGTGATCGGTGAAATTCTTGATTGTAAATTAGCAGGCCGGCGTCTAGTATGGGAAAAAGTATGACTAAAAACAACAGCAAAAACAAGGCAAAACCATCGATAATGGCGAGATGGGGCAAAAAGTTGATGGGCATCTTTGAATGGATTGCAGAAGGGCAATCTGCCGCTGCTTCATGCAAGGGTTGAGCTATCGGAAAAATCGATGCTCGGCGAGCACCAACCAAAAAGAGCAGATCTTAAAGGCAAGCCCATCTCATGTATATTTTAGGCATTGAAACGTCTTGCGATGAAACCGCTGCAGCCGTCGTTCAAAATGGAACCGAGATTTTGTCCTCCAGAATTTCCTCTCAAGTTGAAGTCCATCATCGTTATGGCGGTGTGGTTCCCGAGCTGGCTTCAAGAAAACATCTTGAAGCGATTGTGCCGGTCGTTGCGGAATCTGTCGGCGCTTCGGGATTGGAAGTGAATCAGATTGATGCCATTGCGGCAACCCGCGGTCCGGGCTTAGTCGGTGCGTTGCTGGTGGGTTTCTCGTTTGCTAAAGCTTACGCCTATGCGTTGGGGATTCCGCTGGTCGGGGTCAATCACCTCGAAGGTCATATTAATTCAGTGTTTTTAGAACCTGAAGCACCGCCGTTTCCATTTGTCGCTTTGCTGGCATCCGGTGGCCACACGGCTGTTTATTATGTGAGATCCCATACAGCAATTGAACTCATGGGACAGACACGCGATGACGCGGCGGGTGAAGCATTTGACAAGGTCGCGAAATTGCTTGGTTTGGGCTACCCGGGCGGTAATGTTATTGATCAGCTTGCGAAAGAAGGCAATCCAGAAAAAATCGCATTTGCACGCCCTTATCTGAATAAATCCGACTTTGATTTTAGTTTCAGCGGAATTAAAACCGCGGTTAATCTTTACATCGGCAAGCACCAATCAGATTACAAAAACCAAAAGGCAGACATTGCTGCTGGATTTCAAGAGGCAGTGGTTGAGGTGCTGGCCTATAAAATAATTAATGCAGCGTTGACAAAAGGATGTAAGCATATCGCTGTCGTTGGCGGGGTGGCTGCCAACAGCGCACTGAGGCACAAAGTAAGGCTTGAAGCCCAAAGCAAAGGACTAAAGGCTTACATTCCGTCCACCCATCTATGCGGTGATAATGCCGCAATGATTGCATCTGCAGGTTATCATTATTTTAAAAAAGGGATGGCAGCGAAGCTGAACGATGATGTCTTTTCCCGTACTAAATCCCAAGGAACTTCTTTTTCAGATTCATGATTCTGA
This sequence comes from Desulfobacterales bacterium, assembly GCA_037388985.1. GTDB lineage: Bacteria > Desulfobacterota > Desulfobacteria > Desulfobacterales > JAHEIW01 > JAHEIW01. The sequence goes on along the minus strand of JARRJQ010000007.1, from coordinate 3,822 downwards.
TCACCGCTTCGATGCCGCCTGCCCTGAGTTTTGTTGAATTTTGGATATTTTGCAAGATCTCCTGATAGGCGATCTCAATATTATGTCCTTTATGACAGATCAAAGCCAGGTCAATGCCCGCCAGAAGGATCTGTCGGATGGCTGCTTTGATATCATAATGCTTTTTAATCGCACCCATATCCAAATCATCGGTCATCGAAACCCCTGCGAATCCCAATTGGTCTCTTAAAAGCTTTTGGGCAATCGTCGGTGATAAGCTGGCTGGCCATTTCGGGTCGATTTTGTTGTATAAGATATGGGACAGCATTATGCCGGCGACTGCGTTGTCGATGCAGGCCTCAAAAGGCAGCAGGTCGCAATTTTTCATCTCCGTCAAATCGGCATCGCAATTTGGAAGATCGATATGGGAATCTAAAACGGTACGGCCAATGCCCGGGAAATGTTTAGCGACCGCCATTATCTTATTGTCTTGCAAGCCATTGATTACCGTAACACCCATTGTTGAAACCCGGTTGGGATCATGACCAAATGATCGCCCTGCCATAATGCTGTTGATTTCTTTTGGGACGACATCCATAACAGGGGCGAGGTTCATGTTAATACCGACTTCGGACAATTCGGCGGCCGTGGTTGCGGCAAAATATCTGGCATCTTCATCATCCTGCATGGCAGAATTACCCGGAAACTGAGTAAACGGCTCTTTGAGCCTGGTTACCTGGCCGCCTTCCTGATCAATGGCGATGATCAACAATGGCTGTCCATGCGCGCGCGCATATTCCTGAATCGATCCGCACAGTTTTTTGATCTGATCCGGTGTCTCGACATTATGAGAAAACAGGATAATTCCGCCGACATTGAGATTCCGGATAAGAAATTCCAAATCCTGATTAAACCGTTTCCCTTCAAAGCCCACCATCAGGCGTTGGCCAGCTAGCTGCTCATCTGAAAAATTTTTGACATCCATTGGTTTCACCTTGATTTTGACAGTATCGGCGATTGACCAAAACCAACCTTTGCTGGGATTATAGCATAATTGTGACGATCAGATAAGAGATGGATCTAGTTTGACAGCATTGCGGGCAAAGAGAAGTTGCCATTGGGATTTTCTTTGGAAAATTTATGTATGCGTTCAATCAATTCATCGACATTGGGTTTACTGAGCGGGCTTGAGAACAGAAAACCCTGTCCGAATTGACAATTCATATCTATCAGAATGCCCAGTTGCTCTTCGGTTTCCACGCCTTCGGCCACCACTACCATGTTCAGCCGGTGAGCCAGCGAAATAATGGCTTCGACAATATTTCGGTTTCCATCCGGTTCCGTTTTTATTCTTGAAACAAAACTGCGATCCACTTTCAGGGTATCGATGGGCAGGCGTTGGAGGTAACTTAAAGAAGAATATCCAGTTCCAAAGTCATCAATCACAAGGCTTAAACCATAGTCTTTCAGGCGATGAACCAGCCGAATGGTTTCGTCGGCATCCTGCATGAGTGCTGTCTCGGTAATCTCCAGTTTCAACTGTTCGGGCGGCAACCCGGTGCGGCTAAGAATTTCTTTGATATCATCCAACAAAGTGGGTGACATAAAATGCTTGCTGGATATGTTGACATTCATCGTGAGCATGAGTTGATCCTGAAGCTGTTTTTGCCAGGAATACAGATCTTCACAGGCTTGCTGGACAACCAATTGAGTGATGGGAATAATTAAGCCAGTTTCTTCGGCAATCGAAATAAATGATCCCGGATAAATCAGGCCCAAGTCGGGGTGATTCCACCGTATAAGCGACTCAAAACCCACAAGGGATGAGCTTCGCAAATCAACAATGGGCTGGTAATGATTTTCAAATTCGTTTTTGTGAATTGATTTGCGTAAATCCGTTTCTCTTTGCAGCAGATGCAATGCTTTTTTATGCAGTGTTTTATCGAAAACCTTATATTGTGCCTTGCCGTTTTCTTTGGCATGATACATGGCGGAATCAGCGTCCCGGATGATGTCCTCGGGTTGATCATAATCATTGATAATGGATACCACTCCAAAGCTGGCCGGTGCAAAAACCTCCTTGCCTTCTATGTTGAAGGGGCGTTTCAATTCATACTGAAGCCTGTCGGCAACACCGCTGGCGTATTCACTGTCTTCGATGTCTTCGAGCAGAATGACAAATTCATCACCGCCAAAGCGGGCCAAGGTATCAATTTCTCTGAGCGACTCCTTGATACGGTTGGCAAAGGCTACCAGAAGATTGTCACCGACGCTATGGCCGAGACTGTCATTGACCAGCTTGAAGCGGTCGATGTCCAGATAAAGCACCGCAAAGTGATAGTCATCGCGACGTTTCGCGCGTTTGACCGCCATCATCAGATGCTCCATAAATAGGGCGCGATTGGGCAGATTGGTGAGCGTGTCGTGGAAAGCCTGATGGTATATCTGGTCCTCAGCTTCTTTAAGCTCGCTAATATCGGCAAGGGAGACAACGCTTTTGTCGGAGCCCGGGATAGCGGCTATCGCACAGAGCATATCTTTTTGGGTCTGATCTTTATCGATGAATTTGCATTCGAAATTTGGCGCATTTTGATCAAGTTTCTCCTCATCGTTGACAAACTCACCGCTGCGTATTTTACGCTGCGTTTTCTCATCGATAAAATGTAGCCAGGATTTTATATTTTCAATTTCTTTTTTTCCAAAACCTGAAATGTTGACAAACTCGGAATTGGCCAATGATATGGTCATATCTCGTTCAACGATGATCGTTGCCGCGCCGGTATTTTCAAAAATCGTTCGATATTTCATTTCAGATTCACGAAGTTCAGCGGTGCGTTCTTTGACCTTTTCCTCAAGGGTTTCATTGGCTACGCGTAACGCCTCTTTGGATCGATTGATGTTGTTGATCAGCAATTGGGTGAACAGACTGATGAGCAGAATTATTCCGACGGTAATTAAAATGGTAAGATTGGGACTGGCTAAAATGCTTTTTTCAAAGTAATAATAGAATAATGAAACGCCTGCTCCGATGATGATCAAGGCGATATTGTCCAGATTGACAAGACGCTTCTTTTTATTCATAGCCTGC
>JARRJQ010000007.1:0-639 GCA_037388985.1 Desulfobacterales bacterium | reverse complement strand
CCTCGGTATGAATTATGTAGCTGTATTTTTATGATTTTATACAAATTTCTTCACTTAGACGATCGCTCGAGCGCCAAAGCGGACCATTTAAATAAATTAATAGGTCTACCCGATATATATCGGCCAATTTTTATCAGGACTTAAGAGGTGCAATTGACTCGATGGCGCTAAACGGGTGACTAATAGATGTGTTGAGATGGATTAATCGTTAATTGAAAGGCAGGCAATTGAAAATCGGGCAGGGTTGATTCTCTTAAGTATCTGTTATTAAAACAAATTATATCAAATGGGTTTTTATTCTTTACGAGATTCATAGCAGCGGCGTTCAAAATAGGTGGCTGTGGCCTCGTCAAATACAGCTTCATTTTCATGGATATATTTGGGTTCACCTTCCCATGCTCCGCAAGCCAGCACTACCGGCTCACCCAGGGCAAACTTCCGGCCGCAGGCAGGACACCCCTCCTCATTAAATGTGTTGAGTTTTTCGAGATCAATAATGGTCTTAAATCGGTTCCTTTCAGATCGAGCCATGTCGACTTTCTCCCTTTGCGCTGAATTTAAATGTCGAACCCCAACCTTGAGCTGTCGATGTCCATAACCTAAACTCCAGCTATCGAGATGTCAAGCGGTTGGCGGTTG
>JARRJQ010000006.1:0-16273 GCA_037388985.1 Desulfobacterales bacterium | reverse complement strand
GTGCGCTTATTGATCGAGTTAAATCGCTGCATAGTTACGACTGTCCGTGCATCGTCAGCCTGCCGGTTTTAAGCGGCTATCAGCCCTTTCTGGATTGGGTTCATGCAGAAGTAAAAAAGCAGCTCGATTAAAGATTTAAATCCGATCGCCCAGCTTGACCTTAGAAGTGGTTTCAAAACCTCAGATCAGGTTCAAGGGCCCCGCTTTATTAAGCAGGGAGATGGGGTTTTGAAACTACTTTTAATCATCCTTTTTGGGAGTAAAAGTCGCCCGCAAAAACCTCGGCCTGTAAAGCCGGGCATCATTGGCCATTTCATTAAAATCTATCGAATTGGCGATATAGGTGATGACAAGCGAATCGGGATCCTTCGAAAGGATCGCATGGGCTTTGGCTGCATAACAAAAAATCGAATTATCCCATTGGGCTTCCGGGCATTGATAGAGTCGTATCGCATCGCCCCAGGGTCCCTGGGGAGCGCAAGACATCCTTGCCAGAATATTTTTCGATAGCCCTTCTTCGGAATACACCAGCGCGTATTGCCTCAAGCCGGCAAGATAGCTTACCGAGTATTCATTGGGCACGTTTTCCAGCAGCGGGCTTGCATGGTTAAAATCCGCCACCCAGCTACTCCCGGCATAAAAGCGCCACCGGGAAAAATCGTCCAGCATGGCCAGCGGCACCCGGGCTAAGATCATGTGTTTATGACCGCCGTCACTGCCACCATCTTCGATTGTTCCATACACAAATAAATCGTCGCCGACCTGTAAAACCGCCGACCCCCACACGATGGTGCCGGAAGTTGAAGATTGGGCCCAGGGTATCGGAGTCTGCCCGATCCGCCACTTTACAGGCACTTCTGCGGGATTTTCAACGTGTCCCAGCCATGTCCTAATAACTTTAAAATCAAAGACCGCGCCACCCTGTGTCCGTTCGGTTTGGACCAGAAATGCATACAGTCCTTTTGGGGTCATCGCCGCGTCAAACACCCAGAACCATCCCCGGCCATCGGCTGGTCGGAACAGGGCTCTAGAACTGCCGTCTGCGGCATGGTCCCAGTAGAATTTGATTGTCGCGGTTGCCGGATTCTTTCCCTGCTGAATGGCCACCGTGTTGTGGATCAGGGTCGCATTAACATGCCGCCCGTTTTTGACCTGACCGATCCACGTATCTCCGAAAAACCAGGCCGTCGTGCTTTCAGTCAATGCAACCGTATAGGCGCCGTCCGCCCCGGTCCATCCATCTTTATTTGAAAAAAGCAGATCGTATTGCGGCAGCGGCTCAACTGTAACAACCGGCAAGGGCCGACCGCCCATACCGAACAAAAGCGATACGGATAATAGGATGATAAAAAAACAAATTGATTTTTTCCAAGGCTCCTTCAATCCAGCTCCCGTATGATAATCTTTTAAAACCCGCAAAAATTTACATCCGCAAAGGTGTAGAAAAATAAAACCTTACTTTTCTAATTTGATACGGCCGTCATAAAGGCTGACGCCCTTTGGCGTCTTGTCCAGGGAAAAGCCGATCGGTTTGGTATAAAGCTGATCTTCATATATATGACGCATAAAATCGTCGCTAAAGCGCGGGTGCGCGATACGGCCAATGGCCATCGCTTTTTCGCCGATCGTCAAACCCCGCAGGTCGGCGATACCGTATTCGGTGACGATCACAACCGCGTCATAGTCACTGGCGGTTAAACCGATGCCGGCCGGATGCATTTGGGTAATTTTGGATTCCCCCCTGTCGGTAATGCTCTTGATTGCGATGATGGGCGTACCGTAAGCACGGTCGTTTAAGGCCCGGATAAAGTCCGGCTGCCCGCCAACTCCGCTATAATAACGACGGGGGTCAATGAAATCCGCCCAGACATTGCCCAGCAGATCAACCCCGATAGCCGTGTTAACCGATATGAAAGGGCTGTTTTTCCGGATGATTTCCGCCGAGTTGGTGTATGCGGAAGGGCGCATTTGAACGCCGGCGCGCATATGCACAAAATCATAAAGATCTCTGGAGCCCATAATCAGACTGGTGGTGCTGTAACCCATATTCGCTTTCTTTTTGCGATTGGTGACAATGCCGTCTTTTTCCAGAAGCATCAGTCCATCACCATAGAGCTCGGTTTGCACACCGAGGTCCCTGTATTGCGCATTGCGGATAGTGCCGATAACTGCATCCGGAATTTTGCCGATACCCACCTGCAGGGTAACCCCATCCCGGATAAAATGGCCGGTGATCAATTCACCGATCCTTTTTTCGGCAGCGGCTAAATTTTCAAAGTCCGGGGCACTAAAATCGTAAACCGGCTTAATCCCGTCTTCAATGAGATAGTCAATGGACTGCGCATCCACCACACTCTGGCCCTGGGTAAAAGGCATGGAGGGGTCTAATTCGGCGATGACGACTCTGGCATGATCGATGGCCGTGTGCAGGGCTTCCACCGATAATCCCAGGCTAAATTCACCTGTAAATTCATTTTGGCGAACCTTTAATATAACCACATCAGGTTCATACGGACGGCCTTTTCCAATCAAACTGTCCAGATTCGCCAGGGTACAGGGAAGGTAAAATGCGCGCCCTTCGTTGGCCGCCTGCCGAACTTCGCCACTTGAAAAAATGGAATAAGTCATCACCCGATCCTGCAAACCGGCCTCTACATATGGTATCGGTCCCTGCAACAGGATATGAACCATATTGATAAAGGGCAGCCCGGAATTTTGAGCCTTTATGGACGCCGTCAGGGCTTCGATGGAGGCAGTTGGCGTTGCAGCATTGGATCCAAGATAACAAACAATTTCTTTTTTTCCCTTAAAGGTTTCGGCAATAATCGCACCGATTTGATCCGCTGTAATTTTTTGGGGAACCATTTTCATACCTCATTGAGATTGAAAAAGTGATTAAAAATGGTTTCAAAACCTCAGATCAGGTTCAAGGGCCCCGCGTACCAGCGGGATTTCACATCTATTTTAATAAAAATTATGGAGTTCAACAAGCGTCCCGGCTCGGCTGAGCTCGCCGCAGGCCCGGATTGAAAACGGAGCGTACACGTCAGTACGTGAGTATTTCAATGCGCGGGACAACACAGCGTTAGGACCTCTTGAGCCCTTTAAATTATCCTCCAAACAGATGCGAAATCCCGCTTTATTAAGCGGGGAGATGGGGTTTTGAAACCACTTTTAGAAGTATAGGGTGAAAAAGCTCGCTTTTCAAGCTTGGCATAACCATCGATGTTCATTACGCTTCTTTAACAGATCCGCATGTTGGCTTCACAGATTGCAACCGCTTCTATATTTCTATATATATTGCAACTTGCAACTGCCTAAAACAACGGCTTTTTCTTGACGCACCGCCTAAAAAATAATACCATTAAAACTGAATTCTCCGGGGGATCCGATCTTTCGTAAATTCGCCGAAATCAGGACGCCCTTGAAGGAAATTTAAATGCCACGCAATCAATTCGGTTTTACTCTGATTGAAATCACCGTCGTTTTAGTCCTGATGGCAATCGTATCCGCATACGTCATCGGACGCTCGATTGGTACCGAACAAATGGATCTGGTCGCTCAAACCGACAAAATCCGAAACCAGATCCGCTATGCCCAGTCGACGGCTATGAAACAAAGCGATGCGATTTGGGGCATAACCAGCAACTCGAATCAATACTGGATGTTTAAGCGCGTCATAGGCCCGCCCATAATAGACACGCTGGTGATAATGCCGGGAGAGCAAAACGCACAAATCACCCTCTCCGATATAGGCATCGACAGCCTGACCAATTTCACACTCTTTTTCGATCGAATCGGAAAACCCTATACCGACTATGATACAACCAACAAAGCTACGCTTGACAACCCTTTAATCATCGTTGTTTCGGCCGGCGGCCAATCCCGCAACATCAGGGTGATACCGGAAACAGGATTTGTTCCATGAAGAATTTGAAAACAAAAATCATCTGCTCAAAAGGATTTACCCTGGTGGAGGTTATCGTCACCATTATGGCCGCCGGAATTCTGGGCGCCATCTTTATCCAATTTATGGGGACGGCACTGAATTCCAGCTGGAATGCAGTGGAAATTGTACGCGACGAGGCCGATGCCGAGGGGGTTATGGAACAAATCATTGCTGATTATGTCGCGAATATAAACAATGACCCGACTATCGCCCTCAACAATATAGTCACCAAGTATAACGGCCAGACGATCGACGGTATACACATAACCACCCAGTATACAGAATTCGATGGCACCGGAAAGGAGGTCTCTCCTGCCTTAAATGATACTTTAAAAGTCATACTCAAGTCTTCCGGTCCTGTTTCACCGGCAATCACAGGTCGTTATTCGATGATGACTATTTTAACCAACAGCAGAACAGCAATTGATGATCCCATTGTCCTTTATTAAAACGAAACTAAAATATGCGAAGAGGCCTGCAAAGGGGTTCACCCTCGTCGAGCTGATCGTCACCATTGTTCTGGTGGGTATCATCGGGACCTTCACGACCCTTTTTTTGTACACCGGTCTCATGGGCTACCTCAGATCCAAAGATACCGCCGAAGGGGCCTTAAAAGCCCAGATCGCCCTGGACCGAATCAGCCTGGAATTACGGGATATTGATTTCATTGATAAAAATACCTATACAGAAAACGCCCGGATCGATTACACAAGCGTGACACTGCCTGGCAGTCGCAAAATCCTTTATGACTCGGGTGTGATTACCCTGGATATAAATGGCATCGCAAACGAATTACTCAATGGGGTTTCAAATTTTGCGATGAAAATAATAACGCCCATACCACCTGATAAAGACCTGAATGCCGACACCAGTAATGATGAGGTCCAGGCCATCGAAGTCAGTTTTAATATAGGCGAAATCAGACGGCTCTTTAGCACCCGGATTTTTCCCCGAAATATGGTGCAGGCTCCGTCCTGATGACAATGAAAGCGATCAGGGAACAATCTTTTTTCACAGATAGAAAATTTAAAGTACCGAAAGTATTTAATAGCAGATTTTTATTCATGCAAAAATTAGGGAAAAAACCAGCAGGTCAATCTGCTTTACGACTTCAAAATCAACAGCATTCCCCCGCTTCTGGTAATGTGCTAATTTATGTGGTCGTGGTCATGCTCATTTTCGGGGTGCTGGGTGTTATTATGGTCTCGTTGTTCACCTCTTCGACGGCCAGCACGGTTACCCGAAATGACACCCGCAGGGCGATTTACATGGCAGAATCGGGGATGCGCTATGCTTTCAGCGAACTTCGCAAAGCCGATTTTAACCAAGACACTATTATCAATAAGCTAAATACAATAAACTATCAGGTTACCAATGCAGGCAGTTTCACGATCAATGTCTTTAGTCCCTGGTTTGAATCAGACGGAAACCAGTCTATATCAAGTTCTCCTCCTGATCTGGCTCTAAAGGTGCCAATAGGCGAAGTGCCGGATAAATATACTATTCCAACCCAGCCCGACTCTCCTAATAATATTTATGCGGTTAACTACGAATTTATGGGGCTTAACCCTACTGCCGGCGGCGTAGCTGAGATTACAGGATATAAGATTCCGTCTCCCACTTCATTAGCCCTGACTCTAAAAGATGACTTTTATGCCACTTCCGATGAAAGGATTGCTTTTGCGGTTAAGCCGACAGCCGGCCAGGATATCAATGCGGATGGAGTCAATATAGATTTGCCGCTCGAAGCCCAAGGCGTTTTTCCCAAGTATGGGGGAGCAATCACTCTGCGGCGCAACGATTATTTCTATGAAGAGAGAAAAGAAGAGCCGTAAGGAGCACCGACCAAGGTTGTTCTAACCAATTTATCCAAAGCGCCGCGTTCTGAATGGCTTACAACTCAAACAGGTGCAAATGATTGGGTCATTCTGTCTCCCCGAAATTATTTGGTGGTGCCCACCGGCACATCGGATGAGGTAACTTACGGCGGTGATTATCTCTTTGGAAAAGGCATCTATGATGCCTCTTTGATCCGGCCCGTTTCCGCACCACCCGATATCACGGCCCAAGAGTTGGCCTCAAATTTAAGCGAGCAAGAAACTGGAACCGATTTTTTTCAAACAGATACAATTGAAGGTACCCTGAACATCGCCGGCGGTACCGGTCAGTTTGGATCAGCATTTTTCAACACGAATTTGAACATCGGCGGAGAACAGAATTATTGCGAGCAGGGTGCATGTAAGTTGGCATTAGGTGTGCGAGTGTTTTTTCTGTTGGATTTTAACCAGCAGGGTGATGGAATCACCTTCACTTTGCTCAATGCCTCGGGAAAAGATGCATCTGATCGACCTTTAAATACTGAAAGTTCCGCTGGCGGCGACTTCGCATTAAGTGAACTAATGGGATATGCCGGTGATAGTCGTACGACGGGTGGTGGTCATTTGGATTCTACCGAACCGAGAGGACTTCAACCCCCTAAATTCGCGGTTGAATTCGACACCCGCACAAACAACAGAGTTGGCGATCCCCCTCCGGATTATTGCGCCGATAACAGTACCGTTAACACAGATAGCCGCAACGACCCGCTGACCGACAATAAAGATGCCGTTCAGTATGTGTTCTGGGGACGAACCAACTTTCTGAACATTCCTTGCCGAGACGACAACCCGTTATATGACGACAACCGTCATGACGCTGACGGTGAAGAACCAAAGGAAGAATGGAACTTCGGAACCGGTGTAGATTTTTCCTTCTGGCATCCGGCCATCGGGCCTGACGGCACCATCTATATGTCGGCACTGGACTCCAAACTTTACGCACTAAACGAAGACGGGACGGTCAAATGGACCTTTACACTTGGGGTTCCCCCGGGAGGCAACAACGACTACATGCCGGGAGTGGATCCGAACACCGGTACCATCTATTCGGACATTGCCGGAAATGCCATCGTCGCCATCAACCCGGATGGTACCGAAAAATGGCGTCTGCCCATCGATGCGGACTTTAACTCAACGCCTGTTGTGGGGCCTGACGGGACCATCTTTTTCGGTACAGAAAGTACGCCTTTGGCCATTATTGCCGCTAACCCCGACGGCACAGAAAGGTGGCAGTTCCACACAGGCGACCAGGTCAACAACGTCCCTGCCCTTTCACCTGACGGTAGTGTCGTTTATGCCGTATCCAATGATGACAACCTGTATGCGGTAAATGTATCTTCCGACCCGGCTATCGACGGTACCCTCAGGTGGCAGTTTCCGATTGCGGCTGAATCAGGGGAAGTCAATTCGTCACCGACCGTTAATCCCGCAGATGGCACCATTTACGTGGGATCGGATGACCAGAAGGTATACGCGCTCAATCCGACAGCGCGCCTAGCCGACCCTACCGGCGTGGGGGGAATAAACATCGCGCAGGGCGAATGGGCTTATACCACAGGGGGAGATGTGGAATCTTCTGCTGCAATCGATGACGGCGGCACCCCCGGCGACAAATCAGACGATACCATCTATATCGGATCCGACGATCACTATCTTTATGCCCTCAGAGCCAACGGCACCCGGAAATGGCGATATCAAACCAACGGTGAGATCGTATCTTCACCGGTCATCGATCTGGATGGCACCATCTATGTGGGATCCGACGACGGCAGAGTCTATGCAATCAACCCCAACGGCACCTTGAAATGGTTTTTTGCAACGGGTGATCAGGTGCAGTCTTCCCCGGCTCTGGGAAAGGCCGGTTTTATTCATATCGGATCCAATGACGGCAAATTTTATACCCTCAGTCAGTTTGCCGATCCCAGGAACTTTAAAGACGAGGACAAAAGTTCGGGAAAACTGCTGACGGTCGAAGATTTAGATTCAAGTGTTTCGGTGGACAATAACACCGATTGGCTGAATGGTGCCGGTGCAAAAGGCTCCTGGGCCGTGCGTATGGAAGTGGAGTGTCTATTGCGGGATGAGAATGAAGAGTGTGCTTCCAATGCAGATGGAGAGTTCGAATATGAGCTGCGCTTATGGATGCGACAATGCCCCGATCAGAATGATTTTCCCTGCAGTAATATCCTGGGAACTTTCTTTCAGGATACCCGCATCGAATATGATTATACTGCGGTTGAAGACCTGCCCATGCGCCAAAAATTCAGCCTCAGCGGTGCCGAACAAGACGCCTTTGAGCGATTCTTTTTTGGCTTCACCGGCGCAGCCGGGCAAGAGGCCTTGGAGGCCACGATCAGTAAATTCCAACTGAGTTTCATCCGCCCCGGCGATCCGGTGGTCAGCTGTGATAGCACAAACTGGCCAACAGACCCCCCCTTAGCCGACTGTACGCCAGAGCTATAATTTTCTCTAAAATAGCCGCATATGGCTGAAAGAATAAAAAAAGCCCTCTAAAATGTAAGCGGGCTTTCTTTTTGCAGCAATTTGAAATCAAATCAAGCTAATCCGGCATCCTCAAACAGCTTCTTCATCCCCCGTTTATTGGCGAAAATCTCCTCCCGGGTGAGGCCTTCCAGTTCGTGGGGGAAAACCAGCCACTCGTCGGTTTCATGGATATAATAATCCGGAGTAATATTTGTTAAATTATATTTGGGTTTGAACCAGGCCGTCGCAATACGAATGTCTTTTGGCAGATTCCGGCGCATCTTTTTTCGGAGGGTCTCGAGGGTCGCCTTGATGCTGCTGCCGGTATCAAAAACATCGTCTACAATCAACAGCCCGTCTTCCCAGTTGGCATTCTCGATGACATACTCCAACCCATGGACCCGCACCCTTTTTTCTCTTTTTTTAATCCCGATGTAGGATGAGGTACGGATGGCGATATGATCGGTTTTAACACCTAAATGATCCAGGATTTCCTGCACTGCAATCCCGACCGGTGTGCCGCCTCGCCATACGCCGATGATAAAGCTGGGTCTGAATCCACTTTTAAAAATACGCAGGCCGAGTTTAAAAGAATCATTCAGCAGTTCTTGCGCAGTAAGATATCTTTTTTCTTTCATAATCCGCTTAAGGCCCCTGTGAAAAATAGGTTGTCGCTAATGCCGATAAGATGTCTTGCACCCTGTGCCTGCCCGCCATCAGCTGTGCCTCAGGCAATCGCGGGCTAACGTCGCATGCGCCAATCTTAGCATAAATTATCTCAAATATGAAGATGAAGCACAGGTTCGGTTACAGGTCCCGTTACCAAGACCCTTGATTTTTTTCTTTCAAATAGCAGGATATTGGGGTATGCAATTATAGAAAGGTGCTCCAGAAAGAGGCGCAAAAACCGTCGGTAGTAATCTTAAAGAGTCTCTGGTGCACATGGATTTAAAATATGTCTTACTTTAAAGTAAACGAGAGATGCACGGGATGTCTGGCATGTGTCGAAAATTGTCCGGCACTGGCGCTCAGTTATGTAAACGGCAAAAACAGTCGAACGCTTTTGCACAATCTGCTTGCCTGTGCCAGATGCGGCAATTGCTGGCGGATATGCCCCGAGGACGCTATCGAATTTGAGCATCTTCTAAAAGGCGGATGGGACGAGATCATTTCTTTAAAGCTCGTCAGGTGTTTGGTCTGCGGTGAGCCGATCGGCACCGAGAATCAAGCACACACATTAAAAAACAATTTCGGGCAGCCGGCTGAAGCGCTTTGCTTTAATCACAGGGGTGCCGCCGTTTCCGATTCATGGTATCACGCCGCAAAAACAGGCAAAAAATACGGAAAAGCCGACGATACATCCGGTTAAATTGAGGTTTCGACAAACAAATGCCAAGCAAAAACTGATTGGCAGATCGTAAAAGGCGATCATGGGAAATCGAAGACTGCCCTGTGTTTTTCTATGCCATGCCTTTTTCAAGTGGTTAGGGCGGTGATTCCATTACAAGCTCTCTGGAAACCTTACAATCGCGCATCTTGAAAATGTGGACAAGCGTCAGCTTAGCTCTTGTACCAACGGGCAGAGGCATAATCCCATCTTTTTTCACTTCGAAAGTAAAGATGCTTTCATCCACAACGCGATCCTCCGTGGCGAACCGGTCCAGACACTGAAAATCCCAATTTTTAAGCGCAGAGAATACCTCCACATACGCAGCAGCCACCGCTTCCTTACCCTTGACAATTTGGTTCGTGCTGGTGCGCTCCCAGATGATGTCTTCCGTGTACATTACCTTAATCTTTTCCCAGTCACCGGCTTTTTCGGCGTCAAAATGTATCTGAACGGCAGCCATATTTGCCGCTAAAATTTCCTGATTCATTGCGCCTCCTTCCTGAGATTGCAGGCATGAAATGGATGCCTGAAGTATATTGATGATTTAAAATTCCAAATAAATCGAACTTGCTTGAAAATTATTCTGATGGGGGCGGAAAGTTTTGTAATATTTTCTGCATGGCCTCTTTTATCAATTTGTCCCTTTTTTCCGGGGTGTTCGCATAATCAAGCGCAACTTTTGCGGCCCCACGCCAAATCAGATTTTTCGAAAGAGGCTCCAAAAAATTCAAAACAATAGTTCCCTCTTCATATTGATAATAATCAAATGACCAGGATCCATAATATGTCCAGTACGGATCATAGTATGGATAACCCCAGTTCGTGATTCTCAGTTTTTCCTTTGTGATTATGTCCGCAGCGATTAAAAAGTCGGGTTTTTCGGAGTTTTGCACTAAACCTTTAACCTTCAACTCGGCGTTAACCGCTTTTTTGATCCGTTCTGCATCAAGATTATTAATATTTGCTTCTTCTGGTGCAGGCACCCAAGCATAGGTCGAAAATTGAACCAGTTCGACGTTTTCATCATAATCGTAGGAAACGTTATAGATCGGAGAGCAAGCGATATAAAAGCTTGTGAAAAATATAATGAAAAATAGGCCCGCTAATTTCATAAGTGAAAAATGGTCATCACAGGTTACAGGGTGAGCCAAGCCTCTGCCGCTCAAGTTAAATCTTCATATGCTTTTTTCAAAACTTTGCCAATTTGAATTTTTTGGGGGCAAACTTTTTCAGCTTTGAAATAGTCGACCTTGACAATATTGGCCTTAATTTCCGCCGGCAGCGCATTGAAGAACGCTATGGCTGCATCTCGATTGCCATAGCTGTGATTATACATGGAATAGCGCATGATATCGCTGATCGGGATGTCAGCATCGACCGCGGGTTCGCAAATATTGGCACAGCCGGCGCAGTATCCGGGAGCCGTTTGTTGGGCATATTGTTGCAGGCGTCGTTTGTCACCTTCTGATAGCTTTTTCTCATTCAAGGCTGCGGCAACATTAGCCTGCAGGATGGTCATATTCGGCATAGCCGAGCAAATGCTGGCAATATTTGGATTTTCCCAGACCACCTTGAGCTTTGCCTGTTCGGCGGTATATCCTTTTTCTAAAAATCCCCTGGTCATTTTCAGAGCATCATCTGTTTCAGACCCGATCGAAGCATAAAAGTTTGCCGAGAAAGCGGCCTGTGTTTTCATGGCAGTCAATCCTATCCCCGCTTTAGCGCAAGCATCAACCGCTCTTTTCATTTCGCTTTTTACCATCAGCCTGTAATTATAACTAATCATTATTCCATCGACCCATCCCAGTTTCGCAGCGGCCAGCATGCTGTTTTCCATATTTTTATGGGCGCTAAATCCAAAAAAACGAATCTTTCCTTTCGCTTTAGCGTTTTCAGCCCAGGTTTTAACTGCATCTGTTAATTCACTTTTCACATCACTTACATAATGAATAAAATACATATCGACATAAGATGTATTCATTCTTTGAAGTGAGGTGCTTAATTTCTCAGATAATTTTTGCGGATCGGAGGTGGATGCTTTAGTTACCAGGAATACTTTTTCCCGGTCGGCTGGGAATTTAGCAAAGTATTTGCCGATGGCCTTTTCGTTTTTTCCCCATCCATACCCGTCAGCCGTGTCCCAGTAAGTTACGCCCATTTTTAAAGCCTGTCTGAATACTAACTGGTCTGAAGCCCTCAAAACACCACCCAGAGAAAGAACGGAGACATTTTCACCTGTCTTTCCAAAGGGTCGCTTCGGTACCATCATCTGTTCGGGTCCCTTCGTTAATGAGCTGCCATGGGCCTGGGCTATAAAACTGAAGGGCACCAGTACCGACCCTAAACCGGCTGCACCGGCAGTTTTAATAAAATCCCTCCTTGAAAAATTCGCCTTTTTGCCGGACATGCTTGGTTTCTCCTTTTGGTAAATGGCAAACGGTCTTTCAAAGATTCATTTCAACAAAATAAACGGATGTCACTTTTCGGTTTGCTGCAAGATTCTCACTTAGCAAATTCGATGAAAACTGTATAGGTTTAAGAATGGAGTGCCGAACAGTTCGAAGTCGATCAAAAAGGTTCTCTCGTCTATTTCTGTTATATTCTTAGAGCCCATGCGGTTCTCTCGAATAAAATGAAAGGGCAGAGTCACGATGACCCCGCCCTGCTGCGATATCAATCTTTATTTCAGATTATGGCAGCTCGGAGATGATTTTTCGATATTCCGCCTCCGAAAAAGCCTGAAGGGTTTCGGTGCCAACTGCGCCGCCTGATGTCATAGTAAGAATGATCTTTGCTGCGGTTTCAGCGTTGGGTGCATCCACAATAACAACCAAATCATATCGACCCATCGTCAAATAAGAACCCTCCACCTTTGCCCCCATCGATTCACAAAGTTTCTTGAACGCATCAAGTCTCTTGGGACTTTCTTTAACGTTTTCAATGCCCTTTGCCGTGTATTTCATAAGAGATATGTATTTAGCCATCGCAGCGCCTCCTCGCTTGGGTTTGTATCTACAGGGCAAATAAAATGATTTTAACCCCCGACAGAAAATGTATGGTGTCGGGAGTATGTTAGGCACATTTTGAGGGGCTTCTCCATTTCGGTCTTTACCTAAATAGTTCGGTTAACGTCTAAAGGGTATCTTAAAATCAACCACGCCAATTACGATATAATTTATAAGCTCCTGCTTCCGTTCTTCGATTGGTTTCCGCCAACCGATCCGCCAACCACTGAAACCATTCGTATGCAGAATCCCTTTTTTGTTCGACACGCAAATGTTCAACCCAGGCACTGAGTTTTTTCCATAAAATTAAGATGGCATCACCCATCAACTCATCGAGAATCGGTAGCGGGACTATTCTTCGATATACAAGAACGCCAATGGCTTCCAGGGTCATCCCCACCTGAAAAGCCGCTTCTTCCCACTCATCGCCCAGTTCGCGAATCTTTGTTATAGATGTATCATCCGGCAAAGACCAAATCCTTCTCAAGGCTTTGTTAAAGTCCGGATTCTGAAAGGAATTGACAAGCTGTACGGCAGCCACATCCCGCCGTTGCTGTTGATAGTGCCGAATCTGGAGTAACCCAAAAATAATCCCGCTGATTACAGCAATGGTTCCAATAATCCTGGCTAAATTCGCTAATGTGGTCAGGTCCATAAAAACTCGCTTTGAAGATGATTTTCTGAACGATCAAGGTCACCGTCGGCTATCAGCCGTGTGCATCAATGATTTTTTGGGTGCGTCCCCCTCTGCATCGGTAATCTGCAAATGTTGATGCGAACTGCGCATGAAATAGCCAATATACCGATCCGAATTCAAAGTGCAGATTGAGATTACCACTTTATAGATACGATAAGTCGTAGGCCGTAATTTTCAAGGATTGGTCAAAAAACACAAAGGATCCGGATCTGTTTGGTTATGCGTGATGCAATAAACTCGTCAAGTTGCCATTTTGTTTATTGAACTTAATTTATCGTCAAAGGGAGGACTCAAAATGACCGAAAATATACAAAGGCCTCTGACCACATCCCAGATTATATCTTCACCTGAAACAGCCGAAGTCATGAAAAATGCCTGTGTAAGATTTCTTGATTCGCTGACCCCGGTGCTACGCAGAAAAGCAAATTTCGATTTTGATTCTCCGGAACGCCTGAACTGGCATTACGTCCCGCGGGAAATGTTTGATCGCAAAGGCGCCAATTTAAAAGAGATGAATTCCCGGCAGCGCAAAGCGGCCCTCAAATTGCTGGCCAGTGGCCTGAGCCGGGCGGGTTATGAAAAAGTCAGCGCAATTATGAACCTCGAGAATACCCTCGGGGAAATCGAACGATTGTTAGGCGAATCGCAGCTTGTAAGGGATCCGCAACTTTATTTTTTCCGCGTATTCGGAGATCCGACTGCCAAAAAACCATGGAGCTGGAGCGCGGAAGGTCATCATATCTCATTAAATTTTACGATTGTCGACAGACAATGGATCGCGTCCAATCCATTATTCCTGGGTGCAAATCCGGCAGAAGTGCATACCGGTAGTCAAAAAGGCTCGCGAATCCTGGCAAAAGAAGAAGATCTGGCGCGAGCGCTGCTCACCGGTTTAAACAAGGACCAAAAGCGCAATGCCATTTTGAGTCCGACTGCGCCACCTGACATTCTTTCGCGAGCAATGCCGAAGCTTGAGCTTGGCGGTGCCGAGGGGCTGGCCGCCGGATCAATGACCTCTGAACAGCGGACCACCTTGGCCATGCTCATTCATGAGTACATTGATCGATTGCCGAGTGAATTGTCGGCAATCGAATTAAAAAAGCTGAATGAGGGTGCTCTGAACGCTGTTCACTTTGCGTGGGCCGGTGCGGAAGAACGAGGCAAACCTCATTATTACCGTCTCCACGGCCCGTTTTTCTTTGTCGAATATGACAATACCCAAAACAATGCCAACCATATTCATACCGTCTGGCGCAATCCGAAAAATGATTTCGGATTAGATCTGCTCCGTTTACATTATATGCAGAAACATAAATGAAAATGGCGCATAACAGGGGTATTCCGTGTTCTTGTTCAGTCTCACTGAGCAGCCGGCTCACGGCTTCACCATACCCTTGACTTCGGCGGGATTAAACTTACAATCTATTTTGAACACACCTTGCGAAGGAGGTGGAAGATGAGCTTTATATATAGAACCCATCTCAAAAATGTCTTTTGGCCCAATATCTTTGTTGGTGCCTCGTTTCAAATCCTCGACAACCAATAGGTTGCCTGCGGTTTTAAACTCGACACCGCCGCGATCTTGAACCAAAATCCTGTTTTTGAGATGGGTTCTAGTTACGAAAGGTTTCGTGCAGATGCCGGTGATTTTGACAGAAAATTCACCAAATACCTGAATATCAAGGGTTCGGATAACTGGCGCGTAAAGCATTGCAGTTACTGCCACGGTGCGGATAACAAAAAAATGTATGCCTCTTGCATGTTCGAGCGGGAGTCTTGAATCAGTTTAAATCGACATTTGAAATTACCACTCAAATCCGACAATCAGAAATTAGATAAACTCAGGCCCGATGCTATTCGGGCCTTTTTTTACCTTAAAATAATAGTGCGTCCCTAATAGAATTTTGTGTAAGCGTATTTAGCTAAAAAATCTTTAAGTGGTTTGTTTGATATGGATGATATAAAAACTTTTGCAGGTCTGCCCGCATGTATGGACATAGACGGGTTGTCGGCAGAGATTGCCATAATCGGAATTCCTCATGGAACTTCATACAATCCGGGCAAATTAAGTCACTCCGCCGAGGCTCCTACAGCGATTCGTAAGGCGGCCGAGAGATATGCGAGTATGCTGGACCACTATGACTTTGACCTTGGCGGGCCCCTGCTCACTAACCGCAAAGCCCGGGTTGTCGACTGTGGTGACCTGCCGGGTGATCCTCGCGACTCGGCGTCAAACCGTAAGCGGGCTATGGAAAAGATACGGTCCATCATAAATGCCGGAGTAGTACCGATTGTTTTAGGAGGCGATGACTCTGTTCCAATCCCCTTTTTTCGTACCTATCAGGGATACGGACCGCTTACCATAGTCCAAATTGACGCACATATGGACTGGCGTCATGAGGTAAACGGGGAAACCGAGGGTCCCAGTAGCACAATGCGCAGGACCTCTGAAATGCCCTGGATAGGCAAGCTAATACAGGTGGGGATGCGCGGAGTCGGTAGTGCTCGAATTGAAGAAGTTGATGCCGCGCGGGCCTATGGATCTGAGATCATCACAGCCAAAGAGGTGCATGAAAATGGTATCGAACAGATATTAAATTTGGTTCCGGACGGTACGGCCAGTTTAGTGACAATCGATTGCGATGGTTTGGATCCATCGATTATGCCCGCAGTGAATGCCCCTGTCCCGGGCGGCTTATTGTATCGACAGGTTATAGACTTGCTTCATGGCCTGGCGCAAAAATCAGAAATTCACGGATTTGATCTCGTCGAATTTGCACCCGGTAAGGACATCAATGGATTGGGTGCTTTGACTGCCGCTCGTATCGTTTGGAACATGATCGGAGCTTTAGTTCGAAACAAGCCTTTCGT
>JARRJQ010000005.1:7588-24834 GCA_037388985.1 Desulfobacterales bacterium | reverse complement strand
CCAAATTCCAATCAGATACAACATGTTCATAACTTGCCTTGTCTGGAATTTGTAAATCGCCGTAATCCGGCTTGACTTCATCAGCACATTATCCAATTATAAATGCATACCGACTATTATTGTCGGTTTTTGCTCGATGATTCATCTGTGTTCGGTGCGACTTTTTATGGACATATTGACCTAGAGGGGGCGCTCGAAACTGAAAGTTCGCAAATTGACGGATCCTGGCAACCAGTAGATTTTTGAGGATCGGTGATTGCGGACCTAACCAATCCATTTCTACAATCCCTATATATTGTGTTTGAAAAATCTATCGATACAACATCTTGTTGACATCAGAGATACTGTGCGATATTCTAATTCTAATGTGTATCATAACTTACGCTAAAAATCGCTTTTAAGGGTGATCCATGTGTACAATTCTAGTGATCGATGATGAAAAAGGTATTTTGCGCGTGATCGAAGAAGCGTTGACAAAATTTGGCCATGAAGTTGAAATCGCGGTAGATGGTTATGAAGGCATTCAGAAGTTTGATGATGGCAGCTACGATATGGTGATCACCGATCTGCGTATGCCGAGGCTTGATGGTAAAGGGGTGGTCAAACATATTCGTAATTCTCAGAAAAATTCCGTTCCGGTTATCGGCATTTCAGGGACACCATGGCTTATTCAGGATTTGGGTTTCGATGCGGTCCTGCCCAAACCTTTTCCGTTGCAGGATCTTGTGGAGTCTGTTAAAAAACTAGCGACGATTGCAAGCCACCCTACCTTGGGTGCCTGAACGATCGGTTCTTACCAGTTTTTGTTGCTTATTTTAAAAGCCGCTGTAACCTAGCGGCTTTTTTAATAAGAAGCGAATAGTAATTGTCCAAGCTTGAATAAGAGGCAATGCTGCACATTTTTCCTCGAAATGTCCTTAACCATTCGCTAGTGTCAAGCAGCAAGCTTATTCCTCCTCTTTTAAAAAAAGCGCATGGTATTCAGCATCGGTGAGATGCTTTTTTAAAAAATGGGTAATCAACGCAAAAATTTCGGACAGTTCATCATCGCTTAGACGCTTGATCAATATTTGCATGAGACGGTCGTCTGAAAATTTCTGAAGGTAATAAATGACCGTGTTTTCATCGGTCTGGCGATCTGCACCAAATCCCACCAATCCCTGGTAGGTTTCGACAAAATTATGTGAATGAATGGTCATTGTTCATATGGTCCTTACTCGGCAGCAATCTTAAAAGGTTTGGTTTTTTTACCCGTTAGTCACTCTGGGCATCGCTAGGTAAAGCTAAAATCTGTAATTCTGCCTTCGAATCTCCTGTGATTGAGTTTTCCAAACCGGGTGCTCTTCACCCGGTTTCACCCGAAACGATTGGGCCATTACGTGCCCCTGTCTTTTACCGCATTTAGCGCTAAAATCCAAGCCGCTCGTTGTGCGGGTGGTCGTTGACTCATAACTGAAAATGCCCCGACGATCAAAAAGGGCCGGAATCAGAAAATAACATGACGAAATAACGTGCTCAGCTTTCATAACTTATTCATGGATGGGACATGACATCAGAAAATAACTGGAGGAAATGGATTGTAAAATCTCAATGCAGCTGATTTTGATCCAATACGGTTCGAATAGTGGTGGCTAAATCATTTTTGATTACCGGCTTCATCACAAATTTTTGAATGCCCATGGATAATGCTTTTTCTTCAGTAATGTCTTCGTTAAAACCGGTACATAGGATGACCGGAATATTCGGCTTAATATCGAGTAATTTTTTGGCGAGTTGATCGCCGGTCATGTGAGGCATGGTCATATCTGTGATGACCAGGTCAAAGCTTTGAGGTTGTTGTGAAAATTCCAACAGTGCTTCCTCGCTGTCGGTTCGGGCGGTGACCTGATATCCCAGATTTTCCAGCATCTGCTGTTCCATGGACACAATTTGTTCTTCATCATCAATCAAGAGGATGCGTTCATTGCCCTTGGCCGTTCCATTTTTTGGTTCAAATTCTGCCGCGACGACCTCGTCTTCGATAACCGGTAAATAAACCTGGAAAGTTGATCCCTTTCCTGGTGTGCTGATAACGGTGATGTCCCCTCTATGGTTTTTGACGATTCCATGAATGACAGATAAGCCCAGCCCTGTGCCTTTACCTTGCTCCTTGGTGGTATAATAGGGTTCAAAAATCCTGTCCAAGACCGAGGCCTCCATGCCGCACCCTTCATCGGTAACGGCAAGCCGCAAATGTATGCCGGGCTGCATGCCGATTTTTTCAACCGTTTCTTCATAACCGATATCAACTTCTTTTAAGCTGACAATCAGCTTGCCACCTTTGTCCTGCATGGCCTGATAGGCGTTAGTACACAGATTCATGATTACCTGGTGTATTTGAGTGGCATCGCCCATTACAGGTCTGCAATCCTCATCGATATCATGAATGATCTCAATGGAGGCTGGAATTGATGCCCGCAAAAGTCTCAAAGCTTCTTTGATAACATATTGCACCTTTGTGGGCTTTCGTTCCTGGCCGCTTTGTCGGCTGAATGTCAGAATTTGCTGAACCAGATCCCGGGCACGATTGGCGGCTTTAAGGATTTCCGCAAGGTTGTTGTAAGCCACACTGCTTTCAGGGACCTCATCCATGGTCAATTCGGTATAGCCGACAATCGGAAATAAAATATTGTTGAAATCGTGGGCAATACCGCCCGCCAGGGTGCCGATGGCCTGGATTTTTAGAACCTGTTGCAATTGACGCTCATATTTCGCCAATGCCTGCGTTCGCTCTTCAACCATCTTTTCAAGGGTTTCATTCTGATTTCGCAGCAGGGAGTAGAATTCGATGCTCTCCAGTGCGTTGGCGGTGTTAAGTAAAATAATCGATAGCAGGGTCAGGGACGTGTCCGGAATTTTGCTGTTTTTTTCCGGCAACAGGCCGACAAACATGCCCCTTATACGTGAATACGTTGCAATAACGTGTAAAACGAATTTTCGACTGTGATCCCTTGATGTTATCGTGACACCGCGCTTTTCTCTGATTGCCCAGGCAAAATAGCCTTCATCGATCATGTGCTCGACTTCGTTTTTAATAAATCTTTCCAGGTGCTTGTGATTACATACCGATAAGTGGAAATCCGATTTTTCCTGATCCACAAGATAGAGCGTATTGGCTTCAAACGGAATCAAGTGGCCGATTCTCTTTTCGGCTTCCTGCAAAACATTTTCGGGACAGTAGCCTTTATTGATATTTTCCTGAAAATCGCCTAGCGATATGGCCATTTCAAGCACATTTTGGATAAATCGCCGGTTTTCTTCCAGATAATCAATTCGGGCGAGTAATTTTTCAGGATCCAGCTGTTTAATTATATTTTTTCTCATAAAACCCATCATACATCCAACATGGATTCTAAAGCAAAAAACTGATGAGTAGCCTGCTTGACCACCACATCAAAACAAGTCGGCGACAGTCCCAGATTTTCCCAGGCGGCGTTATCCAGCGGCGGGACATAACGCTCTCCGCTGGTGCCGATACCCAGACTGTTGGTTATAACGTCTGCCAGATGAACCAGAGTAGCCGGTATGGGCTGCTGGGCCTCGGAAGGGTTGTGATGATAAAAGACATTATTCTCCAAAACCATCGGCAGCTTCCATTGCTGGAGCAGTTGCTTGACCAAATGGGTATGATTGCACCCCAGATAATCGGTTTCCTGCTGGTACAATAGCCGATCTGATAACTGCGCGCGGCCTAATATGTTGCGCGATTCTTCAGGGAAATAGCTGTAAAGAATCAACCGCCCCAGATCGTGCAGCAGCCCCGAGACAAACAGTTGTTCCGTCTGGGGGATACTTTTGTGGGCGGCCAAAATCCTTGAAATGATTCCGCAGGCAAGACTATGCCTCAAAAAGGAATACATGCTGAGTATTTCTTTAGGGATGTTGTTAAACTGTGAGATGATGCTGATTCCAAGTGCCAGACCGGAAATTTCACGCGTGCCGATTAAGGTAACTGCAAGTGAAATTTTATCAATTTTCGAAGGAAATCCATAAAATGGCGAATTGACAATTTTCAATAAAAGAGCGGTCAAACTCGGGCTGCGGTGCACCACTTGAGCAATATCCTCAGCCGAAGATAATGGGTTGGCGATGACCTCATTTAGCTCAAAAACAATCGGAGGTATCTCCGGCAGGCTGATATTTTCCTGGGCCAGCTTTTGCAGAAAGCCATTTTCAACTTTTTCTGGCAGCGAGTCAATTTCGGCAAGATTGATCGTGCTTTCCTTGGGCGAAAGGTCGTATTTGCTGCGAAACAAAATTGAAATTCGAAATATTTCTTTAATTGCCGGGTGATCTAAATCGACATGGCGAAACAGGTCCAGGGTGTTTTCCTTAATTTTTTCGATTTGTTCAGGATCCACGCTACTGGCAGAAACATCTTTGCTGCTGTTGTTTCCGCGGATATTGACCTCCGTGATTCCCCAGATTTTAAAAATACGGATATGGGCGGATTGGATTTGCTTATCTTTTTTTAGAAGCAGCCTTCCGTTTATATCTCTGACTTCTTCATCCAAAATCATGCCCGGTTTCAGTTTGTTGATGTGAATGATCCCCATGCGTGTGGTTCCTGTTTTTTCGAGCGGTCTGGAAAACTTATAATTATTTGGAATTTAACATCATTTAACCCGGTTCAAGGCGGTCCTGCCATTTTGGCGTTTTCGACTCCATTAATAAGTATCGTCTTAATTTTATGTAAACTTAAGGAAAAATAAGAAAAATCGGACTGTTCTCCCGATTTTTAGAATAGTGGGTTTGGCCGGCAAAAAAGGCAGCACAATGCCAAAGATCAAGAGGTAACGGAAAAAAGGCGTTTAAAAGATGACATCGATCACTTTCTGTTCATCGGTAATTCAAGCATACGGGCGGCAACTTCTTTGAGGATTTTTACAGCCACCATTGCGGTGATTTCGGCTGGGTCCCGTTTGGGGTTGAACTCGACGATGTCGGCTCCGGCAAGCGGGACGTGCAGCCCTTGAACGAGTTCGATCAGCTGGCGAGTTGACATGCCACCGGGTTCATGATGAGATACGCCCGGCGCAAATGCCGGATCAAGAACATCCAAGTCAATTGAAAGATACAGCGGGCCTTTCAGTTTGACAGCCTGTGCATCCTGAAAATTTTGCATTTCGATAATTTCCACTCCGAAACGATCCGCCTGTTCTTTCTGGTGCGCATTTAGCGTTCGAATACCCATCTGAACCAGGCGCGATGCCAGCTTTTCTTCCATAATGCGAGCAAACGGGCAGGCATGCGAGGTGCGGCTGCCGCCGTAACTTTCGTAGAGATCCGGGTGTGCGTCCAAATGAAGGATTTCAAGCTCAGGATAGCGTGTGTGGTAGGACTTCAAAATAGGGTAGGTCATGGCATGATCACCACCCAAGGATATCAGGCGGATGTCGCGGTTGAGCAATTCGGCCACCGTTGATTCAATTTTATCGATTGGATCGGGATCTGTATCGATTTTCAGATCACCCAGGTCGATGAATTCAGGATGATCACTCAGATCGACGCCAGACTCCGAACACAGATTGATTGCTCCGGCACTCCAAATTTTGCGGATTTGAGCAGGCGCCAGGGCCGCTCCCTGCATATATGAGGAGTTCGCATCAAATGGAATCCCGATGACGGCGACCATCCCCGATTTCAGGTCTTTTAAGTTATTATCCAGCATTTTAAATTTTTATTTTTAGGTCAGACGCGCAGGTAAACGGGTCATGGCGCCAAAAAGCGTACCGCCAGGACCCGGCAGCCTTTCTTTTCGCTCAAGTCCATCGAAAACGCATTTCCGATGTTGAAGTTGAATGCCAGCGGCAGTCCTAATGCCGTATCAGATGTCCAGACCAGTATGCAGCTGATTCGGATCTGAGGAACAATTTTTACCGGAAGACCACAATCGGTTTGGTACCCGTTGTATTTCGGGTCCTCCACATAGAGGCTTTGCAATTCTGCGACCGTCGGCAGACGCCAGTTGTAGTATAGCTGAGGGATCGTGACTGGAAAATCAATTGCCAGCCAGCTTTGAGTCTGGTTCCAGTAAATATCGCTCTGATTGTCGGCCTTTGCCCACATCACCCCGAGTTTGCGATCCGTTACCGTACCGTTGCCGTGGTCAATAAAGCGCTGCTCGGCCAGAACGAAATCATGAGAGCCGGTTATGATTACCAGATTAACGATGCAAAGACCGATCAGAGTTTTATACGCTTTTTTAATCATATGATTTCAATTCCGTTTTAATCACAATCTCTGATTTTAAGGTGCGGTGAACCGGGCATCGGTTTGCAATCTGCAACAGGCGATCCGTTTGTTGTTCATCGAGCGCACCTTCCAGCTCGATTTGGCGCTCAATTTGATCCAGGCGGCCTTCTTCGGTTTCACAGGTTTCACAATCATCGGCGTGAATCTTTTGCTGGTTCAATCGGACGGTGACGGAATCCAGAGGCCAATCTTTACGATCGGCATACAAACGCAGGGTCATGGCTGTGCAGGCCCCTAGTCCGGCCATCAGATAATCATAGGGTGTCGGACCTAAATTGGAGCCGCCCGACGAAATAGGTTCATCGGCCACCAGGCGATGACCACCTGCCATGATATCGGTGACCAGCTCTGATTGGCCTATGCGGGTAATCACCTGGTCTTCAGCTCTGTTTTCGGGATCGCCCTGCCGGGCGGCACCGATATATCTTAACGCCCAGGCAGCAATCACCGAACCGGCATAGAGGGAATCATCAGGATTGGACAGCAGATGATCGGCTTTGTCCAGCGAAACAAAGCTTTTGGGGTGCCGGGCGGCCTGAAAGATTTGGGCGGCATTATCAATGGCGACCGTTTCATCCACGGGGGAGTGCAGAACGAGCAATGCTTTGTTTAAATTTTTCAGGGTTTCTTTCATATTGATGAACTGCAGGTCGTCAAGGAACTGCTTTTTCAGCTTAAAGGTTCTACCGGCGAGGCTGACTTCCGCTTCCCCTTGACGCTCAATGGTCTGCGTGACGCTGCCCAGCGCATGGGTTAAATGCCGAGGATCTGCCGGGGCGGCTATGGTGACTACCGCCTTTGAGGATGGGATGCGATCGGCGGCTTGGATCACAGCCGCTCCTCCCAGTGAATGGCCGATTAATATCTTGGGAGCCTGGTAACCGGATTTTAAAAACTCCGCGGCTGTAACCAGATCATCAACGTTTGAGGAAAAATTCGTGTCGGCAAAATCGCCTTCGCTCTCGCCTAATCCTGTAAAATCAAAACGCAGAACTGCAATCCCCTCGCGAGTTAAAGCCCGGCTGATATGCGCAATGGCCTTGGTGTTTTTGGAACAGGTAAAACAATGAGCAAACAGGGCGAAAGCTGCCGGTTTACCGTCCACAGGCAGGTCCAGCCGTGCTGCAAGAGTTTGGCCGTCCTTATTTTTAAATTCAAGTTTTTTAAGTTGCATTATCGTTCCTAAGGTTTCAGATGTCGTCTTTAGGTTTCAGGTTTCGGGCCTTCGCCGCGCCGAAGCGGCTACGGCCGCGCAGGCGGGTGTCAGGTGTCAGGTCATTAGCTCACCGCTTGGGAAGGAAGCTGGAAGCGATGATCCTTCAAGCATCTTAACTTCCCAGCCTTCCAGCATTTTACTGACACCTGAACACTGAAACCTTGGACTCTTTTTCCGCTATTATTAGATATATGGCGAATGATAAGCATCATCCCAGAATGTAGTCAACGATAGCCGGCGGCTTGAGGCTTTTGTCTTCCAGCATTTTTAGAGCCGCTTCGATAACTGCCCGCTGGTGTCCTGGATCATCGGGTTTGCCCAGTGGATAACCGTGACGGAATGGAACCACCAGAGCCCGCGGAGGACGCACTTTTTCAGCGACGTATCGCAACAGTTGAAGCGCCACCGTTGAGATTCCGCGGCGTTCCAGCTCGGCTGCCACCAGGCTCACGGCCTGGTTACACATTGGTCAGACCGGTATGAGCAGGGCGATATCCACTTTATCTTCGACCAGTTTGACTGCGGCTGCCGGAGCCGTTTTTTTAGCCAGGCGGCCGGGCGCCGTAATCGATCCCATAAAAGACAGGTGCCGATGGTTCAACGAACCGATCCGCCCGGTTTCCGCCAGCTCCCGCATACGATCCAGGGGAAATGCCAGATTGGCATCCTGGCGCAGTCCCGAATGATCATAGAGCTCACTGCGGTGGGTGTCAATCAAGGTGGACATATCCGTGTCGGACGGTATTTCGCGGAAGCTGTAATCACCTCCACGAATCGATTCATCGAATGGCTCCTGACCCGACAGGACCAATCCCGCGCTGGAAACCAGCGCTAGGCGACATTCATTCAAGGGCTTTTGCATCGGCGCCCATGGCACTGGATCGATACGTCGCCAGGGATAAGTTTTTAGAAACAATTTATACTTTAACGGAAATTCACGCAGGTCGCCCAATTTCAATCTTCCTTATTCAAGCTCTCGATTTTAAAGTTATACTGAAATATACGTCACTTGCAAACGGGAGTCCAGTACCATTCCTTTTAATCCGGATGCGCTTGAGGGTGACACCCATAAAAACCGCTTTGATTTCATTCTTTCTGAGAAAAAGATTCTAATAGTATGCTGAATTTTATTCATTAATTTAATGGCTTGACATTTAAAGACGCTATGGGTAAAAAGTTAACAATTTGGCATGTCCGGCGTGCGCGGTTTACAGGACAGGGCTTTTATCTTATCTAAAACCATTTTGATCTTAATCTGAGTCAGCGAATGATACCCTGATCTACCAACTCATAACCCGTTTTCATTCAGCAAAAGGAGGTTTTAACCATGATTAAAAAGAATATGAGGATGCTCATGATTTTCTTTTTTGCGGTTTTTCTATTTCTGCCGGCAAACATGGCACTGGCTGAAAATCCCATTGTTATTGGTGCGCCGCTTTCAACCGCCTTTCTTTACGGGTGGGATGCAGAAAGGGGCATGACCCTGGCGATTGAGGAAATTAATGCCGCCGGAGGTGTCAAGGTGGGAGATAAGATGCGTCCATTCAAGGTGGATGTCATCGATACCCGGGACCTGGAACCGGGCGTCCCGGTCAGCGAGGCCCTTCTGGCGGTGGAAAAGTTGATTTTGGATAAGAAAGCGGATTTTATCGTTGGCGGACCGGTCCGTTCCGAAGCCGCCCTGGCAGCCATGCCGCTTTTGAGCAAATACAAAAAGGTCTCGATCCTGACCACCGGAGTTTTGACACCGGCCTATACGGCGCAGGTGGCCAAAGAATACGACAAGTATAAATACTGTTTTCGCATTCATGGAGAAGCCAAACACCTGGTGGGGGAGATGTTTGCAAACTTTACCGATTTGAAAGAAAAATACGGCTTTAACAATCTGTTTATCATCGCCCAGGATGTCTCCCACGCCCGCGGCGCGGCCAAGGTCATGGACGCAGTTGCGAAAAAACAGGGTTGGAATGTGACCGGATTGGAGATTTACCCCACCGGAGCAACCGACTTTTCAATGGGGTTGCTCAAGGCCAAAGACAGCCAAACGCAAATCATCAATATCTGGATGGACATGCCGGAAAGCGCTATCTTATTGAAACAATGGTATGAAATGAAAATCCCGGCGCTGCCGTTCGGTTCTACACTGGCCGCTGCCGAACAACCCGGCTTCTGGAAAGCCACCGACGGCAAAGGCGAATACACCCTGTGCAACGTGGTCAACGCCGGTAACGCACCCTCGGAGGCCACCCCGTGGACCATGAAATTTTACAATGCCTATACCAAAAGGTGGGGGGTAGAGCCCGAGGGGTTAGGCACTTCCAGCAGCTACATGGCGATTTACGTCCTGCGGGATGCCATTGAACGCGCCGGTAGCCTGGATTCGGACAAAGTGGTGGCGGAACTTGAAAAGACCGATGTTATGGGAGTTTATGGGCGCTTGAGATTTGATCCCAAAAGCCACCAGGTCATCCCGTCCAACGACCCCAAGGAAGGTGCTGTCGG
Organism: Desulfobacterales bacterium; assembly: GCA_037388985.1. Classification (GTDB taxonomy): domain Bacteria; phylum Desulfobacterota; class Desulfobacteria; order Desulfobacterales; family JAHEIW01; genus JAHEIW01. The sequence goes on along the minus strand of JARRJQ010000005.1, from coordinate 14,822 downwards.
CAGTATATTGCAGTGGCAGGACGGAAAGCGGGTGGTCGTCTATCCGAAAAGTATCGCCAAGGGGACGATCGAGCTGCCACCCTGGATGAATAAATAATTTGTTTCACTACCACCTTGCGGGTTGAAGGCAGCGGGGGACGATTTGCCTTCAACCCGCTATTGCCGGTATTTCATCTTCTAAAAATCCATGCAAATATTGATCTACGGAACGATTAACAGTGTCGCGCTGGCGCTTTTTGCCCTGGGCTTTGCTCTGGTATACGGCGTCAGCCGCCTGCCGAATTTTGCTCACGGAGCGCTATATGTGCTCAGTGGCTTTATCACCTGGACCTTCGTAAAATCCCTGGGCCTGAATTATCTGGTCAGCATTATACTGGCCCTGATTGCGACCGGGATCATCGGCGCCTTGATTTACCAATTTATATTGATTCGTATTCGGGGCATGGAAATTTCGGAAATTATGGCCTCTTATGCCATGGGACTGGCAATCTTGGAAGGGTTGCGCTGGGGCGGATTTAAGGGCATGACCTATACGCTGCCGGCTTTTATCGGAGGCAGCACGGAGATTGCCGGCGTGTCGGTGGATTACCAGCGTTTGCTGGTCGTCGCCATCGGCGCAGCGGTAGTTGCCGTACTGTGGCTGTTTACCCATTATACGAAAGTGGGTTTGGCCTTGCGGGGGATGGCCCAGGACGAACGGGCGGCCATGATGCTGGGAATTGATTCGGATCTGATGGCTCTGGCGTCCATGGGATTCGGCTCCATGCTGGCGGCTTTGGCCGCCATCGTTTTGCTCCCGCTGGGTAACATTGTCGTCGAGGCGGGCTATAACGTCCTGATTCTGGCCATCGCGGTCTGTATTGTCGGCGGTTTGGGAAGCTGGATGGGTGCGGTGCTGGCCGCTTTTATCATTGGTTTTGCTCAGATTCTGACCGTCGTTTATCTGGGTCCTCATTATCAGATGGTGGTTGCGTTGCTGGCCATCATCATTACGCTGGTTTTACGCCCTTCGGGGTTATTTGGCCGCCAGAAAGAACTGGAAGAAAGAGTATGAACGTATCCAGTGAGCCACGCCGCAAAGAAAGATTGGACCGGGGCATCAAAGTGCGTTCCGAGGGGCTATATGCGCTGATGTCCTGGCGAGAGCTGACCTATCTGTTTTTGCCCAGGGTTGTGCTGATCGGCGGCATCTTGGTCTTGCCGCTGGTAATGCCCTCCATGTACTGGCAACGGGTCATATCCATCGTCTGCATATATGCCCTGCTGGCCTTGAGCTTCGATTTTCTGGCGCATTACGTCGGACTGGTTTCACTGGGAGGTGCCTTTTTTATCGGAACGGGCGGTTATATTGCCGCGATACTGAACACTTCCTTCGGGTTGCCGCCGCTGTTGACGATCCCGATCGCCACTTTACTGGGTGCCGTTATATGTACATTGTTTCTACTTCCCTGCCTCCCGCTGCGAGGCGTCTACTTTGCGATTGTGACCTTGATGTATCCGTTGCTTTTTGCCCGCGTTATCGAAGCGCTGGATATCCTGGGCGGAACAGATGGGATTATGGGAGTCGAAAGTTTTGCCAATCGCTGGATGGAGCAATATTTTATCATTTTAATGATCCTTTTTTTACTTTTTGGAACCCGCAGGCTGGTCAACCAGGATATCGGTCTGGTTTTCAGAGCAGTTAAAGACAACGACCAATCGGTAAGGGCCTCGGGCATGAGCGTTACCTATTATAAGGCCATAGCGGTATTTATTGCTTCGGGGATCGGATGCCTGGCAGGTGCTTATCTGGTACATTTCTATATGTGGGCCGGCTTATCAACCTTTGCGCTGGATTTTTCTATTCTGCCCATTGCGGCTACGGTTATTGGCGGCTCCGGAACCTTGGTGGGACCGGTTTTAGGTGCATTCATTTTGGTTCCGATTTCAGAACTCTTGCGGGCGTTTGGGACGCTGCGCATTGTATTTTATGCTCTGATTTTGCTGGCCTTCATTATTTTTCGCAGTGAGGGAATTATGGTTTACGGACAGCGTAAATATCATCAATTTGAAAAGTGGACTAAAGTATGAGCTTATCATCAACACCGCTGCTGCGGGTCAATCAGGTGACCAAAGCATTCGGTGGTATCTTCGCGCTAAATGACGTCAGCTTTGACTTGCATGAAGGAGAAATTTTAGGTGTTATCGGTCCGAATGGGTCCGGCAAAACGACCCTGGTAAACTGTATTACCGGATTCTTAGAGCTGAGCTCCGGTGAGGTTCTGTATCGAGGAAAAACGATCTCCGGCAAGCCGCCGCACAAGATTGCCGATATGGGAATCACCCGAACGTTTCAGATCATGCGTCCGTATTACAGCCTTCCGGCTTATAAAAATCTGGTGATCCCACTGTCTTCACCCAGGGCAAAGCGCACCGGTGGATGGCGGGGCGGTGGTAAGCTGGGCGATCGCAATACGGTCAGTATCGATATTTTAGAAGAACTGGGTTTTGAGCGAGAATCGTTTGTTCCTTATAAAAAGGCCTCCAATCTGCCCACCGGCTATCTAAAGCGGCTGGAACTTGCCCGCTGTCTGGCCTTAAATCCGGAAATTATCCTATGTGATGAGGTGTTTTCGGGGTTGAGCATGAGTGAAATTGCCAGCATGGTGCCGCTGGTGGAACGCTTGCAGATGGAAGGCATTACCCTGATTATGATCGAACATCGCCTCAGGGAGCTGTTCCGCGTGGCCAATCGGATTATGGTTTTAAATTTCGGTGAAAAGCTCCTCGAGGGCACTGCCGAAGAAGTTATGGCAGATGAAAGTGTAAAAGCGGCTTATTTCGGATCCGAGAAGGCTGAGGAGGTCATGGCGCATGCTTGAAGCGAAAGGGCTGATGGTATTTTACGAAAACATGCTGGCCCTTAACAATGTCAGCATCCGGTGTGCAGAAAACCAAATCGTCGGCGTGTTCGGCGCCAACAGCGCCGGCAAGTCCACTCTGATGTATACCCTATCCGGAATAATGGAAGATATCCGCAAAAAAGAAGAAATGGCCGGCGGCGAACGCATCAGTGTTCTGGGGCAAATTTCGTATAGGGGTGAAGACATCATGGGCCTGAAGCCCAGCAAACGGGCAAAAAAAGGCATTGTGCTTTGCCCGGAAAGACGCAGAATCTTCAGCGAGTGCAGCGTGCTGGACAATTTGCGTATCGGAGGCTATCAGGCGACGCCGACTCAAGCAAAAGATACACTGGAATACGTTTTTAAAGTCTTTCCGGCCCTGCAAAAGCTTCAGAAAAGAATCGGCGGATTTTTAAGCGGAGGGGAGCAACAAATGCTGGCGATCGGGCGAGCGCTCATGGCACAACCGAAACTGCTTTTGCTCGATGAGCCCCTTCTGGGCTTGAGTCCTCTGATTCAAGCTGTTTTAGTGCGGGCAACCAGGGAAATTCGAGATGAAATGGGCATCTCCATTATTGTCACCGAGCAGTATGCCCGTCCCGTTTTGCCGATTGTGGATTATGCCTTTATTCTGGAAAACGGGGCTGCGGTTTTGGAAGGAACCCGGGATGAATTAATGAACAACCCGGATGTTAGGTCGGCCTATTTCGGAATCTAAAGCTATTCTAAAAAGGTTGCGCCCGTTACCCGTTCGCCCGTTATGCCCGTTAAAAATAAATCAGCATGGAGTTTTCAAGGCAATGAGTCAAACTATGCCAGAATTGGAACATGAATTGACGTTCACGCGTTTTGATCGGATGGCTGAACGCTATCCACAGAAATCAGCCGTTATTTATCTGGGACAACACTTTTCTTTTTCGCAATTAAGGGATCTGAGCGAACGTTTTGCCGGCGCGCTGGTGGACCTCCTGGGCGTCAAAAAGGGCGACCGGGTGATGATCTACATTCCCAACTGTATTCAATGGGTTGTTGCATTTTTGGCCATCCAGAAAATTGGCGCCGTGATTGTGCCGGTTTCACCCATTTATACATCCCACGAACTCGACTATATGATCAAGGATTCAGGGGCGGAAACCATCATCTGTCAGGACACCAATTTTTGTTATGCCAACGAAGTGTTTGCCGATTCCGGACTTAAACGGATCATTGTTACGAACATTGTTGATCTCCTACCCTTTTGGAAGCGTTATTTGGGCATTCTTTTTGATAAAATACCCAACGGTAAAGTCGATCGGGCCGAAGGTGTATTTGCATTTAAAAAACTTCTGCATCATTCTCCGTTGAATTCCCGGGTCGACATAGATCCATATGAAGATCTGGCATATATTCTATATACCGGCGGTACAACGGGCTTTCCGAAAGGCGTTCCCGGCAATCACATCGGGATGGTGTCTTATGTCAATGATGTGACCGAAGATGTGGCCGCCGATCATCTCAAAGAAGGCGAAGATGTCTATATCGCCATTAACCCCCTTTTCCATATTATGGCCCTGGGGCTTTTTGTCGCTCTGGGGCTGAACAAAGGCAATGCCACTGCCCTTATGCCGGTTCCGCAGGTCGATGCGATTCTTGAAGCCATTCAGCGCCATCGTGTTCGCTGGTTTCTTGGCGTCCCGGCCCTTTACCGGATGATTCTTGAAAATGATCGGCTGGGAAAATATGATCTCAGTTCTTTGCGCTATTGTTATTGCGGCGGCGATGTTTTGCCGATTGAAGTATTTAACCGCTGGCAGGAGCGTTTCGGCATTCCCATTTATCAGGTCTATGGCTCCACCGAGGCCGGGCATGTGACCTACAGCCGAATCAATGAAAACCCCAAACCCACAACCCTGGGGCGCCCGTTAAAAAGCAGAGAGTGCATTGTTGTTGATCCTGAGACACTCGCGCCGGTTGCCACCGGCGAAGTCGGTGAACTCCTGGTGACATCACCCTATACAAAGAAGGAATACTGGAAAAAACCGGAGGAAACCCGGCAGGCTTATGTCGAAATTAATGGAAAGATCTATTACCGTATGAGTGACTATGTCCGCCGGGATGAGGACGGTGAAATTATTTATGTGGAACGTTCCGCCGATATCATCAAACACAAGGCTTATCGCATATCCGCTTCGGAGGTCGAGGCGGTCTTACAGAACCATCCAACCGTTGTTGGCGCCTGTGTGGTCGGGGTTCCCGATGATAAGGTGGGCGAAAGGGTCAAAGCCATTGTGGTGCTAAAAGAAGATGCCCGCGGGGTGGGGGGCGCCGAACTGCTGCAATGGTGCCGTGACCGCCTGGCGCCGTATAAGGTTCCCGGATACATCGAGTTTCGCGATATGCTTCCCAAATCTAAGGTGGGAAAACTTCTGCGGCGCGAGATACGCGACGAGGAGCGCCGCCGAATCTCCAAGGAAAAAGTGAGTTCCAAGCCGTAACAAGCGGATGTCATCGCATCGGCAAATAACATCTTCCAAATTGAGCTGAAGAACCCATCTCAAAAATGCATCTAACGCTCAATAGCGGCGTTATCGCCCTCCTTAAAATAGATGCTCATCCCGCCTACGGCGGGACTGCGCTTTTTCGTCGGCCGGTGCTTGTTGAGCACATCAAGTTTTTATCATTAGATGCGAAATCCCGCTAATTAGCAGGGCTCTTGAGCGTAATCTACTATTTTTGAGATGGGTTCGAAATTAAAACTTCTTATGCCGCAACAAATCCTTCGCGGTGGATTTTCGGATCCTTGCGGGGAGGTGCTTTAATCTCTCCTTTTGGTTTGCCGATGGGCATTAGCGCCGCAATTTCCAAATTTTGTGGGATATTTAAGGCCGCCTTCATTTTTTGGGGATCGAACCAGGTAAACCAGAGGGTGCCCAATCCATATTCCGCGGCAGCCAGCATCATGTTTTGTACACAGGCGGAGGCAGCCTGCATGGCGCCGTATTTCTGGTTAAAAAAATCTCCCAGTCCTTTCTTGGAAGGATCAAACACCACCGCAACGAGCACAGGCGCTTGCTCGAGAAAACCCATATCGTATTTTGCGGCAAATCCCGGTCCACCGCCGTCGAGCACTGCCTGTCTGGCCGCTTCGGAAACTTTTCTGATTTGCGCTTTTACTTCGGCGTCGGTGATAATGATATATTCCCAGGGCAGGGCATTCATGGGGCTTGGTGCCCATTGACCGGCCGCCATGATCGCTGCCAGTTGATCCTCCGTTACGGGATCGGGTTCGAATGCACGGCAACTTCTCCTTGATTTCACCACTGCTTTGAATTCCATAATGATTTTCCTCCCTTAAAATTCGGGTTTCAACATTTCATTGATTTCCTCCGGAAAAGCCATACAGATGCCTTCGTTGTAAAGATTCCGCAATGCCCCGACATCCGGGGTGCCCAATGCCTGGTTAAAAAACGTGCGCGGAGAGAACACGAGGTGAAATCGGGCGTGGCGATCTCCCCGGGAACCCGGGAAAAAATTCATATTGAAATTGTAAACACCCATTTTATCATATGCCGCCATCAGTTTTGTCAGGCCCTGAGCCAGATGAGAAATATCATCATCGGTCAACTCGAGCGTACAGCAGGCATCATCAACAATCGCGATGACATCGCCTGCAACTCCCAAAGGGGCATATACCATCAACCAGCTGGTCCGGCCTATTTTCCCCAGAAAGCGTTTTCCATCGCTCTTTTCTGTTTGCACCAGATCATCCCAGTAATTGGATCCGTTTTCTTTCATATATTCCTTCGCATTTTTAAGTTCATCGTTCAACAGATGAGGTGCATAGGCAGAAGCAAATACCTGAAGATGAGGATGGATTAACGAGCTGCCGGAAGCGGGCATGTAATTCCAGTTGATCAGGTGATATACGGATTCGGGATGCTTTATTTCATCGACTCGCCGGAAAAAATGAATTGCCATGCCAAAGGCATCTGAGATGTGCCGAGGAGTAATTGCGGTCATGGGAATAAAATGCTGGCTGCTGAAGGTGGCACAGGCGCTCAGGCTGTCGTACGGAGCGATGTTGGGAAACAGAACCTTATCATCTAAAACCATCCGTCCTTCGGGAACAATATCTTCAGGAAAACAGGGGGTAACTTTCATCACCTTGTCCGGGCAAAACGGGCAGGTTTTTTCGGTTCCGGCTACCAGCCGATCAAAATCGGGTTTTTGCCATTTTAGCGGCATGAAATGGCAGATGCGCGAAGTCCGGCCGGTAAGGGGATCTTTACGGATTTCGCTGGGAATCGTTTTGGGTTGCATGCTGTTGTTGGGATCCAGAATAACGGTTTGTCTTTCAATCGCTTCAAAATTCA
>JARRJQ010000005.1:0-7582 GCA_037388985.1 Desulfobacterales bacterium | reverse complement strand
TTGAATTAACCATAAACTCACATTAACTGATTCGTTGGAAAAGTTCCAGAGAGTAAGATCTACACTATAGGTTTCAGGTGTCAGTGTTCAGGTGTCGGCCTCATGGTTTCATGATTCAACGAACAAAGGTTCAGCCATGATAATTTATGAGTGCTGACTGAGAAGAAAATTCTGCATGATACCTGAAGCTGAAAACTGACACCTGACACCTGAAACTTCTGCTTAATCCAGATCAATAAAACAACTCAGTATACACGAGCGAATCCGGGAAGCGTTCGTCGATCAGCAGAGTGACGTCCCGAATCATTTCGCGGCGACCGCAAAGGTAAAAATCGTACGCTTTGATTTCTAAATGTCTTTTCAGGTATCCGGTAACGTTTCCCCCGAATGCATTCGCCGGCAGTTTCCGGGTTTTGGTCAAACAGGGAACATACTTCTGGGCCGCCTTCTGAAATAACGACCTGTAATACAAATCATCTGTTATGCTGACGCCGTGAAGCAATGTAAATCCGGATATGCCTGAGCGCGCCATTGAGCAAAAGGGTGCGATGCCGGTTCCAGTGGCGATAAAAACCGCCGGACGCACTGACGGTTTGTACGTGAAATAACCGTAAGGGCCGCTGATGAATAGAGACGAGCCGATATCGATAACACTGAGCTTTGATGATACTCTGCCGCCTGCCACGCAGCGGATACAGAGGGTGAGCTCAGATTCCCCCGGGGCTGAGACAACTGAGTAATCTCTTTCATGTTTGTTGAGGCTCAAACAGATGCGCTGCCCGGGCTGGAATTTAAACTGCGGCGGGAGGCTCAACATGATCTCAAACGATTTGTCCGAAAGCCACCGCCTTTTCATCAGGACCACCGCATTCGTTGATACACGGGTTTTCAACTTAAAAAATTAACCTAAAGTTTCCATGGCTTATCTGAAACACCGTGAATATGATTGCATTGACGGGCAAGCATAAACAGATAATCCGACAGGCGATTTAAATAGACCAACAGGCGCTGATACGGTTCGGCTGCCTTTCCTTTCGCCATTTTGCTCAGTAGCGGCACCACTTTTCGTTCACAGCGGCGACAAACCGTCCGTGCGACATGGGCCCAGGCTGTCGTTATATGGCCGCCCGGTAATATAAAGGATTTTAATGCGGGCAGTTCTTTTTCGAATCGATCGATGGCTTTTTCCAAAAAGGCAATCTGTTCTGCAGATATTTCCTCAAGGGTATTAATTGCGGCAGAGTTGGGATTGGTTGCAAGCCAGGCGCCCCCTTGAAAAAGGTCGCATTGAATCTGCTGCAGCTCGGCTACCAGATCTTCTTCTGCTGACAGATGGGCGATTACTGCTCCCAGGATCGAATTGAGCTCGTCTAAATCTCCGAAAGCATCGATTCTGAGGTCTGCTTTGGTTACGCGCTCTCCGCTAAATAAGCTGGTTTTGCCTTTATCGCCGGCACCGGTGTAAATCTTCATTGCTTTCTAAATGATAAATTTTAATGCTTTGATTGTATGCTGCGGGTCAGGCTTAACCCTATAATCCATGCCAATCTCTGCGTATCGTATTACCGTTTTCCGGTCAATATAATCTTAAGGTGTCAGGTGTCAGTGTCAATAGGTAAGCGATGAGTTCTGAGGACTGAGGGCTGAGCAAAAAATCATTCCCTACGCCGGCCAACCTCAATCCTCAGCACTCAGTCCTCAGTCCTATGTTTGCAGGCCTGACACCCGCCTGCGCGGCCGTAACCGCTTCGGCGCGGCGAAGGCCCGAAACCTGAAACCTTCTCTAAGAATCCAGGATCATTTTCATGGTAGGACCATCGATGTTTCCGCCGCTGATAATCACTCCCACGCGACCCCGCGGTTTTAGGCTGCCACTTAACAGCGCGGCAACACCAAGGGCTCCCGAGGGCTCCACAACGATTTTCATTCGATAAAATAAAAATTTGACGGCTTCAATAATGGATGCTTCAGAGACAGTTTTCATATCGTCGACGTACTTCATGACCAGTGGAAAGGTGACCTGCTCGCCCAAAGATGGCGTTCGGGTTCCATCAGCGATGGTTGGAGGATTTTTTACCGTATGTAGTGTGCCGGTTTGAAATGAGCGAGTGGCATCATCGGCCAATTCCGGCTCGATACCGATCACCTGGCATCGGGGGTTCCTTTCCTTGGCAACAACGGCCGACCCGCTCAACAAACCGCCACCACCGCACGGCACCAGCACCATATCCAAGGACTGGAGTTGGTCAAAAAGCTCCAGTGCTGCCGTGCCTTGTTTGGGAAATTGTTTCACGGGTGGTTTCTTGCGGATTGTAATCAACAATCGTTGCTCCATAAGCTTGGGTGGCCGTCCTTTTGATAGCCGGCGCATTATCGGGCATGACAATTGTCGTCTGGATGCCCAAAAGGCGGCCGACCAGTGCGACGGCCTGGGCGTGATTTCCGGAAGAATGTGTAATGACACCTCGTTTGCTTTCGTCTTTGGAAAGCTGCGACATAGCGTTATAGGCCCCTCTGAACTTGAACGCACCCACGCGTTGGAAATTCTCGCATTTCAGGTGGATCCTGGCACCGGCCCGCTGGTCGAGAGTGTGCGAGGTCATCACCGGAGTGATATGGGCCTGACCGTCAAGCTGCTTCCGGGCGGCCAGGATGCGATCAAACATATCGTCGGCAACCTTTGCCATATTGCAAAAATCTTTTTTGAAAGTAGTTGTAATTCGAAATTGGGCTCAGATTAATGAATGCGAAGAATTGCGACGGTCTGTCTTAAGCCTTACCAGTCAGATGGAGGCCGTTCCTTCCATGGATAGCGGTCTTGGGCAATCCGGGCCCAATAGAGGCGCCCTGAATTTCGCCATGGATCCAGTACAATCCCTAGCGAAAAATCCTGTCCTCTGGCGGTAATCACAACGCTGTTGTGTTCACGCAATTCGCTGCCGCGATACGCCACCCCCCAGTGGAGCTGGAAGCTTTTTAATTCAAGCGCCTGCATTCGTTTCATCAGGTCTTCAGTCCAATGATAGCACAATCCGCGGTCCTTTAAGCCAAACACGACCATCAGGTTATGAGCCACGGCCGGTCGAACCAGCTGGTATTCCTCAGCAAGCGCTGCTGATTCGCGTAGAGCTGTTTCAGCAGCCAACCGCGCTTCGGTCATGTCGGTCGCCTGGCTTAAGGTCGCCAGTTCCTGTTCAAGTTGTTCCACTTTTTCCCAATAAATCTGGCTGTTGAGTTGGTTGGCCGGGTCCGAAGCATCAAAGGTCCTGTTGCCCGGATAATATACGCTTGCCTTGCCGCAGCCGATCAGAGCAACCGAAAAGCAAATTACGGCAGCGAATGCTAATCTGGATTTCATTTCCATCAAACACAGTTTTACCGAAGATTGGATCTTCCGCTCAAATGCGGATTCCCAACTCCACCAGTTGTTTGGTAATCAGAGATTCCCATCCGCGATTGGCCTGCGGATTTGCCGGACTTGGATGGGCAATCATACCGATTTTTACCTTATGGTTATTTATAGCAATTCGTGCGCGTTTTTCAGCAAATTTGCCGACGCCTACGATAAAACTCGGTTTAAAATATTCAATCATGCGGCGAAGGGCATCATCGCATATTTCCAGCAGCGGCTTTTGTTCCACAGCGCGGATTTGGTCCGGGGTACGATTTCGCCCGCTGTCTTCGATAAAAAGCAGGGGGCAATAGTTCGCTACGAAAAAGCGCTTAAAAAATCGTTTGGGAGTATGAAATGTTTTTTGCGCCCAACCCCATAGCCGTTTTCCGCTGACCTCACTTTTGATACAGGAAAATCCCATCACCGGTTTTTTCGGATGCATCTGTTTCGGGGTGCCAACGGGTGCTTTGATTTTCATCCAATCCCGAACCGCCTGAATTTCTCCAAAAGGAACACCTGTTTGGGCCATTCCCCAAGGTCCCGGATTCATGCCTAAAAAAATAACATCTTTGGGAGTGGTCGCATATTTGAGGTGGTATTGTTGGCAAGCTTCACGGGCATATTCAAGGGGGTTGTAAACATGAGTGACCGGTGGGCCGAATCGCAAAGGGCGCAACTGGCGGACCAGATCGTTCATAATGGACCCCAGTCGATCCATATCAGGATTCATGCGACCCATGGCTTCTTTCCATGTTCGTCCGATCCCGATTAAAGATTATTTTTGCGTTTTTCACGGCAGCCCTGTTCAGTCAAACAGTAAGAGGGTTGGTTATCCGGACCGCAAAAAAAGGATCCTTCCATGCGCTCAATGAAACCTTTTGCAACCAAATCTTCCAGATCTTTTCTTTTGCCCAAATGATTCCCCGGGTAATACACCCCCTTATTCATCTTGACCAAAATTTCGTGATTCATCTGCTTCCTCTTGATTTTTTGGACGGATATTATTGATCTTGGTAAGTAATGATTATTGGTTGATTTATTCAGAAATGTTTTTTAATGTGCGGCGCCACAGCCGCGCAGAGGCTTTATGTTCCGCTTTTTCTTCCCATCCAAAGTAACAAAGCATCTCAATCATATCCTCTTGGCTGTGTCAACCTATTATCTATTTTTTATCCATGCTGACCACCGAAATGCTTGGATTTTCGTTAACCTTTAATTGAAAAACATCCGGACGGGCATAGTGCCCCACAACATCAAAATCAAATCTGCTGCGGGCGATGGCCCCCAAATCAAGTTCGGCATATAAAATGCCTTCCTGATCAAAAAGCGGACCGGCCAGGACTTTTCCCAAAGGTGAAACAATCGCACTGCCGCCCCGACACATCACTTCAGGCTGTTCATTTAATTCCTGCAGGTTTTTTAAATCATCGGGGTACATATCTTTAGTCATGTATTGGTTGCACCCCAACACGAAACAGCGTCCTTCACAGGCAATGTGGCGCAAGGTGGCCTGCCAGGTATCCCGCCCATCCGCTGTTGGGGCTAAATACAGTTCAACTCCTTTGTTGTACAAGGCCATTCGAGCCAGCGGCATATAATTTTCCCAGCAGATCAATCCGCCGATAATGCCTATTTCTGTTCGAATAGCCGTCAAGGTGCTTCCGTCACCTTCGCCCCATATCAGTCGCTCGGCTGCCGTTGGTTTAAGCTTTTGATGTTTGCCCAAAAGCCGGCCATCAGGCCCGAAATACAGCAGGGTGCAATACAGCGTGCTGTTGTTGCGCTGTTTGTCGCGTTCGATAACACCGATCGCCAGGTATGCGTTTGCTTTTTTAGCGGCAGTTCCCAAAGCTGCAGTAGATGGTCCCGGAACTTCCACGGTGTTTTCCCAGTAGCGCTGCCAAACCCTTCGCCCCACCGGGCTGCGACTCCCAACCACGGTTCCGAAGGCCAATCCACGAGGGTATGCCGGAATAAAAGCCTCGGGAAACAAAATAAGCTGTGCCTCCTGCCCGGCGGCCTGGTTGATTAAATTACACGTTTTTTCAATAGTTGCTTCACGGTTAAACAAAACAGGCGCTGCCTGCACGACAGCTACTCTAATTTTTTGGTCAGCTTTGGTCATTTTACCTCACTTTTTGCCAAACCATATGATGCTTAAAAAACGGCCCATGAATCCGTCTTTCATCAAAGGTTTGTTTAAGCCCTTGTTTTTCAAATACTGAGTTAACATCCTCAATGCAATACAGACTGTGCTTTTTAGAAAGCGGCTGAACAAACCGCACAACCCATTTAGGTAAGGTCAGATCAAGCCACATCAGAAATCCTGCGGGTCTTAGCACGCGATTGATCTCCTGCACGGCCGTCTGCCATTGCGGCAGATGGTGAAACACGTTTTGAGATATGATCAGATCGAAACTGGCATTTCGAAATGAGAGCCGGGAAGCGTCTTCAACCTGGTAAGTCAGATGTTCATTTTCGGGATGCCGTTTGCGGGCGATTTGGATCTGCTCACGATCATAATCGGTGCCTAACACCTTCATGGGATATGTTTCAGCCAGAAAAGATGCCACAGAGCCGATACCGCAGCCCAGTTCCAATACATCTTTGATTGCCGCTGACGGAAGCTCTGCGAGGCGCTGACGAACCCTGGCAATGTTGCGCTCAGCCTTTTTGTTGCGGTTAACAAACCACTTCTCAAAGAGGGTCATTTCCATTGAAATTCTTTGCCTCGCACAAAAGGTGGGTTATCTGGCCGAATCATGAAGATTTTTGAAATCCGAATAAGCCGGTTTTTTTCGGCCGTTACTGGTAATCAGGCCGACCGTATTCAGATTTGCATCGAATTCAGACAGACCTACTTATTGAATTTGCTTTGAGATTACCCCAATATCTTCGCGGCGGGTCCAGCCGATCTTTTCCCAGAACCTGTATGCATTCTCATTGGTGCTGAATATAAATAAATGGCATTTTTGGATCCCGATGGATTGAAGGGCCAAAATACATTTTTCAACCAATACCCGGCCGATTCCCTGATTTCTGAAATCGGGATGAACCGCCAGATGATGGAGGTATCCGCGGCGTCCGTCATGCCCGCATAAAACTGCTCCAATGATTTCATTTTTATAACTGGCAACAAAACTCATCCCGGAGTTTCGTTTCAGATATGATTCGATACAATCTTTTGAATCAGCACTGCTGAGTCCAATACCTTCACAGCTTTGCCAGAGCGCAATGACTTTTTGGTAATCTTTCATTGTAAACGTGTCGATGTTCACCTGCATATCTACCCGCCGATCATGAATTGAGATGCGTTTAACCCTCCTGAAGCCACCGGTGTTTTCCAGTTCTTTTAAAGTTCGCAGGCCAAAGACCTGCCGAGCAAGGCAATCTCATGTTGCCGGGATATGCGTCGTGGTGACTTCGGCCAAAAGCTGCCCTTGAGTGCCGGTTACCCGGGTACGCACAACCGTTACCCGTTTGCCGCTGCGCACGAAGCGCGCTTCTGCTGTAAGCTCCCCCTCACGTTGATTGCCCAGCAGGCTGGTATGCAGATTGATTGCCAAAGGAAAGCCTTTTCCATTCGGGCTGATCTGCGCTTTCCTGAGAGCCAATACTGTGGCGGTAACATCTGCAAGCCATAACATAGCGCCGGCCTGGACGGTGCCGAACGGATTCAGAATTCCTTGTTTTATCGGCATGGTGCTAATCACATAATCGTCATTGCGCTCTTTGATGAAGAATTCGATTTCACCGGTCTTTCGGTTTTCTTCAATCTTTTCGAAAATATTTTTCATTTTTAGCGCTTGCCTTTTAAATGATGTTGAAATCCGAAATTCATGTGCTTTGTACAAAAAGAGAGAATCTCACCCTTTGGTGCAATAGCCGGCGAAGGCAAGTAATGAACCTGCTTTTTTCAGCGGGTAAATATATCAATCACGTGACCATCAAAGGTCTCGCACAAGCCAAAGCCGCCGCCTTTAAATCCGAGCACTTTATCCGATAACCGAAATTTACATTTCATGTTATTGCCTCTGTCGCCTTGCAAAAAAGCCTCTGTATTTCCTTGAAATTCATCGACCGCCGGGTAACTTTTGCTTGCAGGGGCAGCTGTGTCTGCCGCCGTTGCCTCCTCAACGATTCTGCCCGTGAAACGTTCCCCATCCGGCATTGTCACCTGGATTTCAG
>JARRJQ010000004.1:0-31027 GCA_037388985.1 Desulfobacterales bacterium | reverse complement strand
TTTTGATAGTAGACTTTTTCCTTGTCGGACGGGGACAACGGTAGACTTTCCAAAAACTGCATGCATTCGCCGGCGTCTTCATACGGATAATCCGTAGAAAGTAAGACTCGGTCGATGCCCAGGGCGTCTTTGGTACACATAAAGGCCGGCTGCAAATAGTTCCCGCTGGTGGTTACCCACATATTATGGCGCAGATATTCGCTGGGTTTTTTACCCAACTCCGGTCTGGCTCCAGGGTCGTTTTTGAAATGGGGCTTGACGTAGGGAAAGTCGATTCGCTGCATGACAAACGGCAGGCCTTCACCCAGGTGGCCTAAAATAATTTTAAGATTCGGAAGATTGTCAAAAACACCGCTGAGGATCAGACGCATCATCACCATGGAAGTTTCGATACCGAACCCGAACGGAGCACCGGCCAGGGCAAAGCCGTAAGTTTGAAGCTGCGAAATCATGGGCGCTGTCGGGTGAAGATAGATCGGCACGTCAAGTTCCTGCGCTTTGGCAAGTATCGGCCAGAATCTTTTGTCGTCTAAATAGGCATCCCCGTAATTTGAATGCGTCTTCCAACCCTTGAGGCCCAGATCCTTAACGGCACGTTCCAATTCTTTGACAGCCGCTTCAGGATCTTTAGGAGCCAGAGCCGCAAATCCGGAAAAACGTTCCGGATGTTGTTGAATCGTCTCTGCCAGAACATCGTTGGCATGCCTAGCCAGTTTTGTGCCGGTTTGAGGGTCGAACTGCTCGACCCCCGGAGCCGTCAGACTGAGCATCTGAATATCAATTCCAGCCGCATCCATGTCTTTGAAGCGGTTTTGGCCGAGATCCAGGAGTCGATTGAGCAAAACATCGCTAAACGGTTCCACGGCGGTTGCCGTGAAATATAATCGCCGTGTTTTTTCCTGTTTATTTTCGACCATTCTTGGGTAGTCTTTGTTTTGATAAAGCGCGTCAATCCATTCCGGTGTCACAAAGTGGGCTTCGAAATCAATTCGTTTCATTGCGATTTCCTCGTCTTCAAACGTTGATCCGGGGTCAAGGTCGTCTATCAAGGCATCATGGCTAAGGCGACAGCCCGCGGCAATCTCGATGTAAATTGCTTCGCTTTGTTTGAAATCACTTTAGACGTCAAGCCATCCTAATAACGCTCACAAAAATTGAGCTAAGACACATCATCACCAGTTGATGGTTAATCGATTTTCAACAGGCGGCGTGCATTTTCGCCCAGAATCTTTTTCTTCTCTGCCGGTGGAATTGCCATGGCCTTGACGCATTTCAGATTTTCGCGAATAAAATCTTCTCCGGCCTCGGCGCCAAACGGGTAATCTGATCCATACAGCACGCGATCGGAGCCGAAGAAGGCATAACCGCATGCAAAAGCCGCCATTTCACCATCCATGGCGGTGTCGCCGTATATATTTCCCCAGTATTCCGAAATGTGGCGTGGAAGCTTATCTGCCAAAAATTTGTTAAAGTTGGTTTCGATTCGGCGCACGTAATACGGAATCATGTTGCCCAGATGATGGGTGATCAGTTTCAGTGTCGGATAACGATCCAGAACGCCGCCGAAAATCAAACGCCAGACCGCCTGGGTGCTGTCAAAATCCCAGCCCCAAATGTGCATCATCCGCCAGCCGTTATCCATATCGACCAGAGGATAGGATTCCCAGTGCGTGCCGTGCAGAAAAATCGGAAGTTCGTGCTCGACACATTTTTCGTAAAACGGGAAATATTCGGCTGAATCCAAGCCTTTTCCGTTTTGATTGGTGGCCAGTGTCACCCCCCGGCAGTCCAGCTCATGGATGCAGCGCTCGAGCTCGTTGAGCGCGCCTTTCACGTCCAGCAGCGACATAATGCCGATGTTGACGAAGCGGTCTGGATAGGCTTTGCAGAGGGCATAGTTGTCTTCATTGGATATACGGCATAATTCGGCGGCATCTGTGGCATTGAGCCCCAGGAGGATTGGCGTGGTTTGACTGATGGCCTGAATGTCGATACCGTATTTATCCATTAGGCCCAGCCGAACCTCAGGATCCGTATTTTGCGGCGGGAAAGGAAACTCCTTGCCTTCGCCGTAATATTTGGTTTTTTCCAGCAATTTTCCGGTACGCGGTGAAATATGGTGGCAGAATACGTCGATAATCATCTCACATTACTCCTTTCAATTGGCCGAGGGGTATAGAAGTATTGATGACATAATGCTGTTGCTGAATCCAAGCCGGTAGGAAAGTTCTCCAGCTGCACGGCGTAGCTCATCTACGATGATATTTTCTTTCATGCTGCTGAATCGAATGCTGGGCGTCACGACATGGATGGATGCGGTTTCTTTTCCATACATGTCGAAGACTGCGCCCACCATGGCCTCAGATATCAAGCGCTTGCGGGTCTGTCAACTATAAAACCGGTCAGGTCGAAAGCAGCCAGAACCAATGTAAGGCCAGGAATGACGAGAATGGAGCTGGCGGGGGTGATGGGTTTCCCCAAGATGAACGACACCAATGATTGTCTTTAGGAAATCCCGAATTCCTGCATTTTACGATAAAGAGTGCTGCGCGCGATTTTCAACCGCTTGGCTGTTTGGGAAATATTACCGTTGTATTCGGACAGGGCGGCTACGATCATCTGTCTATATGCATCCTTAATGGGAACACTGCGGCGCCTGTTTTGCATCGGCTTTTTACGGGGACGC
This sequence comes from Desulfobacterales bacterium, assembly GCA_037388985.1. Lineage (GTDB taxonomy): Bacteria > Desulfobacterota > Desulfobacteria > Desulfobacterales > JAHEIW01 > JAHEIW01. Next base: position 28,341 of record JARRJQ010000004.1, on the reverse strand, counting down.
GTGGGCAAATGCTCGGGTAAAATCTCATCGCCCTGCGAAAGCATCAGCGCCCGGGCGATCGAATTCTCCAGCTCGCGAATGTTGCCCGGCCAATCATAGGTTCGCATGAGTTCAAATGCCGCATGGGATACCAGTGGTTTATTGAAGCCGAATTTTCCGCACTGACGCGTGATGATATGGTCAACCAGCAAATCCAAGTCTTCGATGCGCTCACGCAAGGGCGGGATGAATATCTCCACGACATTCAGGCGATAGTAAAGGTCTTCGCGGAAGTTGTCGCGTTCGACTTCCTCAAGCAGGTCAACCGAACTAGCGGCGATGACACGCACATCAATCGAAATAGTCTGGTTATCTCCCAGGCGCATAATTTCGTTTTGCTGCAACACCCGCAGCAGTTTTACCTGGGCGCCCATCGGTAAGCTGTTGACTTCATCTAAAAACAGGGTTCCTTTATCGGCAAACTCGAATTTGCCCATCATGCCCCCGCGCCGGGCGCCGGTGAAAGCTCCGCCCCGGTAACCGAACAATTCTGATTCGATTAAGTCTCTGGGGATCGCCGCACAGGAGACAGCCACAAATGGTTCATTTTTTCGGTTGCTGTGACTGTGAATAGCATGGGCAAACAATTCTTTTCCGGTGCCGCTTTCGCCGATAATCAGGATGCGAGAATTTGTATTTGCGGCAATTTTAGCCATCTGGATCTGTCGCTGCAGCGCGGGACTTTTGCATTTTATATCCTTAAATTCATACTTGGCATAATTGCCGCCAATTCGCTTGGCAATCTTAATCATTTGCCGTTTTTCCGATAATTTGATTATAGTACCCAATTCCTGACCGGAGCTATTGCGGATAGGGTCGACGCTGCAGATATATCGGCGCTCGCCTTTGGGCGTGCTGAAACTGGTTTCATGGCCATCGAAATATTTTTTGGAAGTAATCGCCAGCATCAGGCTTTTGTCCGGATGGATGGTTTTTTTCAGCTGTCTGCCCACCACCGATTTGCCCGTCAGTCCGAGCATTTCACCGGCAATTCCGTTCACGTGGGTTATGCGGTGCCGACGGAGTTTAATCGAAGAAAAGCAGCGACTCAATCTGATGCTGACCACTATCTACAATTCGATTAAACTCCGTTCGCGCAATTGAGAATCAATGGTTTCCGCCGCCGCCGTCACCAGGGCCAATGTGTGCTGGTGCCTTCCGATCGACCGGCCGGAAAGGGTAATGGCCCCGACAATGTTTCCTTGACTGTCCTGAATCGGGGCGGAGGAACAGGTCCACGGATGGTGATGGACTTTGAAATGTTCAGCACCTGTTAGCTGAATGGGCTTTTTTATATCCAGGCAAAGTCCAATCGCGTTGGTGCCGGCATGTTCCACCGATCGCAGGCAGCCCGGGACGTAATAATTCTTCTCCGCCATTTTCATGATTTCTTTATCGCCATAAACTTTTAATACATATCCGGCATTATCGGATAAGGTGACGATAAAACCGGTACTGCGAACCGATATCTCAATCATGCGCATGACCGGCTCTGATATTTCGATCAGATCCCGATTCTCGCGTAATAATTTATTCAGTTTCTTGCCGGTTAATATGGGGGGTGAACTTCTGCCGTGCGGGTCCACGCCGATATCCAGACATTGACGCCAGGAGTTAAAGACTTCAGGCCGTATTTCCTGATCGGTTGGAATTCTTTTGAGAACGATATCCTCCCAGGCCTTTTTGACAGAGCCCTCTGCGGCCGGCAACGACGTCGCCTGGTTTGCGGGGTCGGTCATCAAAGTATCACCTTCGGGTGTGAACCAATTATCAGTCATCTGAAATACCTCCTGGACGGCTTTTTAGCGCAATTAGCGGCCACTATTCAATCAGGGCATGAAAAGCCGCCCTTAACCGCCCTGATCCCCGGGCGATGTTGTACATTTAAGCCGGTTTTAGCCTTGCTCTTGAGCACGATCTTATATAAAATGGGTCGTTCGATGAAAAAGATGTTTTCTATATACCCATTTATAATTTTTTTGTAAAGAAAATTGTTTCATTTTGGGACAGTCTTCAAAATCGGTGGCGGACCCTTATTTAGCCTGGAATGCAATCTGGGGTTTTTCGGAGTCATTTTCCCTGATGATTCAGGCCTTTTGCGGATAGAGATCCCCCTCATGAGTTTATATGGCCAATTATGTCGCTTCCTTAATTCGGTGACAAGGTTCAGAAGGCATTATACATGACCCTTATTCGTTGTCATTAAAACTATATAAAAAGGAGGAAAAACATGAGTCTAGAGCTCGGTTTTTTTATTCCCCCCGTTCCCCCGGAACAGTTCATCAAAATGGGTTTGCGGGCCGAAGAGGTGGGGTATGATTTTATTACCTGCGATGATCACATGATCTATCCCTTTGGCGCACCGTTTGACGAGAAGGGCCAGGACTATGGAATTAACGAGGCCTGGACCGCGATGACCTATCTCGCAGGCGCAACCCGCAAGATTAGTGTCAGTCATATGGTGCTGGTGACAACCTTCCGCGGACCCGGCCTGTTGGCTAAAATGGCGGCCACTCTGGATCTGTTTTCCGGTGGGAGGATGGATCTCTCCGTGGGCGCCGGCTGGTTTGAGCGGGAATTCAAAGCGTTTAACTTCCCCTGGGAAGACCACAAAGACCGGCTGGAAAGAGAAAGAGAGGCTGTCCAGATCATCAAATCCCTGTGGACCGAGCCAAGGGTAACCTTTAAAGGCAAATATTATCAGCTTGAAGATGCCGAAATAACACCCAAACCCCTGCAGAAACCCGCGCCGCCCATCTGGATCGGCGGAGACTCAAAGCGTTCCATGAAGCTGGCCGCGGACCTGGGGGACGGGTGGCTCGTCCATGGCCATCAGCCCCATGAAATAGACAAAATGTTCAGCAGCATCAGGCCCATGCTGGGCGACAGGGCTGAGGGCTTCGGCCTGGGTGCAGCCGCATTCGTCATCATGGGCACAGATCCGGATGCCGCCACCCGCAAGATGAAGCAGATGATCTCGCCGGAGGTTTGGGAGCGCTTTCAGATGGCCGGCATAAGACACGAACTCAACAACCGCGTTTCCGGCAATCCCCAGCAGTGTCTGGATAGAATCAAAACGTATGAAAAGCTGGGTTTGACGCGTTTTATACTCATTTTCCTGGATCCGGAGGATGCCGAACAATTTGCCGGGGAGGTCCTGCCGGAATTGCGCAAAAGCTAGGGAGCCGTTTCAGAAATGATTTAAAAGATGACGGGCCGTCATGTTATTTTCAGTCCCGCGGAGCGCGATTTCGCTTCTGATTTTTAAAAAACAGAAGTGCTCAAAAAGCGCTATGATTTCTAAGGTGCCTGTGGTCCGATATTTGGGATTAAATCAAAGCTGATATCAGCCCCAAAGGTTTGGGTGCCTATCATCCCAAATATCGGACCACTGTGTTGTTTTGGTGGTTGATCATCCACATATCGGCTATCAGAAAAAAACATGACCGCCAGTTGACGCTATTGAGGGCGGCATCTGAGCAGGATCCAATTAGGTGCGGCAATGCGCACTTTAATTGCGGGAGCGGCATTTTATTTTTATTTGCTGGCTTGCGCGTTTTTTTGCAGATGAGTCCGATTTTAAACTGATTTGAGGGCATTCTGATACAGCCAGCCTGCGCGGTACGAGCTTCTGACCAATGGCGCGCTTGCGACGCCTAAAAATCCGCGTTTTTTAGCCGCAACTTGGTAATCGTCAAATTCTTCAGGGGTTACATAACGAACCACCGGGTGATGTCGATCGGATGGCGCCAGGTATTGACCCAATGTCAGCAACTCGCAGCCGGCGCCGATCAAATCGTCCATGGCCTGCAGCACTTCATCCTTCGTTTCACCCAGCCCCAGCATCATACCGGATTTGGTCAGAATTTGCGGGGCGAGTTCTTTACTGGCTGCCAGCAGGTCGATGGAACGCCGGTAGTCGGCCTGCGGTCTTACGGTCGGATACAATCTTGGCACCGTTTCGATGTTGTGATTGAGGACCTCCACGCCGGCTTTGAGTACCGTCTTGAGTGCTGCGCGGTTGCCGGCCAGGTCCGAAATCAACATTTCCACACCGACCCCCGGGCATTCCCGGCGAATGGCCCGAATGGTCCGGGCGATCTGTTCGGCACCGCCATCGGGCAAGTCGTCGCGGGTTACCATAGTCAAAACGCAAAACCCAACACCCATTCTGGCCACCGCCCGGGCTGTGCGAAGAGGCTCCGCCGGATCGGGTGGCTGCACCGGATTTTTGCCCACAGCGCAAAATCGACAGCGGCGGGTGCAATTCGGACCCAGCAGCAAAAAAGTCGCATTGCCCTTGCTGAAGCACTCCATCTGGTTGGGGCATTTGGCTTCGGCGCAGACCGTATGCATGGCCCCTTCCTTGATGGTTGCCAGGATTTCAGCATTGAGGCCTGCAGCGGGGATCTTTTTTCTAAGCCATGGCGGTTTCGGGGTCGAAGTCGACATTAAAACCTTTCCTTTTTCCGATTAATAGTGTAACACCACATTTAACAATGCTTTCCGGTTTTGTCAATTGTCCCAATTTAGGACACTTGGCTTATTATGGGACACAAGCAGCGCCACAAATATGACTTCACTTCCGTTGCCCACGGTGTCCGCCGAAATAATATAATCTTTTATTTCGATTAGATAAATGGGTACACCCAATCTTATCCACAGCCTGGGCAAGACATGGCATCGTCGTTGCAAAGTATATACTTCATAAAGAACGGTCAAAACAATCGCATGCTGACGGATGAGTTTTGTTTTTTTAATTAACAGATTGGGAGGGTAATGATGAATGTCAAAAAGGAAACACTTCTTGAGCTGTACAGTACGATGCTGAAGATCCGATTGTTTGAAGATCGCGTCGTTGATCTGTACGCCCGAGGTGAAGTGCCGGGTCTGGCACATCTTTACATCGGGGAGGAGGCGGTTGCCGCGGGGATTTGTGCCGCCTTGCGTGAAAATGATTATATTACCAGCACGCACCGCGGCCACGGCCATGTCATTGCCAAGGGCGCCGAACTCAAATCCATGATGGCGGAGCTATACGGCAAAAAGAGTGGCTATTGCAAAGGCAAAGGCGGATCGATGCACATCGCCGATATGCAAATCGGCATTTTGGGCGCCAATGGTATCGCCGGCGGAGGCCTGCCGATTGCCGTAGGAGCCGGGTGGTCGGCCAAGTGGCGGAAAACCGATCAGGTAACCGCCTGCTTTTTCGGTGACGATGCATCGAACAACGGCACATTTCATGAAAGCCTGAATTTGGCTTCCCTGCATAAATTGCCGGTTATTTTCGTTTGCGAAAATAACCTTTATGGTATTTCCACCTGCCAGATCCTGCATCAGCCGATCAGCGATATTGCCATCCGCTCGACAAGCTACAATATGCCGGGTGTTGTGGTGGACGGCAATGACGTTCTGGACGTCTATCAAGCAGCCTGCAAAGCGGTCAAGCGCGCCCGCGCCGGTGAGGGACCCAGCCTGATTGAATGTAAAACCTATCGCTGGCGCGGCCATCACGAAGGCGATCCCAACCAGGGGGCTCGCTATCGCACCAAGGATGAAATCGCAGAGTGGAAAGAAAAATGTCCGATCGAACGGTTTGCCAAAAAACTGGTTGCCGATAAAACCGCGACAAAGAAAAAGCTGGCGGAAATTGAAAAAAAGATTACGGCCGAGATCGACGCCGCGGTTGAGTTTGCCAGGCAAAGCGACTTTCCGGCTGTTGAAGAAATGTACGAGAATGTTTTTGTGAATTAAACCAAAGGTGAAAAAAATGAGAGAAATTACATACGCTCAGGCAATCAATGAGGCGTTGCGTGGGAGCATGCAAAAAGATGAACGGGTCGTCCTGCTGGGTGAGGACATTGGCTGCTATGGCGGCGTGTTTCAGGTAACGGTCGGCTTGCAGACCGAATTCGGGCCCGAGCGGGTCATAGACACGCCCATCTCGGAGGCCGGTTTTGTCGGTGCGTCCGTTGGTGCGGCACTGACCGGCATGCGCCCGGTAACTGAAATCATGTTCATCGATTTTACAACCTGCTGCATGGATATGATCATCAACCAGATGGCCAAAATGCACTACATGTTCGGCGGGCGGGGCAAAGTTCCCATGGTTCTGCGAACCAATATCGGGGCCGGCCGGGGGACAGCCGCTCAGCATTCCCAGAGTTTTCATGCAATTTTTATGCATATTCCGGGCCTGCTGGTGGTGGCGCCCTCCACCCCTTACGATGCCAAAGGGTTGATGGTGGAGGCCATTCAAAATGACAATCCGGTGGTCTTCGTCGAGCACAAGAAGCTGTATATCGAAAAAGGTCCCGTACCTGAAGAAATGTATTCCATTCCTTTCGGACAGGCCGAAATTAAAAGGCCGGGCAAAGACATCACCATTGTTGCTACCCATGCACTGGTGCAGCGCTCGTTGAATGCGGCCGAACAGGTCGCCCCGGAGGGCATCGACGTTGAAGTCGTCGATCCCCGCACTCTGGTGCCCCTGGATAAAGCAACCATCATTGATTCGGTCAAGAAAACCGGACGCCTGCTGGTGGCCGATGAAGGACATCGAACCTGCGGAGCCGCCGCCGAGATTGCCGCAATGGTGGCGGAAGAAGCCATTTATTACTTGAAAGCACCGATAAAACGAGTCACCTCGCCCGATACACCGGTGCCATTCTCGCCGCCATTAGAGCAGGCCTTTATACCCGATGAGAAGAAACTGATACCGGCGATCAAATCGTTAATGGCGTATGCATGACAGCGTATGCATGACAAAGGAGTAATGCTCAACATGGTTACTGAAGTTGTAATCCCGATGCTCGGCGTGACCGTTGAAAAGGGAAAGATTATCGAATGGCTGAAAGATGAGGGCGATTCTGTGGTCAGGGGGGAAAGCATTTTTATCGTCGAAGCCGATAAAGTAACAACCGAAGTTGAATCGCCGGCCACGGGCGTTCTCGCAAAAATACTGATCCCCGTCGGAGAGGAAGTCCCGGTCCTAACTGTGGTCGGATTGATTACCGAGCCGGGTGAAAAAATACCGGCCGATTATCCGCTTAAGCCGACATCCGTGGCGGCGGTTGAAGCCGCCGCCCGACCGGCTTCCGCCGTCGCTGAAACCGCGCCCCCGACAGCTCCGGCCTTAGGCGGACCGATCCCCATCATGCCGGCTGCCCGCAAGCTTGCTGGGGAGAAAGGCTTAAACATTGAAACGCTGACACCCACCGGTCCGGATGGCGTGATCCTGTTGCGCGATGTTGAGGCAGCATCGGCTGCCCCGGCAGCAAAAATTTCAAGCCTGGCACAGCGCTTGGCGGCCAAAGAAGGTGTTTCGCTGGAAGGAATTGAAGGCAGCGGTGTCCGCGGACGTATTATGCGCAAAGATGTCGAGAGTGCCTGGGTGGAGGCCAGACGTCCTGGATTGGGCAAAGTAATCCCGATGGCGACGATGCGTCAGGTGATTGCCCGACGAATGTCTGAAAGTGCGTTCAGCGCGCCGCATATTTATTTTTTTACAGAGGTCGGGTTGGATCCCCTGCTCAATTTCCGACACGAGATCCTGCCTGAATTCGAAAAAGAATTTGGCCTCCGATTGTCAATCAACGACCTGCTGATCAAAGCCGTGGCTTTAAATATTCTTGACTTTCCCATCTTAAACGGCCGGGTGCAGGGCGAAGAGGTCCACATTGCCGCCGATGTCAATATCTGTCTGGCGGTTGCCTTAGACGACGGCCTGATCGTACCGGCGATTGCCAACGCCGACAGCGCGGGCCTGGTTGACATTATCCGCCAGCGTCAGGACCTGGTCAAGCGCGCCCGGGCCGGGAAATTAACGATCGAAGAGCTTGAACGCGGTACATTTACGATCTCCAGCCTGGCTCAATATGACATTACCTATTTTACTGCCATTTTGAATCCACCCCAAAGTGGAATTTTAACATTGGGAAAAACTCGTGATGAGCTGTATCTAAATGATGAAGGTGCGGTTAAGCAGCGAAAGATCGCCACTTTCGGTCTTTCGGTGGACCATCGAATCATCGATGGCGCTGTTGCCGCCGATTTTCTGCAGCACCTCAAATACAAACTGGAGCGGCCGGCTTTCACATTTCTGAGCTTATAACGGCAACAGGAGGAGGTATGTACGATTTAGCGGTGATCGGCGGCGGACCGGGAGGATATACGGCAGCCATACGAGGGGCCCAGCACGGAATGAAGGTGCTTCTGATTGAAAAGGATACCTTGGGTGGCACCTGCTTAAACCGGGGCTGTATTCCGACCAAGAGCCTGGTCTACGATTCAAAACTTCTGCATGCAGCCCGCAGCTCTTCCGTGCTGCAGGGCGCCGACGCGCTGACGATCGATCCGGTCAAAATGCTGGCCCGCAAACGGCAGGTGGTCGGCAATCTGGTTAGCGGGCTGCAAGCAATTATCAAAAGCCACGCCATCGACGTCGTGCAGGGCACCGGGCATCTGACAGCACCCGGCCAACTGAAGGTGCAGCAAACAGACGCTTCAATCAAAGCATACACGGCGCAAAATATTATACTGGCCAACGGATCAAAACCCGCCGTACCGCCCTTCATTGATGTGGACGGTCAATTTGTCCAAACCACCGATGAGGCATTGGACGCCGAGGATATTCCGCAGAAGATCGCAATCATCGGGGGCGGGGTGATCGGCATTGAAATGGCCACTATCTATTTAAATCTGGGAGTTGAAGTCACCATTTTGGAACTACTGCCGGATATCCTGATGACCGAAGACCGGGACATTCGCCTGGTCATGCGCCGTCTTTTGAAACGCCACAGGGCCCGGCTTTTCACCCAGGCCCAGGTCAACGAAGTGGCCCTCAACGGCGATCACCTAAACGTGGTCTTCAAGGATGAAAAGGGGGCGGTGCAGGACCTGCAAAGCGATCGGGTACTGGTGGCCACCGGCCGTGCACCGGTCCTGGACGGCATCGCTCCTCAAAAACTCGGACTTGAAATGGCGGGGCCTTATGTCAAAGTCGACTCCCGCCTGCAGACGAGTCTGCCCGGCGTATATGCCATCGGCGATGTGGTGGGCGGCATGATGCTGGCCCATAAAGCCGCGGCCGAAGCCGAAGCCGTAGTTGCCAATATCGGGGGGGCCGAAAAAGGGGTGAACCCCCGGCAGATTCCCCGCTGCATCTGGGGGTTGGCTGAAATCGGTGCCGTCGGCTTAACCGAAGAAGAAGCGCAAGCCGCACAGCGCAGCATCAGGACCGGCACATTTCATTTCATGGCCAGCGGAGCCGCGCAGGCCATGGGGCATGTCGATGGGTTTGTCAAAATTATCGGCGATTCCGAAAACGGCGAGATCCTGGGCGTTCATGTCGTCGGTGAACATGCTACCGAGCTTATCGGCGACGCCGTCACCACCATGACCATGGAATCGGCGGTCGAAGATCTGGCGGCAGCGGTCAAGCCGCATCCCACCCTCAGCGAAGCGCTCATGGAGGCGGCCATGGATTGGAACCATCAAGCCGTGCATAAACCCCGAGCCCGCTAGCCCCCGCAATTTGCCCGGCAGTCGAAGGTAGGTCTTTAAAACGGGGGTCATCGGGCCGGGTAAATTCTGTGCTTGACGTCACGCTTTCAACGTGGGAAAAAGGTCTGTTGGCGAAAGACTTATCTGTTTACCTTTCGATCCGCTACAGGAGGTTAAAAATGAAATACAACAAAAAACACGCAACAGCCAAATGGGGCACCATGGGTTCCGACTGGGAGGCCGGTGTTAATTTTCAGCGCTTGATCCCAGAACGGTTCGAAAAAGCCAAGAAGGCCGTTAAGGCTAAAGGCCTTGGAGCGGTGCTCTGCTTTAACTTCGATAACATCCGCTACGTTACAGGAACCCATATCGGTGAATGGTGCCGGGACAAAATGAACCGTTACGCCCTGTGTCCCGCAGACGGCAAACCGTATTTGTTCGATCCGGCCGTACCGGCAAAGCGCATTTCAAGCCCATGGATGGAAGAGCGCATGGAACCGCCGATTGCCAATATGCTGGGCTCCCTGCCACCGGAGATGAATGTCCAGGATGACTTTGCCAAGCAGATCAAACGGGTGCTGACCGACTACGGCGTCGTAAAAAAGCCGCTGGGTGTTGATATGATAGAGCTTTCCATGCTAAGAGCGCTGGAGAAGGAAGGCATCGAAGTCGTTGATGGTCAGCAGGCCATGCTGGATGCGCGGGAGGTCAAGAGCGCCGATGAAATCGAACTGCTCAAACAAGCCGCCGCCATGGTGGATGCGGCCTATGAGGATATTGCCCGCGCCATCCGTCCGGGCACCCGGGAAAACGAACTGGTTGCGATTGCCAATCATAAACTGTATACGATGGGTTCGGAACGCGTCGAGTGCGTCAATTCGGTATCCGGTGCCAGAGGAGCGCCTCACTGTCATACCTTCGGTGATCGGATTATTCAACCCGGAGACATGATTTTCCTCGATATTATGCATTCGTTTAACGGTTATCATACCTGTTACTACCGAACATTTATTTGCGGCCAACCCAATAAATATCAAATAGACGCCTATGAAACCTGCTCCAAATGGGTGTCGGACGCCATCGACGCCATCAAGCCCGGTGTCACCACCGCCGACGTCTGCAATGTTTGGCCCAAAGCCGAAGAGTTCGGCTACCGTAACGAGGATGAAGCCTATCTGCTTCAGTACGGTCACGGGGTCGGACTTAGCCTGTGGGAACGGCCCATTCTTTCGCGGCGCTTCAGTTTCGACCATCCGGCTGAAATCAAAGAGGGTATGGTTTTTGCCGTGGAATGCTGGAAAGGCGCCGAGGACGGTTCCGGCGCCGCCCGCATCGAGGAAGAAGTCGTCGTCACCAAGGACGGCTGCGAAGTCATTTTTAATTATCCCAGCGACCATTTGATTTCCTGCGGGTTGCCGGGTTGTGAAGTGTATTGAAGAAGATTATGTTTGCAGCTCAGGTAAGGTGCAGACGCAGAATTCGATACTCAATGCTGGCAGTTAGTTTGCTGATCTTTTAACAATAATTAACCTACAAAAAATAACTAACAAAAGGAGGCTAAAATGGCTGGAAAACTTGTCAAAATTACAAAAGATTCAAAACACGTGTTGAATCCTCCCAAGCATGAAGGTACGCATGCTTGGGGCTTGGTGAACCCTAAAACATGTCCCGGTGCACAAGTGGAATTCCACATCACCGAGATCCATTCTGATGGAGCCGCACTGGACGACATCCATGAAAATGAAGACCATGTATTTTATGTTCTGTCCGGACGCGCCAATGCCAAAGTCGGTGACGAGACATTCCTTTGTGAACCGGGCGACGCGCTCTGGGTTCCAAAAAATACAGTCCATAACTTTAATCCTCTTGGCGGCGAAACATTTCGTATCTGCGTCGTGTTTGCCCCACCGAGACCGATCTGGGGTTAAAGGGAAAATCTCTTTCCTTTTGTAATGCTTGAGCCCATCCCTTGCAGAGGTGATGGGCTCAATCGATAAATCCTTTCATTTAGGGTAATGAATTTTGGACAATTTATGCCGGCAAGCAAGGCATACGGCAAGCATGTAAAGGAGGATAAAATGGCAGACAAACAAAAAATAGGATGGATAGGCCTGGGCAAAATGGGTATCCCCATGTCGCAAAATTTGGCCAAAGCCGGCTATCCATTAACCGTATACAATCGGACCAAGGAAAAAACTAAAGAAGTGGAGGGCGCTAAAGTCGCCGACTCACCCAAAGCGCTGGCGGCAGATGCAGATGTAATTATCTCCATGATATCGGATGACACCGCGCTGGAAGGTGTGTCGAGCGGTGCATTTGAAGGCGCCAAATCCGGGGCGATTTACATTGATATGAGCACGGTATCGCCGGCCGCATCGGCGCGGGTGGCGGCTGCGGCGGACAAAAAAGGAATCAAATATCTGCGGGCACCCGTCTCCGGTTCAACCGCCCTGGCACAGGCGGGGACGCTGACTATTTTTGCTTCGGGTCCTAAAGATGCCTATGACCAATGTGTGGACATCTTCGGGAAAATGGGCCAAAAGTCTTTTCATGTGGGCAAGGCCGAAGAAGCGCGATACTTAAAGCTGGTTTTAAACATGATGGTCGGACTGACCTCGGCCATGACGGCTGAAGCGCTGACTTTCGGTGAACGGGGAGGTATGGACTGGAGCACAATGATCGAAATCGTCAACAACAGCGTGGTGGCATCCCCGCTGGTGGGCTACAAGGCGCAGATGCTCAAGGATCGCAACTATGGCCCGGCATTTACAGCCGCCCAGATGGCCAAAGATTTTGACATTGCGCTTGAAACCGGTCGCACAAATAATGTCCCCATGCCCTTGACTTCCATGACGCGTCAGTTTTTAGGCACCATGAAAGCCACCGGCAAAGGAGATCTGGACTTTTTCGGTTATGTCACCCTCCTGGAGGAAATGGCGGGTTTAAAGAAATAATTTTGAAGCCATCTCAAATTTTGAGATGGCTTCAAGTGATCATACCGACGGGCAGGTTGCACACCTGCCCGATCTCATAATTGCACTAACAGAGGACGCATGACCGATATATTAATTGCTAAAAATTTAAAGAAAAAATTCGGTCAGTTGGTGGCCGTTGGCGATCTATCCTTTGAGGTCAAACAAGGGGAAATTTTGGGGTTAATGGGACCCAACGGCGCCGGCAAAACCACGGTTTTTAATATGCTAACCGGCGTCTACAAGCCGGACCACGGCAGCATCATCTTTGAGGAAAAAGACATTACCAACGAAACACCTGCCAGGCGTTGCCGTTTAGGCATAGGACGGACCTATCAAATTCCAAGACCGTTTGAAAAGATGAGCGTATTTGAAAACTTGCTGGTCTGCGCGGTGCACGGTGGCGGATTGAGCGAACGCCAGGCAAAACCGGTGGTGGATGATACGTTGAGCCTGATCGGTTTGTTTGAGAGGCGCAATGATCAGGCCGGCGCCATGTCGCTGCTGAATAGAAAGCGCCTCGAATTGGGCAAAGCACTGGCTACCCAGCCCAAGCTGATTTTGATCGATGAGGTGGCCGGCGGATTGACTGAGAAAGAATCCGTGCATCTTCTGAGTGTGGTCAAACAGATCCAGCAGCAGGGTGTGACCATCATTTGGATCGAACATATTCTGATGATGATGTCTGAAGGCGGTGTGGATCGCCTGCTGTGTATCGGCGAAGAGGCGCGATCCCTCATCTGCGGCGATCCCGGGGAAGTGATGTGCTCTCCGGAGGTGGAAGAGTGCTATCTGGGAGTAGAGGAGGAAGCTTGAATTCAGCGCCCGTACTGCGTGTAAATGACATCGATGTATTCTACCGGGATTTTCAGGCCTTATGGGGAGTCAGTCTGGAGGCCAGTCGCGGCCAGATTGTTTCAGTGATCGGAGCCAATGGCGCCGGCAAGTCCACCCTTTTAAATACGTTGGCGGGCCTGATGCGGCCCAACAAAGGGGCGATCCATTTTATGGACGAATCCATCGGTGGACTAAACGCGCACGAGACTGTGGCGCGCAAGATCGCTCTGGTGCCCGAGGGCCGGCGGGTTTTTCCGCGCCTGACGGTCTATGAAAATCTGATCATGGGCTGTTATACAACCCGCGCCCGGGGCAACCGCGAAACTAATTTGGAGAAGGTTTGCGAGCTGTTTCCGCGCTTGGCTGAGCGTCACAAACAGATGGCCGCAACCCTTAGCGGTGGTGAGCAACAAATGTTGGCCATCGGCCGTGCCCTGATGAGCGAGCCGCAGTTATTGTTATGCGATGAAATTTCCCTGGGATTGGCGCCGGTGGTCATCAAGGAAATTTACCAACGCCTTCGCCAAATTAATACGGAAGGGATCACGATCGTGCTGGTAGAGCAAGATATTCGCCAGAGTCTGAAAGTGGCTGATCACGCATATGTTATGCTCGAGGGCAAGGTGGTGTTTGAAGGAAGCCCTAAAGAGATGACGGAAGAGCAGGTTAAGAAGGCTTATTTTGGCATTTAAGCGAAAATTTGCAAACCGGGCATTTGGCGTGCGCATGATATGTAGCGCTAACCCGGCAAGGTCGGCAGAGGAATTATGATAATCGAGCTGGCACAACCCATCTTAAATGGAATACTGCTTGGTGGTTTATATGCCCTGATTGCCATCGGCATGTCGATGATGTTCGGCATTGTGAAGCTGGTGAACTTGGCCCACGGGGACATGATGATTTTAAGCAGCTACCTAGCGCTGGTGTTTGCCACCTGGCTGGGTATTAGCCCGTTTCTCACCCTGGGGTTAACCATACCAGCGATGTTTGTAGTGGGTTATCTGTTTCAGGCAGCATTGCTCAATCGGGTGCTGGGCACGGGAATGGAACCGCCGCTACTGGTGGCATTCGGGATGTCCATTATCCTGCAAAATTTTTTATTAATGGTCTTCACTCCCGATGCACGCAGTCTTATCACAAGCCTGTCGACCCAATCGATTGTTGTTACGGATTATCTGAGCATTTCCGTATTATACATGGTGAATTTCTTTATGGCGCTGCTGGTGATTACGCTGCTGTATTTCTTTTTTCAAAAGACCTATCTGGGCCGCGGCATTCGCGCTGCATCCGATGATGAGGTGGCCGCACGCTTGATGGGCATCAATACCCACCGCACTTACGGCATTGCCATGGCTATTGCAATGATGACCGCGGCCGTGGCCGGAGCCCTGGTCGGGATGACGTTTACCTTTTATCCACACACGGGTCCGCAATATTTGATTATCGCTTTCGGTGTGGTGGTGATCGGAGGTCTGGGCAGCATTAAAGGCACCTTTTTAGGTGGATTCATTTTGGCACTTGCACAGCTGCTGGGAGCCCAATTTTTGGGCCCCGGCTTTCAATTGTTGAGTGGATACGTGGTGTTGTTGATCGTGTTGGCCATTCGGCCACAGGGAATTTTTGGATCTGTATAGAAAGCGCTAATGAGAGAGCGGATGCGAAAAGTAAGTTTGGTGATTTTGGGGGTGTTGCTGATTGCCCTGGCGACCGTTCCGGTATGGGGTTCGGATTACCTGGTGCTGTTTTTCATGCTGTTTTGTTTTTATCTGGGTCTATCGCAGATGTGGAATTTGCTGGCCGGCTACTCGGGTTTGATATCATTGGGACAGCAAGCCTTTATCGGCCTGGGCGGCTATACCATGGCTGTGATGACCAACTATTACGGGGTCAATATCTGGTTGAGCGTTTTTTTGGGTGGTGTCTCTTCAGTCGGAATGGCGCTATTTATGTCGCTATTTATTTTCCGGATGAAGGGTGTTTACTTCGCCATTGGCACCTGGATTTTTGCCGAAGCGAATTTGATTTGGTTCAGCAACTGGGAATACGTTAAATACGGCATGGGCCTGTTTGTCAAACCTGCCAATCCGCCGACAATGGCGATGATTTACTATGCGGCTTTTATTGTGGGGGTGGGCGCTGTGGTATTGGTTTACGCCCTTTTACGCTCCCGTTTGGGATTGGGCCTTATGGCTATGCGTGATGATGAAGCGGTTGCCGAAACCATGGGAGTCGAAGTGTTTCGCTCCAAGCTGGCCTGCTTTGTGCTGGCAGCCTTTTCAACCGGTCTGATCGCAGGGGTGCTTTACATTTTTCAGGTATTCATCCAGCCTTACAAAGCGTTTGCAATCGATTGGACGGTTGTTCTGGTGTTTATCACCATCATCGGGGGTATCGGCACTATCGAAGGGCCGATCGTGGGTACCCTGATCTATGTCCTGCTTTCCCAACTGCTGGCCGAATACATGTCGGTAAGTTTATTTATATTGGGAGCGATTGCCATCGTCGTGATTATCGTCGTCCCCAAGGGCATCATGGGAACCGTGAACGAAAAACTGGGTTTTGAGATTCTTTCGCCAAGGCGGCGATAAGCAGCTTAGAACCCATCTCAAAAAATAGGAGTGAACTGTTCAATGCAGGCAACCTGGCACCACACCGCTATGGCGGTTCAGGATATGGAACGGGCCAAAAATTTTTATTGCGATTTGCTGGGCTTTGAAATCGACTGGGAGCGGCCCGCTTACGCCGGTGAGCCGTTTGAAAAGGTTGTGGGGATGCCAAATGCTTCCGCCCACGTGGTAATGCTCAAAGGTTACGGGTCGCGGTTGGAACTGTTTCGGTATCATAACCCCCAGGGATGTGTGTCCGAACCCAAGCGTCAGTGTGACTTCGGGTTAACTCATTTTGCCTTTACCGTCAAAAACATCCACGAAATCTATGAGCGTCTATCAGCGGCGGGTGTTGAATTCAATTGCCCGCCTCAGAACCTCAGGCCCGGTGTTTGGGGCACTTACATGAAAGATCCCGAAGGAACAACCATCGAACTCGTCCAGTATGATGAGCCTTGAGCGCCTGCCTGGATTATCGTGGATTCCATCCCATCTGATGATAATATGCAAGCTGAGGTGGTTATGATAGGGACCGGGGTTACCGGTCTTGCAATAGGAGAATTAGACAAATGTTAGGTTTCTATAATCAAATGCTGTCTATCGACCTGAACAATCAAACCAGTGAAATCATCCCGCTCTCCGATGAGCTGTTACAAACCACTCTGGGCGGAAAGGGTCTGGCTACCCATCTGCTTCTCGAGAAAATCCCGCCTGCAGTGGATCCGCTCAGCCCTGAGAATGTTTTAATCTTCGCCAACGGACCTGTCAGCGGCTCCAATGTGTTCGGCTCCTGCCGCCATGGCGTGTTTACCAAATCTCCGCTGACCGGATTTTACGCGGAATCCTATTCAGGAGGCACGGTTTCCGAATACATGGCCCGTACAGGATTTGATGCTGTACTGATTCGAGGCAAAGCTGCCAATCGGATATGGATCGAAATTGGTGCTGACGGTGTCAAATTTCATAACGCCGACAAGCTCTGGGGCCTGGAAACCTATGCAGCTGAAGATCAGGTAAAGCAATGGATTGGCGATCATCGTCTCCGGACCCAAAAAAGCGGCGTCGTCTGTATCGGGCCGGCCGGCGAAAACCAGGTCGCCTTTGCCGTGATCGAAAACGATTACTGGCGCAGTGCCGGCCGCACCGGTGTCGGTGCCGTAATGGGATCCAAGAATGTCAAAGCGATTGCCTTCTGGGGCAATCGCAAAAAACAGCTGGCAGATCCTGAGCTGGTCAAGGCCCTGGCCCGAGAACTCTCGCAGGAAGCCAAAGAAAATCCCGGCGTGCATGCCTATAAAACCCTGGGCACCCCCATGATGGTGGACCTGATGAGCAAATTGGGGACCTTCCCAACCCACTACTGGTCCAAAGGCCGGTGCGAGCATCAGATGAACATCAACGCTGGGGCCCTGCACGAACGGCTCGATGTCACCCCGCATGCCTGCCTGAAATGTTTCATGGCCTGCGGACGGCTTTCAACGGTAAAGCAGGGCCGGCACCAGGGATTAAAAATTGAAGGCCCGGAGTACGAAACCATTTATGCGTTCGGCGGACTTTGTGAGGTCGACAGCATTGAAGAAATTGCCTATTTAAACGACATTTGCGATCGCCTGGGAATCGATACCATCACGGCCGGCAACCTGGTGGGGCTGACCATCGAAGCCGCCCGTCAAGGAAAAATCGATTACGCAATCGACTACAATCAGGTCGATAAAATGGCCGCGCTTTTAAATGACATGGCCTTTCGTAAAGGTATGGGCGCCATTTTGGCTCGAGGCATAAAATTCGCTGCAGCCGAATGGGGTATGGAAGATCAGGCCATCCATGTTAAGGGTATGGAGCCGGCCGGTTACGATCCGCGGGTTTTGAAAGGTATGGGCCTCACCTTTGGCACGTCCCCGCGGGGCGCCTGCCATCTTCGAACCACGTTTTACAAGCCCGAGGCCTCCGGCATGATCGATCCGGACCAGATCGAAGGCAAAGCCGACATGCTGGTTGAGTGGGAGGATCGCCTGATCATTTTTGATACGCTGGTATTGTGCCGCTTTTACAGGGATCTCTATCAATGGGACCGCCTGGCCACCATGATTCGGGGCACCACCGGGCTCGAGTTGAGCACAGAAGAGATGCGTGAAATCGCCGCCCGCATCTCGGATAACACACGGCGCTTCAACTTAAGGGAGGGACTCACTGCCCAGGACGATCAATTGCCGTCGCGTTTTTATAGCACGGCGCTCCCGGAAACCGGCAAAACCATTACACGGGATCAAATGAACCATATGCTGGCGGATTACTACCACGCTCGGGGCTGGGATACCCAAGGCGTGCCGCCGCAAAATTGAGTGCACCCTGAGACGAAAAAAATCCACTCGAGCTGAGTTGAACCCATGTATCCGAATCTGCTAGAGGCGCCGTGCGGTGAAAACCTGCATATCGTCCTGATCGATAATAAAAAGCTGTCCGCCAAGCTGGAGCGGCTGGGAATCGGTGTGGATACGGCCATCGTGAAGATCGAACCCTGCGGCGGCGGTTCCTCCGATGCCCTCATATGCAGCTCGGCGCACCCATCGAAGCTGAAAATACCGTTTGATCAAGCCCGGCAGGTCTATGTTCGAATCTGCGAGATCTGCTGGTCATGCGGGGAGTGTCGCACGCAAGAGCTTTGACCGCCCGCCACTGCCGCGGTTTTGAAGCTTGAGCACTTGATCGTGCCGGCCTACATGCCCTGGGCAATGACAATTTGAGATCGAACTTCGGAAATTCCCGGAACCTGCCGGGTCACTTTGATGATCCGGTCTAAAACATCCCTGTGAGGGGTAATCCCGCTTAACGCGGCGACACCTTTTTCTGGAACATTGATGACCAGCATATGGTCATCCAGGTCATTTTTGATCAGGGCGGCCTGGATTTTCTTAACCAGCGACAGCTTTTCCATTGATTCCAGGGCGGTTAAACTACAGGCATGAATTTCATCTGCCTGAGCGCTTTCGACGATAATTTTGACGGCGGACGCATAGCTCAGCTTGGCACAGTTGATGATTAAATCGTAAAGTGAGGGATCGTCAAGATCCCGGTCGAAAGCTCGACGAAAAAGACCTTTACGCCGGCTGTCCATTTTGCGGATCAGATTGCGGGCCGCTTCCTTTTTAAGGCCTTGTTCGGCTACGATTTTATCGGCGCGAACATCTTCCTCAGTATGGATACAGACATGCAGTGCGCATCCGAAATCCTGCAACAGCATCTGGCTGCCGTGGCCGACAATTACCCCATGGCCCCGGCGTGAAACTTCGTAGACGATGGCATTCATGTATTCCATATACGTCTGGGGTTTGCTGCTGAATAGACGGTCAAAAAAGCCCGGCTCGCCCATACTTTTTAATTCCTGGGGATCGATGCCGGCTTCCGGCGCCAGATCCAGCAATTTTTGATCGTCATAGACTTGCAGGTCGAGCTTCTCGGCCACGCCCTTTGCAATTTCTTCTCCACCGGCCGCAAAAGGGCTGGTGATCGTAATTAATGACATGCGGGCACCTCCTCTTCAAAGATGACGTCGGGTTGATGTTCAAATGATTGACGATCATAATATGGTGCAACGATACCAAAAATCAAGTCGTGAAATTCCGCACTTTGCAGCAGGCTTCAGGCCTGAATCTGACGTTTTGAGGCCTTTTCCGGAGAAACGCTATGTTTGAAACCCGATTGCTTGATATCGATCACCTGGCTTACACCGAAGCCCTCGCCCTTATGCGGGGCCTGGTTGAGCTTAAGAAAGGCAGCGTTCAGCCGGAGATTTTAATGCTGCTGGAGCATGAGCCTGTGCTGACTATGGGGCGCCGATCCGATGCGTGCGAAATCCGGGTGTCACAAAAATATTTAGAAGACCAGGGCATTGGTGTACACCACATCGAAAGAGGCGGGCTGATTACCTACCACGGACCGGGTCAGTTGGTCGCTTATGTGATTTTTGATCTCAAGCGATTTTGGATACCCTATCTGATTTTGGCATACGGGCAAACCGCATCGAAGGCTATCGCGGTGTCTGGGTCGGCACCGAAAAAATCGCATCCATCGGAATTGCGGTGCGCAGAAGCATTACATTTCATGGCCTGGCGTTAAACTATAACCCCAATCTTCTGCATTTTGAGATGATCCGCCCCTGCGGACTGGAAGGCGTAAAGATGACCTCCATGTCCAAAATTCTTCAGGCTCAAATTAATCCGCGCCAGCTGCGGAATGCGATGGCGCGCCATTTCAGCGTGCATTTTAACCTGAAATTCTCGTCCTGGTCGCTTAAACAGGCCCAGGCGCTCATTAATGTCAAAGCCTCGGTTTAGATTACCTTTGGCTTGAAGACCCTCCCCTCCGAAAGCGCCGGCCGTTTCTGAAACCCGGATCCCTTAAAAAAGTCTTGACCGTATTTCTATTTATTCATATATACTAAAAATTCCAGAAATACTTAAAAAGGTTTAATAATATTGAAAATTTATCCTGAAAATAATCATATCGGCAAAAAAATCAGAGAGGTCCGCAAACACAGGGCGTTGACGCTGTCTCAGCTCGCCGACCAATGCCAGTGCTCAACCAGCTTGCTCAGCCAGATCGAGACCGGCACGGCTAACCCATCTTTTAGCACGTTGAAATCCATCAGCGATGCGCTGGGAACCGATATGGCCATGCTGGTCGCCATGGACGCTGCAAAAATCGACAGCGTATTTTCTTTGATGACGCAGAAGGAACGCAAAACGCTGACCACCGAGGGTGGTGTGAAGTTTCAACTCTTATCCCGTGGCGTGAATCTTGCCTGTGAGTTTATTTTGAATGAATGGCCGCCGGGAAGTTCCACCGGCAAAGAGCAATACACCCATGAAGGTGAGGAGTGCGGTCTGTTGCTGGAAGGCGAGCTCGAGGTCGAAATTAACAACGAGGTTCATCATATGAAACCGGGTGATACAATCACCCTGTGTTCGACGGTGCCCCACCGGCTGTCGAACCCTGGAAAGAAAAAAGCGTTGGCTGTCTGGGTAAATTCGGTCCCTTACATTTTCGCCATAAAATGATTTCAGCATCTTAACCCGGACAATCCGGAACCAAAAAAGATTAATTAATCACGAAAGCACGAAAGGACAAAAACACGAAAAAGAAATCATATCAATTTCGTGCTCACGCGGCGCAAGCGCCTGCGCTGCGCGTTGTAGATTTCGTGTTTTCGTGATGAAAAAAAGTTTTTTCTTAAAATGCAAAGAAATTATAATTAAAACTCTAAAAGGAGGTAGAAAAATGGAACAACGTGAATGCGCCCCCTGCCGGATACCATTTGAAAATACCGGCGTCGGCAAATTAAAAGAACAAATTTATTACATGACCGACGCGCAGATCGAAGAAAAAATGAAGGAATACGAGATTCCCTCACCGGGGGAGATCGAAAAGCCCGGATCCTACATCCAGAATACGGTTCGCAAGGAGATGGTTGAGAATCGACGGAAAAACGACGTGGTGATTATCCCGGTCGGCTGCACCGAAAACCACGGTATGCATACCGTCAGCTCCTTCGATACGCTGCTGGTGACGCGAATAGCCGAAGCGGTTCGCCGCAAGCAGAAAAAATCCGGCGCCGCTCCGGTCAATCTGGCCTATCCCATCAACTATGGCGTTCATCCGCCCTGGCACCAGGGGATGTATGGCAGCGTTATGGTCAGCGATGAAGCCTTCGAGCAGACGATCATGCATGTCATGTACGGGCTATGGAATGACGGGTTCCGCAAGCAGATATGGATAAACAATCACGCGCAACAAAACGAAATCGAAAAAGCCGTCAAGCGATTCATGAATACGTTTCAGCTGCCGGGCATTTATATCGCGCTGGAATGGCACCGGGCCGTGCGGGAATTCTTTGAAACCAGGGAATACGGCGGCAAGCTCGAAGATCGTTTTATCCATGCCGATGAAGCCGAAACCTCTCTGGGCCTTGAGCTGTTTCCCGAGATGGTAAAAATGGAAAACGCCGAAGCCACCGGGCCCATGCCGGATTTTAAATATCTGCCCGACGGACATTTCGACAAATCCGTTGAGGATCAGCTAAGACCCAATACCTATCGTGCAGCAGCCGGGCATAATCCGCTTGAGCTGGTTGCAACACCTGAAGCGGTGGTGGGGCGGGCTAACATTGCCGCCGCCGGCAAGACCGCGCGTGCGGTAGTGGCCATTTGCGAATATCTCAACCTGCTGTGCGATGATATTCTGAGCACCTATCCGGCGGGTAAGGTCCCGGATCCGGAGGCAACCACCTTCAGGACCCGTCAAGAAATGGAACCATACCTTAAAGAACCCGGCAGTAAAGGCTGGAAGTCGGTGTACAGTCTGCCCAGAATCGGCCCTTATTCCTACTAGATTTTTAATGCACCCATGTCCTGTGACGGATGGATGGGCAGGCATCTGTTGTGATCTTTCAACCGGAATTTTTTTAGAAAGGCCAATTTATATGTCACAGAGAAAGTATTTGGATCCACTCAATGAAATTGAGCGGCTCGAATTGCTGGCAACTAAGATTCGGAAAAATGCCATCGAAAACATTACCAAGTCCAAAGTGGGCCATCCGGGCGGGTCTCTTTCGGTTGCCGATATCCTAACGGTTCTGTATTTTGGAAGGATTTTCGATCCGGAAGCAAATGCCTGGGAGCGGATCATGCGCTATGATCCTGAAGATCCCTTGTGGCCGAATCGGGATCGCTTTATTTTAAGCAAAGGCCATGCCGCGCCGGCGCTTTACGCCACCCTGGCCGAAGCCGGTTTTTTTAGCGAAGACATTCTCAAAATCTATCGTAAAATCGACTCGTCCTTAGAAGGCCACCCGGCCATGTATCGGTTATTTAACGAAAACGGTCGCGCCGTCGAGCACGGCACCAAAGGTGTTGACTTCAGCACCGGATCGCTGGGGCATGGCCTGTCGGCCGCCGCCGGAATGGCGCTGCATGCCAAAGTTTACGGATATGATTACCATGTTTACGCCGTGCTGGGCGACGGC
Source organism: Desulfobacterales bacterium (assembly GCA_037388985.1). Lineage (GTDB taxonomy): Bacteria > Desulfobacterota > Desulfobacteria > Desulfobacterales > JAHEIW01 > JAHEIW01. The sequence continues at coordinate 5,362 of JARRJQ010000004.1, read as the reverse complement.
GATCTGCAGGAGGGCATGACCTGGGAAGGGGTTATGTCGATCGCCAACAAGGGGCTCAACAATCTATGTGCCTTTATCGACTATAACCGTCTGCAGGTCGACGGTTGCAGCGATGTGATCAACAGCTTAGACCCTCTGGACGAGAAATTTAAAGCGTTTAACTGGGACGTCCGCATGCTGAACGGCCACGACTACTATGCCCTGATCGATGTTCTGGATTATTTCAAAAGGAGCCGCTTGCAGGAGCAGCGCCCGCTGGTGGTGATCGCCAATACCGTTAAAGGCAAAGGAATTGTGGACTGCGAAAATGTCTGCAGCTTTCATGCGGTTCCACTGAATATGGAAGAATACGCTGCCGCTGAAAAGGAGTTTTTCGATAAAATCGAAAAACTGGAAAAGAAGATTGCCGCCCGCTCCGGCGTCAAGCTCAACATCCGTCCGCTGGACAAATCCGGACCGCCGGAAAGCCAGCAGGATCTTCCGTCGATTATCGGCCGGCATCCGGTGCAAACTTACCGCCAGCCCACCGCCACCCGCATCGGCTACGGCAACTGCCTGGCCCGGCTGGGAGAATATGAAAAGATTTTTGTCTTCAATGCCGATTTGATGGGTGCCTGCGGCGTTACCGAATTCTGCGAGCGCTACCCGGAGGATGCGGCTCGGCCCGGCGAACGGCGCTCGATCAATGTAGGGGTCCAGGAAGCCAATATGATGACCATGGGTGCGGCGATGGCGAGCTGCGGAAAAATCCCGGTGGTCAACAGCTTCGGCATATTTTCCACCGGGCGTGCATGGGAGATGGTCCGTCAGGACATTTCCTACCCGCGGCTGAATGTGAAAATCATCGGCAGCCATACCGGAGTTGCGTTGGGCGAGTATGGCGTCAGTCACCAGGCCATCGAAGATATCGGCTGCATGCGGGTGCTGCCGCATGTAACGATCATCGAACCCTCCGACGCGCTGCAGGCCGACCTGCTTTTTGAAAAAGTACTCCAGCACGAGGGTCCCGTCTATTTCCGGGTCGGCCGCAACCCGACCCCGCTGTTTTACAGCGCCGATAATTCATACGGGATTAAACCCCGCCAGGCCTTTGAGATCGGCAAAGGGATCCTGCTAAAAGAAGGCCAAGACCTTTGTCTGATCAGCTCCGGGCCGATTCTGCACGAAGCCCTGGAAGTCGCCCGCCGGGTCAAAGAAAGTGTGCGGGTCATCGACATGCCAACGATCCGGCCGGTCGATGCGCGCATCATTGAGGCGGCAGCTCAAGAAACCGGCCGGATATGCACCATCCAGGACCATTTTGAAAACGGCGGTCTAAAAGAAGAGGTGCTCGGGGCGCTGGCGGCTGCAAAGCTGCAGGTTGAATTTGAATTCATTGCGCTGGCCGGCTTTGCGGAATCCGGCAGCAAAGAGGATCTTTATGAAAAATACGGCCTGTCGGCCGCCCAGATCATCAAAAAGTTGAAGCTGACGCCGGCATAGAGCTGTCGAGCCACATGCCGGTCTTGAAAGGAGGTTGCTCCCATGAATACGATTCCGCCTAAAATGAAAGCGCTGGTCCTTACCGGACCGGGAGAGTTTGAGATCCAACAGGTAGATACGCCCGAACCGGGGCCCCAGGAGGTTCTGGTCAAAGTGGGTGCCATTGCCATTTGCGGCAGCGATCCGGCTGTCGTCGAAGGGGTCAAATTTAAAGGATTATGGCCGCCGGGTTATCCGTTTATTCCCGGTCACGAGTGGTCCGGTACGGTTGTCAAATCCGGGCCGAATTGTTTCCGGTTTGCCGAAGGTGACCGGGTAGCGGCTGAGGCGCATAAAGGATGCGGATTCTGCCGCAATTGCATGACCGGCCGTTATAACTTATGTGAGAACTATGGCAAATTGGAAACCGGCCATCGCCATTACGGTTTTACAACTCAAGGCGGCTATGCTGAGTATGTGGTTGCTTCAGAACGGGCGGTTCATGCAATCGGTGATCTGCCATTTGACGAGGCCACCAATGTCGATACGGCCGCCACGGCCATGCAGGCCGTTAAAAGAGGTCGTGTGGCGCCCGGCGAAGATATCTGCGTTTTCGGGCCCGGGGCCGTCGGACTTTTATGTTTTCAGATTGGCCTGGCCGCCGGTGCCGCCAGGGGATTTGTTGTCGGAAGACGACATCGCCTGAAACTGGCCGAGCAACTGGGCGCCGTTCCCGTTGATTATGAAAAATATGATGACCCGGTTGAAGAGATCAAACGCTTAACCGACGGTAAAGGGGTAAACGTGGCCATTGACTGTGCCGGCGCACCCAAAACGGTCCAGCAATGTCTGGCCGCAACCAAAAAAGGCGGACGGGTGGTCTGTACCGGATTTGCGGGAATGGTGGATTTTAACATTACCGATGTGGTCATGCGTGAGATTGATGTTTTAGGCGTCAGAGCAGATCCCAATACCTGCGAGGAGGTCATTCCATTGATTAACAATGGAACCATTAAAATCAAGCCGATGCTCTCACACCATTTTCCGTTGGAAAAATTCGGGGACGCATTGGAAACGTTTATTAAAAAGCTGGATAATGCCGTTAAGGTTATCGTCGAGCCCTGAGGCGGTCGTTCATTCGAGCCCTGTCCGTCACAGCCTAAACGCTGTCTTGAAGTTGATCTCAGCCCCGGGCGAAATTGTTTGTTTTGTCAATGATATTGGACGAATATTTTAAACGGCATCGTGAATCGGTTAAAGTTTTGTCCTCCTGAACTGAAAATGTTTTCATTTTCCGGACGCGAATACCCCTTTGGCGTAGTCGACAGCGGCCCTTGCATCAAGACCATAAGCATCGGCGCCTGCGTATTCCTTGATTTTCTCATTTATGTTGCCGCCACCGGAAAATAGGGAGTCGATATTTTGTACACTTTGGTGAAATTCAACCCTTTCGCAATGAATAGATTGACCTCAAGGGGCATTATCATTTAAAAGCAATATAATACGGGACCAAAACATAAGGAGGTGACCCAGCATTTCGGAGGGATGATGGAAGGAAAAAGGAAATCCGGTAAGTCATTCAATCACTGTCAAGCAACATAACCAATTTTATTAAAGGAGGGAAAAATGAGAAAAAGATTGTGTTTTATTTTGGGTATCGGCTGGCTCAGTGTCTTGTTTCTCATGAGCATTTGTTTCGCGCAGCCTTCCGAGATCCTCATCGGCATCAATGCGCCGCTAACGGGCGTACACGCAGGCTTTGGGGAAGGTAATGTTTGGGGAGAAAAAGCCGCCGTTGAGGATATCAACAAACAGGGGGGATTATACGTCAAAGCCTATGATAAGAAATTGCCCATAAGGCTCATTATTGTCGATAACGAAAGCGATCCAAAAAAGTCGGGCTCCCTGACCGAAAATCTCATCCTTAAGGATAAGGTTGACTTTCTGGCGCCGCCCAATCAACCCATTCCGTTGATCATTCCGCAGGCGATTGTCGCCGAGCGCTATAAAAAGGTGCGGGTGAGCGGCGGCACACCCGAAGAACCCTGGTTGGCCGTGCGCAAAGAAGCCTCGCCTGCCTGGAGACATACCTGGACTTACACGCTGGCGATTGCCGCGCCGTCTCCACCGGGCTCTCCCACCGCCAAGCCCGGCTATACGTGCATGGATTCCTGGCTGGGTGTTTTAAATAAATATCGCGAACAGACCAATAAACAGGTCGGGGTCTTCGCCTCGGATGAACCGGACGGCAGAGGCTGGTACAATGTCATCCCCAAAGTACTTACCGACCAGGGCCTTGAGGTTCATGTGGAGAATAATTTAGGCCTGTTCCCCATGGATGCGATGGACTTTTCATCCATGATACAGAAGTGGAAGCGATTAAAAATTGAAATCATCTGGGGCAATGCACCGGCTCCCCTCTTTGGGGCGATGTGGCGGCAGTGCCGTACCATGAACTTCAGGCCGAAGATGGTGATTGCCACCCGCGCGTCCCTCTTCTATGAAGATGTCAATGCCTGGGGGGGTAACCTGCCACTGGGCGTTTCCGGCGAGGCATGGTGGTCGCCGTCATTTGATCCGAAAGCCACTCCCGGCATCGGCGGCACAACCCCGATGAGCCTTTTTGAAAGATGGCAAAAAGATACCGGCAGACCCCTTAATCCGGGTATCGGCTGGGGCTATAACGGAATCCAAATCCTGGCCAATGCCATCGAAAGAGCGGGGACTCTTGATTCAGATGCTGTCATCGAGGCGCTCAGCAAAACCGACATGCCAACCATCTCTTCTCCGCGGGTGGTGTTTAATGAAAATCAATCCGCACGACTGCCGATCTTTTTCAATCAGTGGCAAAAGACCGACAAGCCGTGGAAATGGGAGAGCAAGGTGGTTTATTCCAATCTCGCCTTTGTGCCTGCAGAGGCTGAAATGTTGTTTCCCATACCTTACTAAACTCGGTACAGAAAAGATGCCATCGATTACCGCCGGCTAAGCCGGTGGTAATCGATCTTCTCTGTTCAACTTTGAGTCCGGATTTTTTACGATACGGACCAAAGGGCAAAAATTTTATACCAAACTAGATGTGGTTTCAAAACCTTAGATAAGGTTCACGGGCCCCCGCTCCATTGAGCGGGGAGATGGGGTTTTGAAACCACTTCTAGCCGAAATAGGCCTTAATACCGTTGCTGTTTTTAATTACTTCCTTCGGTTGGCCTTCGGCAATTTTAGCACCCTCATCCATAACGATTATCCGGTCAACCGCCTTCAGCATGACCTTCACCACATGCTCGATGATGATGATGGATATGCCCATTTCATTAATCTTTTTTAAAAGATCTAAAGCTTTTGGGATTTCTTTTTCGGTTAACCCCCCAGCCAGTTCATCGATCAAGAGCAGCGTTGGACCGGTTGCCAGGCTCCTGGCCAATTCAAGTCTTTTCAGCGATATTTCATCCAGATCACCGGCCGGCATGTCTTTCTTTTCCGAAAGGCCGGTAAACTCGAGGAGTTTGAGCGCCTCCTGCTCGGCCGCTTTTTTGCTGAAATTTCTGCCGTAGATTGCCGCTGCAGAGACATTTTGAAGAACGGTTAATTTTGTGAAAGGCTGCGGAATCTGATAGGTGCGGGCGATGCCGAGGTGACAAATTTTATGCGGGGGAAGGCCGGAGATATTCTTTCCTTTAAAGGTTACTTCTCCCTCATCCAGTGCATGCTCGCCGGCGATGAGGTTTATCAAAGTGGTTTTGCCGGCGCCATTTGGCCCCAGAAAGCCCAACACTTCACCGGCATGTAAGTCAAAACTCAGATCTTCAACCGCAACCAGGCCCCCAAAACGTTTTGTGATTCTCTTGACTGAAAGGATCGGCATTTCCATCTTTCACCCTTTACCGGCAGTGCCAGGATG
>JARRJQ010000003.1:19828-22392 GCA_037388985.1 Desulfobacterales bacterium | reverse complement strand
TGCGAATCAAGACGAAAAGATACCCTTGGTTCGCTGCGCGATCAACGCACATTCCCTACTTCTTTTGGCACCTAAAAATGCAACGGCTAAAATCAACACCGGAATGGCGATAACCAATCCAATGACCGGAATGATCGTAAAGCTGATGATAGTCAGGGCCAAACCGACAAAAAGCAAAAATAAACCGATAGTCAAATCGGAGATTCTTTCAAAATAGCAACTGATACGATTCATGACAGCTCCTTCTATTCTAAATTAAGTTTTGGAGACTTTTCACAGCAGCAGGATTTTTGGCTCAGACAGATGCTACATCGATCATCGCTGCACTGCTGACAGGCATAGCAGTCCGGGCACAAATGTTTTCGCGCTCCTGCCTTTGGCTGCTGCGGGATATAAACCTTTCCCCGTAATCCGCAAACGGTAATAAACGGCATTGCCTACCTCGATGCTTCGCCATCCGAATTTGGCAATCCAGGCCCACCAGCCGAAGCTCTTGGCGAAGGTTGAATGAATGACTAAACTTCAGCAAATTTTTAAACCCAAAACCATTGCGACAATTCGTTCCGTATTTGTTACGATAAAATATAAGATAAGAATAAAATTGGGCGATTCAACTGATCTCAAGCCGTCTACGGAGGTGTATTTTCGGGCTAAATCGTCGAAGGGTCAGTAATAGTTAACTGATGATAATATCGGCTGCCAGATAGACGATTGAACGATTTAACAGTTTGACTAAACCCAAGGAATTGATGAAATCCGGGTTATTTGCGAGCACAGCGTTTGCTGTCGAAATGCTTGTACATGACCTGCTTGGAATTCATATACGGATGGTTTTTGGGTTTTGCCGAACGGAGTTTGGCGGTAAGTCGCCCAACGCCATCGGCAAAAAAGCTTTTCATTATTGCGGTAAGCTGATTTCGAAGCAAGGAATACGAGTAGTGCCGGGAGGCAATGTTATAATTGTTGCTTACCATTGTCTTTCTGCGTTTATTGGATTCCAGAATTCCAACCACATGCTGAACGGTTTTTTTAGAAAGAAAGCCATCCATCACAGCCAGGTCAAACCCCAAAGGTTCGATGTCCCGCACAAAGGTGGCATAGCGATTGATCAAAATCGGTTTCTTAAAATAAATCGCCTCCAAAAAGGCATTGCCGAACCCCTCGTAAAGGCTGGGATAGGTAATCAAATCTGCGTGAGGGTAAACATCCCATAGAGAATATTGGTTGCCCTTTTTGCCGTTTCCGTTCCACGGGTCTGCAATACGAATGGAAACTAGGCGCAAATCCACACTGTGTTCACACGCATATTCTTTTAACCATTCGGCATATTCAAATCCTTCATCTCCGGCTTCGTGAGAGATAACCAGCTTATTGCGACGATTCTTGAGTTCCTTGACCAGCTCAATGGCAAACTCAATCCCTTTGCGCTGAATGATGCGAGTCGGTTGCAATATTATACGATCATCGGGTTCCAAACCGATTGACTGGCGGAAGATTTCCGTTCTTTTTTTGCTCACCCTTGGTGGATTATCAAAATCCAAGACATTGGGAATAATCGTTGAAGCAATGCCGGTACGCAGAGCTAGTTGCTCCTGGGCGGCTGAATTAATCACTGCGTGTCGGATATTGTTCAGATTGGGTGGAAATGCCATTTGAAGGTAATCGCCAACTGCATTGACCGAAAAACGAACCCGTTCCCAGTAAAAATCGTGATGGTGCGCAATGGTCGGCAGCTGGGTTTCTGCAATGATTTCGGTCAGCGCCAAACCGAAAGGCACATGCAGGGGGATGGTCAGTACATTTTCGGCAATCAGCAGGTCAATTTTAAATTGCTTGATGAATTCATGTAGCTTAAATTTGAGGTGTGAGCGCAGGTCATGGATGGTCTGGGTGACAGCTTGTTTGCGGCCTTTCTGACCGAAAACCCGCTCATTGATCCACTGGTTTTGCTCGGTCTTGAAATCGGCTTCGGGAACGTGAAAGCTGCAATCAGGTGTGCGGTCTAAAACGCCGGCAAACCAGAAACAGCGATGTCCGCCTTGCTGAAGAACGTCGGCCCATTTACTGGATTCAAGAGATACGCCGTCTGTGCCTGCAAACCGCGTTGAAACAAATCCGATATTCTTTTGCATAATAATTAAATCCGGTCAGTAATATTTCAAAATGCGTGTGTAACCAATTAAACGGTTGTGTCCGCGTTATCCTGCAAACGCCCGCTGGTTTAAAGCGGAAAAAATTATAAATTAACTCCCTTTTCAGCTAAATCAACCTTACCGGCCCGTTTGAAAAAATGTTAACTTTCAAGTTTTTTACGATTTGTAAACAGTTTTCTTTGAAATTAGTTCGCTGCCGTTGTTGATGGCAAAAATCGGCGACCGAAAATAATGCGATGCCGGTGCTTGGCGGCTTATGCCAGACTTTTCCGCAAATATACAATATATAGTGGTCTGTCAAGTATGAATATAGAATCTGTTGCGGCCGGGAATCGTTGTGCCTCAATTGAGTCTAAAATATCCGATGTGAACTCGGTGTTGAATCGGCTTAAAGATGCGGCGGGGGCTTTT
>JARRJQ010000003.1:0-19776 GCA_037388985.1 Desulfobacterales bacterium | reverse complement strand
CTGCATAACTGCCTTCCAGCATGCTGGCGACCACTGCACATTCCAGACCAAAGGGCAGGTATCCCGCATAGCCCAGCAACGGCATCTCAAAGGCAGGGTAGCGCTGAACGTAAGGAATAGCGTATTTCCATTTGGCCAGGCTATAGTAATTCCAAGTCTCCCAAAACAGGCCGCAAATAAGTGCCGCCAATGCAGCAGCCACCACCCCGGACCAATTCCCCTCCGAAAGGTTAGATAAGATATGGCGTTCGTGCAGCAAGGTCTGCAAGGACAAAATAATCAGCAATGGCGCAACCCACAGCAGCGGGAAAAAAATGTTTGGCCAAATGCCGATGCCCGCCAACCCGCAGGCAGAAAGTGTCAGGGTCAAAATGGCAAGGACCCTGGGAAAGGCAATCTTCAGCGGCCAGAAACAATCGAATCTTTGCCGCAGCCACCGGCTCGAAATCAGCCAGTCACGAACCCCTATCACAGCCGGCAAGACCGTGGAGAAAGGCAGAGTGGCATACCAAAAATATTCCGACGAATTAAATTCGGGTCCGATATAATACCAGTTTTGAACAAAACGGTTCAGGAATTCAAAAAACCACCAGAATGCCGAACTGATCGGAAAAAGCAGCAGAAAAAAACGCGGACGATCCAACATGATGCAATGGCCGCTTTGTCGATAACACAAACCATTGATGACCAGAATAAAGGCCGCCCACAGCGGTGTGAAGGTGTGAGGCTGGAACACAGCAAACCATGGAAAGCGCGTCCAGGCCAGAATCCATGCAAGAGCCGTGAGTATTACGCCAACCCATCCCCACCAGGGAAATGACTTTCCTTGGTTAGAAGATTCAACCTTCTTTTTGGATCTGAAGGCGTTTAAAACAAAAAACCCAACGCAAGCGGCAATTATCAGCGCATAAAGGACAAACACAATCCATGAAAAGGGTTCATGGTGGACATAATGGCTTTTGGGGGGGAATTCCAGATAGCGTGAGACCGGGTACCCGGCTAAAAAGACGCCGGCCAGAGGCAGACCCAGCAGCATGGCAGCCAGAATCAGCAATTTAAAAAAGAAACGCGCGATGCCGGACATGGGTGAAGGTGTAAATGCCTATGGGGCTTCTGTTTGTAAGGCCTCAGGCAATTCGCACACCTCTGCCGCCTTGCGGGTTTCCACATAGTGTGCAGCTGCCAGCGCCGCTGTGGCGCCATCCGAAGCCGATATGACGATTTGTCTAAAATATTTTTCTCTGAGATCCCCGATGACAAAAATGCCCGGTATATTGGTTTCGCACTTTTCGTCGGTGACCACATATCCGTTGGCATTCATTTTGGTGCCGGCAGGGACCAGTTTATTGTTGGGCTCAAATCCAATGAAAATAAACACGCCATCGGCAGCGAGTTCGCTTTTTTTGCCGGTTACCACGTTTTGTAATTGCACTGTAGAAACACCCATATCGTTGGCCTTGATTGCGGTGACCAACGAATCCCAGACAATTTCGATTTTGCATTCAGCCTTGACGCGTTGCTGCAAAAGCGCACCGGCCCGCAATGCGTCCCGTCGATGAACCAGATGCACCTGCTTAACCAGCTTCGCCAGATAGAGAGATTCTTCCGCAGCCGTGTCGCCTCCGCCCACCACCACAACATTTTTATCTTTGAAGAAAAAACCGTCGCAAACCGCACAGTAAGATACCCCTTTGCCGTAATGATCTTCTTCACCGGGGATATTCAGTTTGCGCGGGCTGCCGCCGGTGGCGAGTATAATTGCATGGGTCGGCAGACGATCTCCATTGCTCAGCTTAACCGCATGATGATCAAGGCCGGGCTCGATCTCCACGGCCTCCTGGGTGAAGAACTCCAATCCATAGGACCGGGCATGCTGAGAAAATTTTAGCGCCAAGTCGGCACCCGTGATAAACTCGTCTCCGGGCCAATTTTCGACCGAATCGGAGTTATTCATCTGGCCGCCGGGCGCACCCATTTCGATAAGCGCCGTCTTTAATGCAGCGCGCATGGCATAAATGCCGGCAGTCAATCCGCCCGGACCACCACCGATGATAACCAGATCGTAAATCTCATTGTCTGACATACAGCTCTCCCTTATTTTTAGTCTAAAACCAGAACAGGCCGCCAAAAAACAGAATCCCGCAAAACTTTTTATACCAAAGCTATACGGCTATGCCAATATGAATTTTAGCCGAATTTCATGTTAGCTCTATCTTTGGCTCTGAAAATAACGGTCAATCCGTTCGGTTAAGGCGCCCATTAGTTTCTGTGTGTGTTTACCCGGACGGCGATTGCCAATAATCGAATCATCGATCCGTACAACGGGAACGATCATTTTGTTTGTTCCGGTGATAAACACTTCATCGGCAGTCAACAGCTCATTGAGGCGCAAATCGCGAAAATCAACACAAAACGAGTTTGCCGCCAGTTCCAAGACAGCTTTACGGGTGATGCCGCTTAAAATATCTTTGTCGGGTGTCACCAGGGTCTCCGCATAGAATGCAAAAAGATTACTGGTGGTCCCTTCGCGTACACATCCGTTGCGATCCACATACACGGCTTCAATGGCGTTTTGATCGCGAGCCCGTTTCAGAGCGATGGTGGCCGTTACATAGTCAATACTTTTTGCCCCCGGTATGCTACGCTCAGAATGAAACGTGATAATTTTTACACCTTCGGTATACCACCATTGAGGCAACTCGGGCGCGCAGGTCACCAGGACAAGCAGCCGAGGCTTGCCCTGCGGTGTGATGAAATCCTGACTTGAGCCTCCGGTAACCACAATTCGAATGTTAGATTCTTCAAATGAGTTGTGCTGCAGTGTTTGCATCACGATGTCAATCAGCTTTTGAGAGGTCCATGGCAATTCTATGCCGATTTGGCGGGCGGACGCCTTTAGCCGATTGATGTGTTCTTTGAGAAATAGAGGCTTTCCGTTTAACGTGCGCAGAAGATCAAAGACCCCGAATCCGCGCATGATGGCAAGATCGTCGACCGGAATCAAAGCCTCGGATGCTGGAACAAATAGGCCATCCACATAATACGTTTGCACTCAATATGCTCCCGGGCAGATAATATTGCTTGGTTCAAAACATAAATTGTGTATTAATATAAGATCGATAAATCTCGGTTCAAGCCTAAAATCACAATGAAGCGATTGGCAAATGGGAAGGGAAATTGGTCAGGATTGAATTATTCAATAAATACATAACATCGGTTTGTCATGTTTTCCATTGAAGATTTCTATAAAGAATACGAAACTGAAACCACTGAAGTCGTCGTTAACAGCAAGAAATTTGACATTCTGCTGCCCAAGTATTTGTATCAGTTTATCAATCCTGTTGATGTACTTCATGATTTTCCGCTATGGGCAAAAATCTGGAAAGCCTCCTGGGTGCTATCCGGGTATCTCGCCGATATGCCGGTGGATGCCAGTAAAAGGATTATAGAAATCGGCGGCGGTGTCGGATTGGTCAGCATCGTTGCGGCGGCTTTCGGGCACCGAATCACGATGACCGAATATAATCCGGATGCGTTAAATTTTGCCCGGGCCAACGCCTGCCGTAATAATTGTCCGGATCTTCCGATTTTTAAACTAGATTGGCATCAGTCAGAGTTGAGCGATCAATTTGATATGATTGTGGCTTCAGAGGTTACTTATAAAGAGGAAGATTTTTCCCCTCTAACACAGCTATTCAAATCTAATTTAAAGCCCGGCGGTGAAATCATTCTTGCATCGGAGATCAGAAAAAGCGGGAAAGATCTTTTTAAATTGTTCCAATCGGCTTTCGATATTAAAGTGTTAAAGAAAAAACTGCGTTCCGAATCTGCCAGCATACCGATAGTCCTGATGAAAATGCGTCCCAAAGACTTTGTTTATTAAATAAAATTCGGCTATAATTAAATAAAGGGTCAGGGAGTTTTTCGCTTAACCTCTTAATCATTGCAGAATGAATTATCTTGGCATAGCAGCGGAATCATGCACTATCTGAATGCATTGGGGAGCGTTGCCCAAGAACAGCCAGCAACCGCGGCCTGGCTTATCTCCCCGTGCTGACCCTACCCCCCCTAACCCATTGTGTTATACTTGGTCGCTGTTCTTTTGTTACCATCTTTTATGCAGGAATTTGTATCCAGCCGGGCGGGACTCGTCCACGATAATTCCTGCAGTGACCCGATGATAAAAGCTAGCCGATTCCTCAATTAACTAGAAGTCACGCTGAAGTTGCAATAACGGCTCGAATCCGGATACCCTTTTTTATGCACGCTGAAGATATCGAATATATCGGTGAAAAGGAGGAAAGAAATGACCCCAAAGCGCTTTAATGGCAGAGAAAGAAGAGCATATGTCAGGCTTAAACAATCTCGGCCGGTGCGATTTAAGATTGATTTGAGTCAATCAGGCAAAACCTACCTGGCAAAGACCAGAAATATCAGCCGGGGCGGATTGTGTGTGTGAATTGCCGAGGAAGCCGAAGAACTTCTTGAGAAAATATCCGCCCCTGGCCATAAAATAGGTATTGATATTGACACCCTGATACCGACACAAAAGACGGCCGTTTCTGCAAAATGTGTTTGGATCAACAGCCGGGTGGACTGGGCTTCCACACCGGACAAAGAAAATCGGACCCTGTTAATGGGTCTTGAATTTGAAGATATGGCCGAGGAAACCCGCAGGCGGATTTACGACTTTATTGTTGAAGAGATGGTCAATCGCTATGGGAAATCTGTTTAGAACCCATCTCAAAAAAGCGGATCAGGGTTTAAGGCCCCCGCCAATTGCCGGATTTCACATCTTAATCTTAAAAGATCAGGGTGTTCTTCAAAAGTGCGGTTTGGCGAAAAAGTTGTGTATCCAAGCATACACGCTAGTTTGTGTGAGCATTTTGAAAAGTATCCGATGCGAAATTCTGCTGCCCACAAGCTGGGCGCTTGAGCCTAACCTGAAATTATAAAACCACTTCTAAAAGACACCCAACGGCTTTCCCAGGCGGAGAAGAGATTCGCTATTCGATCTTATCAACCAATCCCCAATCCATAGCCTTTTCTGCACTAAACCAGGTCGTTTTCTTTTCCAGCTCTTCCCACTTGCTTTTATCCAATTTTGAATTGGCGGTCAATTTGCCGATATACCGGTCACGTAAAAGAGCCATCAAATCATTTTGGGAGCGAATATCAGATGCGGTTTCGCGTCCCGGCCATTTCCACAGAGCGGCTTCATGAACCATAAATATCGTACCCGGTGCGGCCAAGCGTTCGTCGCATACCGCAAAGACCGGAACGGCTGCACTGGCCACAATGCCGGAGGCATGGGCGGTGACGCGGAAGCCTTTTCGTCTGGCGCGTTCAATCTGATCGGCCAACGCGAGTCCTGAAAAGGCATCACCACCGGGTGAATTAATGAACACTTGGACATCCCGGATACTGGTGTTATGTTCCAAAACACAAAGATCATTCCACAGGCGGGTGACATCAGAGACCGACAATCCGGAAAATATCTTCACAAAGGCCTTGTTTTTGGAAATAAAAGACAGCTGCGAAAGATGCCCTTCCTGATTGGGGACTTCCATGGATTTATTGACCCGGTCCTTATCATCGTTCTGAGAAACTTTGACTTTGGTCGGATCTTCCGCATGGACTTTAACGATGACCTCCTGGGGCTGGACTGGCCCGGACGGCATGGCGGCACAACTCGCCAGAAAAAAACCAAAAAGTGCAACGAGTATCAAACGTTTAAGCATGACAGGAACCTCCTCATTATTTATTCAATTGAGCAACTTGAATCCAAGCAAGATTTATACCAAAAAAAGTTAGCAGCTGAATAAAATAATATTCTTTTAATATCGGCATGTTAGAGAACTATCTGAATTTTGCCGATAGACAAGCGGGCAAGAAATTTTTTCCGCAGTCACGGATTTGACATTTGTCAGTCAGCAAAGCCCACAATTTTTGGCCAGTATTCATTGTGGGATTTATCGGAGTCTAAGGTGATGAAATTTATATTTAATTTCAAGTCTTTTAGTAAACTTACCGATATTAACGTTAATCAGCTAGGTTCCGAAGTTCCTGGCACTGCTTAAGGTTTTGAAACCACTTCTTAACCTAATGCGAAAAAGGAGCGCCTTGTGGTAGCAACGAAAAATGAACGCAGCGGCTCTGCTTTCAACTCAGATCTTTGGATCATATCCAAAGGCAGGACGTGTCAGTTTGATCTGCGAGGCATTGAAGGCTCGAAATATACTGAAAAGGTTGATGTTAAGACCTATCAATTGTCTGATATCGCATATTACATGCTGAATCCCGCACCGATTGAAGTTGAAAAACGGCTGATGGGTTGTGAAATTCATTATTCGCAGCGGGGGATCACACGGTTTATTGAAAAAATAAAGCGTCTGTTTCCGCGCAGGATCCGAAGCTGGTGGAAAGGCAATCTGATTCCACCCGAGGTTTTAGTCTCACAATGGAAGATAGACATACCGCCTTTGAAGGATAAAGCTTTGCAAAGCCATTTAAAGAAAATCTATGAGTCTTTGCGCGCCTATGATTCCATCACCAAGCGGTTACCGCAGCTGGATCCGTTTCAAATTGCGCATGTCATCGGCATCTGCAAGGACTATGGAGGAAACTATACCTATTTGAAGCTTCAAGGCAGCATTGAGGACAAATTAAAATACCTGCAAAATCATATTTCAAAAGACGTGGGTGTGCTTCTGCGCAAGGCCTATATCGGTGATGGATTGTTTGAAATGCGTGGTTTTGACTTTGCTGCTTTTGACCCCGGCCGCTACCACCAACTGATTGCCTATCAGCACAATGGAGAACCGAAATGCTGCGTCTTAAATTTAAAAAATGCAGTGGAATACACGCTAAGCGATGGTCAACTGTTAAAATACATGCTTTTGTTGCAACAGGCGTTGAGAGACGATTTAAAATTAAGGGGAGCATTTTATTCTTGCATCCAAAACCAAGCGAAGCCTTTTAAATTGTTCTTCAATCGACAGCTTGAAGTTGATTATTCAAAGTCCGCTTTTCCCGGAATTTATAGCGAAATTTTACGGAAAACAAAAATCGACTTAAGTCGACGAAATTTAATCAAATCCGCATTGAATTATTTGCAAATTGGGATTTCATTTAATTATGTACCGCAAGCGGGCAATCCTCATCATAACATGACCACGCTGATTTCCGTCCTTCACGATTTAAGGGCCCTCGAGTTGCTGAGAAAAAATTTGCCCCAAGTCTATGGTGAAATAAAAAAACGCATCAATACTTCTGAAGCCGGAAGTTATTATCTTTTGGATTCAATTGAAGGTTTCAACCACGATGAGTGATTATAAAGATATTGATTATGAATGGATAAAGGAGCTACGGGATTATCCCCGTATCCTGGAAACACGGCTTGATTTTTTTGATGATACCTCACAGATCGAGGTTCCCAAGGATCCGATTGACCGGGTCATCTTCCAGGATAAAGCCAAGCGCGCGATTCGCAAGATAGCGCAAAACAAAGGTCACATTCTCATGGTGGGAAGGCCGGGAACGGGCAAATCCATGCTGGCCAATATGTTTAAAGAAGTTTTAAAAAAATCCCTCGGTGATTATTTGCGACCCAAGGACGCCATCGTGGCATACCCCGGTAAAGATAAAAACCATATTCGCATTGCCTATGAACATCCGCAAAAAATTGAACAGCTGCTGGATGATCTCAATAAAGCAATTGATGCAGCAAGGGATTCTGTAGACGAATTCAGTCTTGCAGATCAAATCCAGTCCACACGCAGGGCCAAAAGAGGGTTGTTGTGGGCAACCGTTATCGGTGCCGCTGCCGGGATTTTTTATCCGCCCGCGTTTGTTGCCGCCGGATTGACGGGAATGGGTGCCATATTCATGTACATGCAGGAAAACAACCATCGCGCTCAGGAGAAAATTCAAAGAGAGTCAAATGTCGATCGCCGAAATGCGGTCAAATATCTGTATGATATGGTGCCGGATGTTTTATATGACCCCAGACAGGATAAGGATTGGATGGCCAGAGTATCGGAGCCCGATGCCAGAAATATGAAAGGCGGATTTCGCCACGATCCTTACCAATCCGGAAATCTGGAGACCCCCTGTCACAAACGGGCTTATCTGGGGGCGCACGCAAAATCTCCCATCATTTATATCGATGAATTAAAGACCCTGATTAAGGTGGGATATATGGCGGAATTATTGGAGATTATGCAAAATAAGCAATATTTCCTTGAAGGCGGCCGAAATACGGGCAGCGGCGCTGCCGACCGATCCGAGAATCATTTGAAAGCCGATAATATTATTGTTGCCTGCTGTAACCACGACACCTTGCAACACCTCCAGCAAGAAGGTGAGGGCGCATTTCTCAGTCGCATTGAAGACAAAGGTGAAATTATTCGTATGGAAAGCACCGTACCGGAAACGCCTCAAAATATCCGCCAGGTGGCTCAGTATGTGAGACAGGAAATTCTCAATCTGGGAGCGGAATTTAAGGATTCATGGGGAGAGGTGATCGAAAAGGAAGGTTATGAAAGCGTAAAAAAGCGAAGTGAGTATATATTCGGCAAAGCACTGCCCACTGATTTTAAATTGCGGGAGCGCGAGTTTGACAAGAGTGCTGTTCTTGAAATCATTAAAGAGCTGAGATGTCGTGCTTCGGATGGTAAGTTAAGCGCTATTTTGAGACCGATCAACGGTGTAATTAAATCCGCTGAGTTCGAGGCTATTTTAGAAAATTCGCCTATGGTTCAAGCGAAGCATGTCAAGCGAGCGCTTAAAGAGCATTTGAGTTTGGAAGGCGGTCTTTCCAAGGAATTCAGGGAGCATAAAAAATACCTGAAGAAATTCATCAGCTCGATGACTGACTCCATTGGCTATGTTGTCGGTCTGGCCGTAATTGATTCAAATTCCAGCAGCCAAATGGTGGGTCAACCCCTGCCGATCCACTGTCAGATCAATCCTGGGAATGAGGATAAAGTGGTTGCACCGGGTAAAATAGGCGATATTGCCAAGGCGGCTGCACAAAATGTCAGGGCCTCAATAAAGAAGGTGCTGAACAAAATCGGAGCCCCCTATGTCGGATATGAAATGTATGTCGAATATATCCAGGCTCACGGGGGTGTTGAAGGCGACAGTGCCTCGGTTGCCATGGATATTGCCTTAATATCAGACTTCGTTAAAAAGCCGGTTAATCAGCGTTACGGTGTCACCGGCTCGTTGACCGGTGACATCATTCTTGCTGTTGGGGGGGTGACCGAAAAAATTCGATCCATC
The DNA here is from genome assembly GCA_037388985.1 of Desulfobacterales bacterium. GTDB lineage: Bacteria > Desulfobacterota > Desulfobacteria > Desulfobacterales > JAHEIW01 > JAHEIW01. Next base: position 10,491 of record JARRJQ010000003.1, on the reverse strand, counting down.
ATGGATCCGGTTCTCGGCATGGAAGGTGCGTGTATACCCTGGCTAAACAAACGCGATATTGAACCCTTGCTGATAAATGCTGAAAGTCAGTACATTCAAAAAGATGATATTCCTGGAATACGGATTTATCGGGCTGAAGGAGAAAAAGAACCCTTTGATATTTTCTTTTGCAAAAGCAAATACAATGCTTACAAAATTCTGATGGGTCTGGAAAAACAGGAGGTTGAACACCTGATGGCCCGGCGAAGCAAGAACGATCTTGAATTTATGCGGAATGCCGTCGGTTCTTCAGATTTTCATGGTTGAGCGGCGAGCGGGCCAACAGCACATTGGCTCATACCGGCGTGATGGAAATTTTTATCCGCTTAATCATATTGAATATAGAATATAACTCTAGGATAAACCGTCATGAGAGTAGAGTGTCCAAAATGTTTACGAGTCAGTTCGATTTCTGGCGATTATATTGTTACACATAAGCGGGCTTTGGAATATTCCTGTTCCAAATGCAAAGCGGATTTTCAGATTCAGTTGTCTTTGCCAGAAGAGCCCGCAAAGAATCTCATTGATGGGTCATCTGTCGATGATCGCCAGACCCGATTGATCTCCCCGGTTGCCGAAACCGAGGAGGGAACCAAAATTCGATCACTGAAAAGTAAAATATTGCGCAGCCTGGTCGAATTGCCGCCCATGCCGAATATTATTTTGAAGGCAAGGCAAATCATGGAAGATCCCGCTTCGAGTCTAAAGGATTTATCCGCGGTTATCGAACACGACCAGGCCATTGTCGCCAGAGTTCTGGCATTAGCGAATTCCGCGTATTATGGTTTAAGCGGGCTGGTGTCTTCCATCCAGCATGCTTCTATATTGCTTGGGCAGAGGACTTTGGGCGAATTGATTACCATTGCGGCTTCTTCGCGGCTGTTGAGCAAAAAACTGAAAGGTTACCAGCTGAATCCGGGCGATTTATGGAAACATTCATTGGCCGTTGCGCTGGGATCAAAAATTATTGCCGAAAAGAAAAATACACAGCTGATGGAAGATGCCTTTATCGCCGGATTGCTCCACGATGCCGGAAAAATCATATTGGATCCTTACGTGATAGAGCACCAAAAAGTTTTTAAAAAGCGTTTAAATGGTGGGCACCAGAAAAATGTTGAAGCGGAAAGAGAAATTTTGGGCTTTGATCATGCAGAGGTGATGTCACGTGCGGCGCGGTTCTGGCGTTATCCTAAAACCCAAACGACGGCGATAAGGTATCATCATTACCCCTTGCAGTCAGGCGGCTGTGAACTCGCATTCATCGTGCATCTGGCGGATTTTGCCGCTAAAGAAGCGGGTTTTAATTCGGGGCGCATGTCGACATCGGCGGAAATTGACCCGCAGGTACTGAGTCGTCTCGGGTTTCAGCAAACAGAATTAAACAGTCTTATTGCGGGGGTCACTGAATCCGTTGAGAAATTGGCTACGGAACTCCAATAGTTCAGTTACGAGCTGGGGCTTCTGTTGCAGCGGCGCATTTGCGAATCAAATTGCTCGATCACTCGGAACCTTCTGGTTGAAATCGGTTAAGCGCATCGCCATCAGGTGATTGACAATCTCAAAATCTTCGCAGGATGGATCGGAATGCTTTGGGTTGGAAAGCACGGATTCACGGCACTGATAGGCCGCAGCATATTCCGGATCGATCTCAAGAGAGCGATCAAAATCTCGAAAGGCGCGGGCAAATTCGCCCAATTTTTCGTAAGCCAGCCCGCGTAGGTGATAGGCCCGGGCATATGATGGGTCCAGATCAATTGCCTGGTTAAAGTCGTCCAGCGCCTCACTCACCTTTGCCAGTTTTAAGCTGGCGGCTCCGCGACACACATAAAATAATGCCAGGCTTGGATCATACCGAATGGCCCGCGAAAACAAATCAACACTTTTTTGAAAATCATTTTTGACATAGGCGGCGACACCCTCATCAAACATTTTTCTTGCCGCATATTTATTGGCCACCTCGCTTACCTCCGTTAGGAAAGACACTGAAATTAATAGCGAATTTATAATTTCCGATGTATATTTATAATTTATTCATTTGTCAAAGGATGTCAATGAACAGAACTGTCGGGCGATCGGCAATCCGCTAAGGACGGCCAATTCGTTATCAAGGTCAAATTAGTTTTTTATTGTCATTATCGGGCAAAAGCATATATAATCCATCGGTACTCAATCTAAGGATCCTTTAAAAGCAATATGTTAAGAGCAGGTTAATTCGTTGAGCATAAAAAAATTTTTGACCATTGCGATCGCAATAGCCGGAATCGGTTTTTTGACCTGGCAGATATATGAGAGATCCTCCGGTTCCAAAGAAGCATCCGGATCCCGTCGTGGCAACCCGGCGGTGGCCGTGGAGGTTACTGCCATCCAGAAAACATCCATAAAGGATGTCGGCCGGTTTACCGGATCGTTGTCCCCCCTGTCGGAATTTATCGTCGCCCCGAAAATTGCCGGCCGATTGGAAAAAATTCTGGTGGACATCGGCGATATTGTTACAGCCGATCAGCTGGTGGCAGTGCTGGATGACGAAGAATACCAACAGCAAGTATACCAGGCGGTGGCCGAGCTGGAGGTAGCGCAGGCCAATTTGCGGGAGGTTAAAATTACATCTGAAAACGCAAAGCGCGAATATGAAAGAACCGTCGCGTTGCGCGAAAAAAAGATCGCTTCCGAATCACAGCTGGACGCTGCTGACTCCGAATACAAAACCCAGCAGGCCAAACTCCAGGTCGCCGCCGCCCAGGTTTCCCAGAAACAGGCCGCCCTGAAAATGGCCAAGGTGCGGCTGTCTTACACACAGATTCGGGTGCCGCCGAACCATGCCAGCCGTCAGCGCGTCGTGGGAGAGCGTTTCGTGGATGAAGGTTCCATGCTGGCCCCCAACACCCCGATTGTCTCGATATTGGATATCGGGACGCTGATTGCTGTAATCAATGTCATTGAGCGGGATTATCCCAAAATCAGGCTGGGTTTGCCGGCATTGATCAACACGGATGCTTTTCCCGGTCAGACCTTTTCCGGTAAGGTCGTGCGCATCGCGCCCCTTTTGATGGAAAAAGCGCGGGAGGCCCGGGTTGAAATTGAGATTCCCAATGAACGCATGCTGCTCAAACCAGGCATGTTTGTGCGGGTGCAGATGGAATTTGAGCTTCATGAAAATGCGACGGTCATTCCACTGGCGGCCTTGGTAAAGCGCGACGGCAACCCGGGCGTTTTTATGTTGGACCGTGAAGAAAAAAAGGCCCGTTTTGTGCCCGTTACGGTGGGGATTGTCAATGAAGACCGGGCAGAGATCCTGAAGCCCGAGCTTAGCGGCGCTGTTATCACGCTCGGCCAACATCTTCTGGAGGACGGTGCCAGTATTATCCTGCCGGACGAAATGTCCAAAGCAGATTCCCAACGGCGGGAGGAAAAAACGGATTCAGTGCCTGGCAAAAAGCCTGCTGGCGGAGAAAGAACATGAATCTGCCCCGTTTTGCCGTCCATCGACCGGTGCTGACCGTCATGCTCTGTCTGATCGTGATTATCCTGGGTTCGGTTTCTTTTCGCCGGCTGCCCATTGACCTCATGCCCGACATCACCTATCCCACTTTGAGTATTACCACAGAGTATGAAAATGCGAGTCCGGAGGAAGTGGAGGAGTTGATCAGCCGGCTCATCGAGGAAGCCATGAGCGCGGTGCCCGGCGTGGAAGAAGTCACCTCGGTATCCGCCGAAGGCCGCAGCAACGTGCGGGTCACCTTTGCCTGGGGCACCGACCTGGATGCCGCAGCCAATGATATTCGAGACCGCCTGGATCGAATCATTCCACGTCTGCCGGAAGATGCCGAGCGGCCCCGGCTGCGCAAGTTCGATCTGGCCAGCTTTCCGATTCTGATCCTTGGCGCGGCGAGCAATCTGGATCCCATCCAGATGCGAAACATCATCGACAATCAGGTCAAATACCGCATTGAACGAATTCCCGGAGTGGCTTCGCTGGATGTACATGGCGGGCTCAATCGGGAAATCCATGTGAACCTGAATGCCGAAAAACTCAAAGCCCTTGGATTGCCCATCGATCAGGTTCTGAATCGGATTGAAGAACAAAACATCAATTTGCCGGCCGGATCTATCGAGCAGGGGCAGATGGATATTACCATCCGAACCCCCGGAGTTTACACCAATCTGGATCAATTGCGCAACACAGTGGTGGCCATCCGGGAAAAGGCAGCGATTCAGCTGAAGGAGATTGCAGCGGTTGAAGACGCCTGGGAAAAAGTCACCCGAATCGTTCGGGTAAACGGCCGTCCCGGAATCCGCCTGGCGGTCAACAAGCAGTCGGGCAAAAACACGGTCGAAGTTGCCACCGAAGTTTTAAAGGAAATTAAGCGCATCAATGCCGATATCCCTCAGCTGCATATAACACCCATTATCGACACTTCCGATTATATCAAACGCTCCATCACCAATGTCGGCACCACCATTGTTTACGGCGGTGCTCTGGCCGTTCTGGTACTTTTGCTGTTTTTGCGCAATATCCCCAGCACCGCCATCATTACCACAACGATCCCCATCTCGATCATTGCGACCTTTACCCTGATGTATTTCGGCGGCTTTACCCTGAATCTGATGACCCTCGGGGGACTGGCGCTCGGGGTGGGCATGCTGGTAGACAATGCGATCGTGGTGCTGGAAAACATCCATCGGCTGCGGGAATCCGGCCGGGGACCTGAAGCAGCTGCCGTAGAAGGCAGCAAGGAAGTCATGGCGGCGGTTATCGCCAGCACGATTACGACTTTGGTGGTATTTTTACCGCTGATATTTGTGCGCGGCATGGCAGGCATCATGTTCAAGCAGCTTTCTTACGTGGTCAGCTTCTCGCTGGCGTGTTCGCTGACGGTGGCCCTGACGCTGGTTCCGATGCTGGCTTCACGGGTTCGCCGATCCGTTGTTCCGCTTGCCGGAGGTAAGCAGACGCGCCAGAATCGGCTTTTCCAGATCGTCGGCGGTTTCTTTGGGCACCTGGAGCAAAGATACGGGAACCTGCTAAGCTTTGCGCTGAATCACCGATTAGTTGTTTTGAGCGCTGCGGGTCTGCTGTTGATCGCAAGCCTGTTGCTGATTCCGCTGGTGGGGGTTGAATTGATGCCGTCCCTGGATGAAAGCGAGGTGATCGTCAATGCTGAAATGGCAATGGGCACCAAACTGGAGGTGCTGGGTGACACCTTTCAGAAAATTGAGGCCGTCGTCAAACAGGAAGTGCCGGAGATTAAAAATACCGTTGCTTATATTGGCGGATCGAGCTGGCGGGCGAGGGGATCCAATGCCGGCGTGATGCGAATCGCACTCAAACCGGTAACCGAGCGCAAACGATCCAGCGAGCAAATTGCCGCCGCTTTGCGGCGTAAACTTACCTTTCTTCCCGGAGTGACGGTTCGCACCCGAGCCGGACAGGGACTTTTTTTATTGCGGATCGGAACTTCGGAAGGCGATAAAGTGGAACTGGAAGTCCGCGGCCATGATTTCCAGATATCCGATGCGCTGGCCCGGCGTGTGCAGCAAGTAGTTGAAAATGTCGAAGGGATTACCGATGCCAAAATTAGCCGGGAAAGCGGAATGCCCGAGGAATTGATCCATGTAGACCGCCACAAAGCTGCGGACATGAAACTAACCATATTAAAAATTGCCAAAATGCTGCAAACCGCACTGACCGGGACAGCTGCGAGTTACTTCAGAGAGGCGGGCAATGAATACATGATCCGGGTCAAACTGGCGGAAATGGACAAAAAAGACCTGCAGGAGATTTTAGATCTATCCCTGACCAATGCCGATGGGGAACCGGTGATTCTGCGCAATGTAGTGACCGCTCAGCCCCGCAAGGGACCGGTACTGATTCAACGCAAAGACCAGGAGCGGGTGGTATACGTGTCGGCCAATATCAGTGGGCGCGACATGGGCTCCGTGCTGGCGGATATCCAAAAAGGTCTGCGCAATGTTCCCGTGCCCAAGGATTTCAGCATCGTGTTCGGGGGGGATTACGACGAGCAGCAACGGGCTTTTCGGGAGCTGATGATGAGTTTCGTGTTGGCACTTGTCCTGGTTTATATGGTGATGGCATCCCTGTATGAGTCGCTTCGCTATCCGCTGGTTGTCATGTTTTCGGTGCCGCTGGCCGGTATCGGGGTGATTGTGATGCTTTTTCTGACCCATACCACTTTCAATGTCCAGTCGTTTATTGGATGCATCATGCTGGGCGGGATTGCGGTCAACAACGCCATCCTGCTGGTGGACCATATCAACCTGCTGCGTCGAAGGGATCAAATGCCCCTGCGCGCGGCAATTGAGGAAGCCGGCCGCAGGCGATTACGGCCGATTCTGATGACCGCCACAACCACCATTCTGGCCATGATGCCGCTGGCTCTCGGAATCGGAGAAGGAGGAGAAGCCCAGGCGCCCATGGCTCGTGCGATTATCGGCGGACTGCTCAGTTCCAGTCTGATAACCTTGGTTGTGATTCCCACCGTTTATTCGCTTTTTGAGCGCCGGTCCCTAAAAACACCTGCATTTGTCGAACACGGGCTAAAGCAATCGGACACAACCGACCTGCAGCGTCCCGAAGACGGAATCGACGGAGAATCTTGATGGCGGCAGGAGCTTACCGATGCCGATCAGCAGCCTTTTTAGTCAGCGGATTGTGGCTGGTTTTGGCATCCTGCGGCATGCTGCAGCAAGGGATCGATCGCGCAGCAGGAGGTCCGAGCGTGCCGGCGGATACATCCATCTATATGAAACTCGAGTCCCTTGAGCCGTCCGAGACGACCGCCCCGCAGGTCGTGTCGCCTGGTCCCATGCGCATTACCATCGTTGAGGCCATTTTGCTTGCGCTGGAAAACAACCGCACTTTGGTAGTTGAAAGATTAAATCCCGCCATCGAAAAAACCTTTGAAGAGGAGGAAAGGGCAATTTTTGACCCCGAAACAAATGCGGAGATATCTGCCGGGCGGGTTGACGGTAAACGCCAGACAAATTCCGGAGATCAGATCGAAAGTTTCTCCACCGATACCGTCGACGGCGTCATCTCCCTGGAGCAATTTTTCCCCACCGGTACGACGGTTTCCGTGGAGGGCAGCACGCTTATGACGGATTCCCTGGTTTATGAAAACAAATTTTATTCGACGCGGTTGGGTATGACGGTTAATCAGGCGCTTCTGAGAGGATTCGGAACCGACGTGAATCTGGCGAGGCTGCGGCAGGCAAGGCTGGATACACGTCTGTCGGAATATGAATTGCGCGGTTTTACCCAGTCTCTGGTGGCCGACGTGGAGCGGACTTACTGGGATTATGCGCTGGCCCGGCGCCAGATCGAAATTGTTGAAGAATCACTCAAGGTGGCCCGTCAGCAACTCAGCGAAACCCAGGAACTGATCGCCGTTGGCCGACTGGCCGAGGCGGAATTGCCCGCCGTTCAAGCCGAAGTGGCTGCCCAGGAGCAGGCGCTGATTAATGCACGCAGCAACATGGAATCCATGCGCCTGCGGCTGTTGCGCCTGCTGAATCCGCCGGGGCCGGGGCTCTGGAAACGGCAAGTGGATTTAATCCATCAACCGACGCTGCCCGAAATCAAGCTGGATGACATCGAGCAATACGTGGCCGTATCCCTGCGCATGCGCCCGGTGCTAAACGAGGCCCGGCTTGGCGTGCTGCGAGACGACCTGGAGCTGGTCAGAACCAAAAACGGTTTGCTGCCGTTGATGGATCTATTCGTCAATCTGGGCAAAAGCGGATATGCCGATTCCTTTCACGATTCGGTGAGCAATCTGAACGGAGACAATTATGACATCCTGGGGGGCATGCGGTTTGAATATCCTTTCTGGAATCGAGAGGCGAAAGCCCGTCATCAACGTGCTCAACTGAGCCGGGAGCAGTCGGAAAAGGCCCTGGAGAACCTTTCGCAGCTGGTGGAAGTCGACGTTCGAACCGCTTACATTGAAGTCAACCGCAGCAAGCAGCAGATTGCGGCTTCCAGCGCAACCCGCAGGTTCGACGAGGAAAAGCTGCGGATCGAAACCGAAAAATTCCGTGTGGGGAGATCGACCAGTTTTCTGGTGGCTCAGGCTCAGCGGGATCTTTTGGTCAGCCGGATCGCCGAGGTTCAGGCGCTGGCAAACTACCTCAAAGCACTGGTCGACCTCTACGAGCAGGACGGATCATTGCTCGAGCGCCGCGGCATCTCGGCCCCTGGCCGCGAACCCATCAGACTGCCAAAATGAGAACTCTGGAAAAGTTATTTGAGGGAAGAAGAGTTTTTTCGATTGAGCTGCTCCATGAATAATCGCTCGCGAAACCCGCACAAACTCGTGCATAAGGGCTCGTAACAAAAGAACGGTTAAGGGGTATTTTCACAATACTTTATATAAAAATTGGGTCTGTTTTGCATACTGAAGCAACCGTTGGTCCCTGTTCTTTTGCAACGATCCCTAATGCACTCAGAAAATGTGCGGTTTTCGCAAACGATCATTCATTCCGCGCCTTTATAAGGGCTTGAATTAAAAGCTCCGACCCCTCGGCTATTTAAGATACAGGATTTCCCCGCAGCGGTGCTGGCTGGCAATAGTTAAACGCGGTGTGCAGCGGGTAAAGACCCTGGTAATTTCATCCAGTACTTTTTGCGGCGCATTATTGATCTCACTTAAATGCGCCAGGATGACGTGCTGCAGTTGGCCGTGCTGTAATTCGCTTAACAGGTTTTTAGACTGCTGATTGGAAAGATGACCGCTACTGCTTTGAATCCGTTGTTTAAGCGGCCATGGATAGGGTCCGTTTACCAACATGTTCGGATCATGATTGGCTTCAATGATCAGCAAATGGCAGTTTTTCAAATTCTCCAGCACCTGCGGTGTGACCGTGCCCAGATCCGTTGCTAGACCGATGCGTCGGCCATTTAGCCCGATCGTAAAGCCGACCGGTTCGGTTGCATCATGAGATACGGCAAAAGGATGCACCCTCAGGTTGTTGATCCGAAAGGGTGAACCGGATTTAAAGGTCCTAATTTCATGAACCGCCTTGGCCAGGGATGGGGTATTTTTTATTTTGTGGTTGACGTAAACCGGCAGCCCCAGCTGGCGGGAAAGCACACCGACGGCTTGAATATGGTCGCTGTGTTCATGGGTAACCAAGATGGCATTGATTTCTTTAGGATTGAGACCCCTAAACTTTAATCGGCGTTTAATTTCTTTAGCGGAGAAACCCGCATCAACTAGGATGGCGGTAAATCCGTCTGAAATATAGATAGCATTGCCCTTGCTGCCGCTAGCCAATACACAGACGGCTAAACTATAATTAGGGCATTGCCGCGGTCTTTGCAATTCAAGTTTCATTATTTACCTAACGGCGCACGGCCCAGGGCACACGGCGCAAGGCGAAGAGTAAGCTCTCTGTGGATTTTCATCACCTTGCACCATGTATCTTGCGCCTTGCGCCTTTTATTTCCCCGTATGCCCGAAACCACCCGTGTTGCGCTGGGTTAAGTCAAGTTCCGTCACGATATCCAGTCGGGCAAAATATACTTTTTTTATGACCATCTGTGCAATGCGGTCTCCGCGGTGAAATGTATACGGTTTGGGACCCAGATTGATCAACGCGATTTTTATTTCGCCGCGGTAGTCGGCATCAATGGTTCCAGGGGAGTTAATCAGTCCGATGCCATGCTTGATGGCCAGCCCGCTGCGGGGTCTGATCTGAGCTTCATATCCCTGCGGAAGAGCGATGGCGAAACCGGTGGGAATCAGCATGAGTTCGCCTTTGTTTAAGGCGAGATCATGCTTGATGGCCGCACATAAATCCATTCCCGCGGAATGTGGCGTCATGTAACGGGGCAGCGGGATATCTGAATCCGTATCCGGACGCAGGCGTAAAATTTTAATGACGGGGCCAGAATTCATTTTAGACAGATTTAGATGAGCAGCTATGCGTCAGGGTGTAGCAGGTCTTCAAACGGCTTCTTTTCTTTAATCGAACCCAGCAGGGTTAAAACCATTTTGTTTTGCTTAAATAGGCTCCTTGAAAGCTCGACGATGTCATCAACGGTAACCGATTCGATCTGTTCAATAACTTTTTGCAGCGGTATGTCGCGATTAAAATGGATCTCATTTTGGGCATTGCGTACCATGTGATTGTCGCTGTTCTCTGATGCGAGCAGCAGGCTGCCTTTGGTATATTCGATGGCACCTTGCAGTTCGGCAGAATCCACGCGCTCATTTTTTAGGCGGGTTATTTCTTTTAAGATGAGTTTCGTGGTTTCCAATGCCCGTTTGGGATCAACCGCCGAGTAGACACCAAACATGCCTGTATCCACGTGGGAGGTATTAAAGGAATATACCGTATAGGCCAAGCCTCTTTTTTCTCAGATTTCCTGAAAGAGCCTTGAGCTCATGTTGCCCCCCAGGATCGTATTTAGCAATGCGTATGCGTAACGAC
>JARRJQ010000002.1:30211-49945 GCA_037388985.1 Desulfobacterales bacterium | reverse complement strand
ATAATGATCAACAGCTGCTGGGGTACAAAGGGATTTTTTAAGGTGGCGGTAATAAACTCATATTTGCCTAGAATGAGCAAAATAAAAGCTCCGCTTATGCCCGGCAGAATCATAGCGCAAATGGCAATAATTCCACATAGAAAAATAAACCACAGGGTGTCAGGGGTTGACACCGGTATTAGATTCACAATGAATGCCGCCACAATGGTTCCGAAAACCAAACTGATGCCTGCACCGGCGGTCCAGGTTGCCACCTGTCTGCTGACCACCAGAATTGATGCCGCAATCAGACCAAAGAAAAGACTCCAGGTGAATATAGGATATTGGTTCAGCAGATAATTCATCAGCCTTGCAAAACTCACAATGGCAATGCCGATTCCGGTAAACAGACACAATAAAAAACGAACATGCACACCGGCTAGTGCACCCATCAGATCCAGATTAAACACTTTTTTTGCCATAGTGGCGTCAAATGATTTTAGGGCCTGAATCAGTTCTTCATAGATTCCGGTAATCAGGGCAATAGTACCGCCTGAAACTCCAGGGATCACATCCGCCGATCCCATACACAACCCTTTTAATAACAGCAAAGCGGCATTTTTAAACGTGACTGGACCGGGGCTGGCAAAAAAAGCATTCTTCCAAGTATCTTTAACCTCACGATGCATAAATTAATCCAGTTATCTGTTTTCTTTCCAGCCATGCTCCCCGATAAGTTTTACAAAACGACATCCCCCCAGATTCGATTTATGGATGCCCTTTTTGTCTTTGACGACTTTGATCAGATCCTGGGCATGCTGGTTGCCGACCGGCACTACCATGCGTCCTCCTTCGGCCAGCTGTTCCAATAGCTTTTCAGGAACATCCGGGGCACCGGCAGTGACAATGATTGCATTAAACGGGCTTTCATCCTTCCATCCCGCTGTACCGTCACTGCATCGCATGATAATGTTGTGGTAGTGCAATTTGTCCAGCAGCTTGCGGGTCTGGATGTAAAGCGAACGGATTCTTTCAATGGTGTATACCCGGTAGACGATTTCCGCCAAAATAGCAGCCTGGTATCCGGAACCGGTTCCGATTTCAAGTACGCGATCATCTTTATGCAGCTCTAATTCCTGGGTCATCTCGGCAACAATATAAGGCTGTGAAATGGTTTGCTGTTCACCGATCGGCAGCGGATAATCCCCGTAGGCCTGATCCTTTAAAGCTTCACTGACAAATAGATGCCGCGGAACGGTTCGAAAGGCTGTCAGGACAAGCGGATCGGTTATTCCACGTGCTTCGATCTGGTGCCGAACCATTTCTTGTCGTTGGCGTTCATATTTAATGGCCTCCCTTTTCATGTCTTTTTTTCTATCAACTCTGCAGATTTAGGTCAAGATCATCAAAGAAGTGGTTTTCAAACCCCATCTAGTCCGCCTGCGGCGGGATAGCTGGATTGCCCCACGAAGCAGGATTTGCGTCAATTCTGCTAAACTAAGGTGCATCACAAACCTTTTGAAAACAACGCGCGATTATGGATTGGTCTGTAAGCGTGGGATTGAGGGATTGATCAGCTATAGTTCAAACCGTGGGCTTTTAAGAAAAGCGCAATACCAATTTGTTGGAATCAGATTTTGTATATTACGCGGTCCTCTGTGATAATAATGTCAACATGCTTGTCGTGAGATTCGATAGGCACCTGAGGGATGATTTGCTGTTCAAAGGCAAAAGCGACTTTACGGGTTGTGATCGCCAGCTTGGGGATCAGTCTATCGTAATATCCTTCGCCCGAGCCAATTCGTCCGCCTTTTTCGTCAAGGACGATGGCCGGAATAATGGCAATGTCGACGCGCTCAATCGGGACGACTTTACAGCGAGCCTCATTTGGCTCCAGAATACCGCGGGGCCCTTCGAGAAGATCTTTGTCAAGATTGTCGACTTTCATCAGGGTCATCCCGAAATTTGCAGGATTAAAGGCCGGCAAAACGACAATTTTATTGTATCTATAGGTTCGTCTGAGGATATTTGTTGTTTGGACTTCACCGTTTTTATGAATATACATTAACGCAATTTTTGCTTCCAGAAAATTCGCAAAATCGAAAAGTCGGCTTTCGATAGCTTTTGTTTTAGCCGCGATTTCCTTGGCCGGGAGTGCAGCAATTTTTTTGGTAATTTCCTCACGAAGTTCACTTTTTTTAAGCTGAATTTCCTCCATGTAAAATCTCCATTAAATGATAGATGCTTATAAGATGCTGACAGTATCGGCAAAGCTCATCGTCAATAATCATTGACTATGCCCGCTTGGCATGCTAATTGCGCCAATGTTTCGTTGATCCGTCAACAATGGTGACAAAAAATCCAACATAACCTAAATTTATAAATATAAGTAACAAAATGCTGGAAATCAAGTTCATCAGGCAAAATTTAGAGATCGTTCAAAATGCGCTTCAAGTACGTGGTCAAGCAGCAGATCTGAACGCCTTTTTAAAATGTGACGATGACCGCCGGACGATTTTGCAGGAGCTTGAAGCGTTAAGACACGAGCGTAACACGGTTTCAGACCGGATTGCAGAAATGAAAAAGTCCGGAGAGGATGCTGAAATACTCGTGACCCAGATGCGCGAGGTTTCATCGAGGATTAAACAACTGGATAAAGATTTTGCCGCAATCGAGGAGATGCTTGAGAGCATTTTGTTGGGATTACCCAATATTCCCCATCCGTCGGTGCCGGTCGGCAAAGATGAATCGGAAAATCCGGTGATTAAGACGGTTGGAGAACCGCCGAAGTTTGCTTTCGACCCCAAACCGCATTGGGATATCGGAGCCGAGCTGGGCATTCTTGATTTTGAGCGTGCGGCCAAAATTACGGGAGCTCGGTTTCCACTATACTTCGGAGAAGGTGCGAGGCTGGAAAGAGCGCTGATTAATTTCATGCTCGATACGCATACTCAATTTCACGGCTATACGGAAACATTACCGCCCTTTATTGTGAATCGCCAAACCATGATGCATACCGGTCAACTGCCGAAATTTGAAGCGGATCTTTTTAAGCTGGCCGGCTTGGATTACTACCTTATACCCACAGCAGAAGTGCCGGTGACCAATATTCACCAGGACGAGATCCTCAATGAAGAACAGCTGCCGATCTATTATACGGCTTATACACCTTGCTTCCGGTCTGAGGCCGGTTCATATGGCAAAGATACCCGGGGGCTGATCCGTCAGCACCAGTTTAACAAAGTCGAACTGGTAAAATTTACCACGCCGGAAACGTCCTATCAAGAACTTGAAATGCTTTTGCATGATGCTGAAAGTATATTAAGTGAACTTAAACTTCCATACCAAGTGGTTGAGTTGTGTACCGGAGATTTAGGGTTTGCAGCCGCCAAGACCTTTGATATAGAGGTCTGGATGCCTGCTCAGGGATTGTACCGGGAAATCTCATCATGCAGTAATTTTGAAAATTTTCAAGCCCGGCGGGGAAACATCCGTTTCAGGAGAAAGGGCAAGAAAGGCACCGAACTGGTGCACACCCTCAACGGGTCCGGACTCGCCGTTGGGCGTTGTGTGGCCGCACTTCTTGAGAATTTTCAGCAGGCCGATGGTTCGGTTCTTATCCCCGAGGCGCTTCAAACCTATATGGGGGGATTGAAAAAAATAAAACCGTGAAACTCGATGACTTACCCAGTGACGTTCGTTCCGCCATCCTGCCGCAGCATGTGGGGCAACTGGTTTATCGCTGCCTGGGCTGTGGCCGGGAATTCGACACTGATCAGCTGTTATATGTATGTCCGGAATGCGGACAGGTTCTATTAATCTATGATCTGAATTTTAGCAGGTTAACCGCCACTGCCGGTGCGGAGTGGCGGCGTATTTTTGACTATCGTAAATTGCTGAACATTCCGGCCTTAAAGGGCATCTACCGGTATCACGAGTTTATTGGCCCGCTGATTCCGCTGGAAGCCGTTGTATATTTGGGTGAAGGCCATACCCCGGTGGTGGAAGCCAACGCCCGTTTGCAGGAGAAGGTCGGGTTGCGGTTTTATTTTAAAAATGACGGACAAAATCCCAGCGCCTCTTTTAAGGATCGCGGTATGGCCAGTGCGCTGAGTTACATTAATGCCATGATTCAAGCAGGCAAGCTGTCTGATGTGCTTGCCATTTGCGCTTCGACCGGCGACACCTCGGCTTCTGCCGCCCTGTATGCCTCGTATTTAGCGCCGCATATCAAATCAGCGGTGCTGTTGCCATACAAAAAGGTAACGCCCCAGCAACTCTCCCAACCATTGGGCAGTGGTGCGAAGGTTTTTGAAATCCCGGGCGTCTTTGATGACTGCATGAAAGTGGTCGAGGCGCTTTCGGAAAATTACAATGTGGCGCTTTTAAATTCTAAAAATGCTTGGCGTATCTTGGGGCAGGAATCCTATTGCTATGAAATTGCCCAGGATTTTGAATATGCGGTTTCTAAAATGGCAATCGTATTGCCCATCGGCAATGCGGGAAATATCACTGCGGTGATGAGCGGGTTTTTAAAATTTTATAAAGCCAGCGTAATCGACGGGTTGCCAAAAATAATCGGGGTACAATCCGAACACGCCGATCCGGTCTATCGTTACTATCTGGAGCCCGACAGCAAAAAACGCCAATTTAAACCAATGGCTGTAAAGCCCAGCGTGGCGCAGGCGGCCATGATCGGCAACCCCGTCTCCATGCCCCGGGTGATCCATCTGGTGGACACATACAATCAACTGGCGGGGGAGCAGCGCGTGTTTTTTGTCCAAGTCAGCGAGCAGGCCATTATGGACTGGGAACTCATGGCCAACCGCAACGGGCATATTGCTTGCACCCACGGAGGCGAATCGCTAGCCGGCCTGGTTGCGGCCAAGCGTCAGGGGGTCACAGACAAAAATGATGTTGCTGTTATAAAGTCCACAGCCCATGCGCTTAAATTTGCAGGATTTCAAAAGATGTATTTTGAGCAGCAGTTCCCGCCAGAGTTTAACATCAAGCCGAATGCGGATTTAATCAATGTGCCTGTATATGTTCAACCCAGAGATCTTGAACACCTGCCGGCTCCCGGTAAACCCTTAAAGGATAAAGCGTTTAAATTATTTATTCGTCGGGTGTCGGAAGAGATTGCCGGCATTTTAGATCTTAAAAAACGTTCAAATAAATGACCTAATTTCAAGACACTTAACTGAATTGAGGGTATCGATAATGAAAAGAAAATGGACGACATGTATTGGATGCTTTGTTTTGATGTTTGCCTTTGCATCCTGCACGACGATGACAGGTGAGCACGACAAAAAGGAAGCGGAAGCTTACCGGCGTGTTGGCGAAGCTTACATGCAAGAGGGCAATTTAACGGCAGCTTTGCAAGAACTTCAAAAGGCGGAAGCGAAATATCCGGATGACCACGAACTGCAATATGACCTGGGACTGATATACTATAACCGGGAAAGATATGATGAGGCCATCAGTCACTACCAGAAAGCCATCGCGCTGAAAGAAAATTATGGACCTGCTTTAAACAGTCTGGGAAATGCCTATGCGGCAAAAAAGGATTGGGATAAAGCGATATATTACTACAATAAAGTCATTGGTGATATCCTTTACGGCACGCCTCATTTTGCATTAACCGGTCTGGGCTATGCCTATTACAACAAAGGGGAACTGGAACGCTCGGAAAAATATTATCTTCAAGCGTTAGAGGTCAAGCCCGAGTTTGTCAAGGCGCTGCAGGGTCTTGCCCAAACCTATATCGCCATGGGTCGCATACCACAGGCGGTTGAAAAGCTTGAAAAGGCCGTGGATATCGAACCGGATTCGGCATTACTTCGCTTTCAACTGGCAAAAGCCTATCAGCTGGCGCTGGAGTTTAAAAAAGCCTATTATTCCTATCGCAAAGTCATCGAGCTGGCGCCGGAATCTCCCTTAGCCGAGGAGGCGGAGAAGGGGGCCAAGGAGGTCAAATCACTTTTTTAGAATCGGCTTTAAATTAACATCTTTTTCCCGATAACTGCGTTGCCATCCGCTTCAAAATGCTCACGTACTATCGTGTACGCTCCGCTTTTGAAGCGAATTCCCGCACATCGATCGGGATTTCGCATTTGATTTAATAGCTTAAGGTGCTCAACGCGCCTTGTTGAACTCATTGATTTATAAAATCAGGGCGTGAAATCCCGCTTAAAATGCGAATCCGGGGCTTGAGAAAACTCAATAACCGATTCGCATTTTTTTAAGCGCTATCTTTTGGGAAGCCGATTCAGGTTGTCGGCGTGTCGCTTATGACAGGCGTTTTTGTTCCAGCTTCACGATGCGCGGCGTCATAAAAATCAACAGCTCGTTTTTATCATCGCTTTCAGACTGGTATTTAAACAGCCAGCCCAGGACCCCCATTTTGCGCAATCCCGGAATGCCACGCTCACCCCATACAATGGTTGATTTCAGGATTCCGCCGATGACAATTGTATCTCCATCGTCAACTAAAATCTCGGTTTCAGCTTCATTCGTCGACAGGGCGGGTCCGATGGATGTTTGTTCAGCGATCTCATTTTTGGTGATAAAGATAGTCAGCGATATTCGATTATCCGGAGTTACCGTGGGGGTGACTTCCAACAGCAAATCAATATCTTTAAAGCGCACCGTGGCATTGCCGGAAGAATCGCGCTCCTCATAAGGGAATTCAAATCCCTGCTTAATTTTGGCTTTTTTGTTGTCCAGGGTGACAATCTTGGGTGAAGAAATAATATTGGTTTTACCTTCGATCTCACTGGCCGCCAGCTGCGCATCCACGATGGAAAAGAGGGTTCCGGAGGTTTTAAAGAGGTTAAATGTAAGCGACCCGGTAGACGGAAACAGAGTCGGTACATTATCGGCTAAAAACGTAGTGGGGCCGAATTTCCAACTCGACGTCCCCGGGATGTCAAAAGCACCCAGCTGCACATTTCCCCAGTCGAAGCCGATGTCCCTTGAGAAATTGGTGTTGGCCTCAACAATGCGAGCCTCAATGATGACCTGGGCGGTGACGGTATCAATCTTTTCGACGATTTGCTTGGCCTGCCTTATTTTTACGGCTGTATCGGTTATGATGATTTGATTGTTACGCTCATCCACGTTGGCTTTGCCGCGGGCCTCGGTCAGAATGGGCGTTATATGAGGCAAGACCTCGGTTTTGGCGTTGGAATAGCTAACTGGAATGTATTCGGTAAATAGCGGCTCAAGCGCTTGCGCCTGTTTTTGAGCCGCCTCTGCGGCTTTTAACTGGGCCTGTTTGAGTTTCTCTTCCTGGGCCAAAGTGGCCAGCGTTGCAATGCGGATGATATCGCCTTCCATGGTCATGCCCAGCTGGTTCATTTTCAGCACCAGGTCAAGCACCTGATCCCACGGGACCGGCTTTTCGAGAGTCAGGGTAACTTTGCCGGTGACGTTTTTGTCGATCGCAAAGTTTTTGCCGCTGATTTCCCTCAGGATCCGGAAAACATTTTTAATGTCGGTATCATAGAAATCAAGGGCAATTTTTTCCCCGGTATATCTCTTTTCGGGCGAAACCTCCTCGGTTAAACGCTCTGCGAGGCTTGGGGCTTTGGTCTCTACGGCTGCCTTCTCGGCAGGTCTCTGCCTGGCGGTTTTGGCCTCGGCCGCCTTTTCGGCTCCAGCTTTTTTTGGAGGCTCAGCAGTAGCTTCTGCGAGAACTTTTTTCCATTCCGGCAGTTGTGCGTTCTCATAAGGTTTTGGCGGAATGGAGGAAGCCGCAAAGTTGACCCGCAGCGTGTCTCCCTCTTGTTTGACGACATAGGGGACATCCTCACGCAGCTCGATGATGAACAGCGAGTTGCCTTTCATTTCAGGGGTCTGAATGGGCGTTACCCGGTCCACCGCACTTTCAAATCGAGTGGTGATCAGTGCGCGCTTACGATAATCCGGCAGGTTGGTATTGAACAATGTCAGATTCAGCCGCTTGTCGGCTGCTTTTTTCAGATCATATTGGATCGGTGTCGTGGTTCCGATAATCAACGATGATTTTCCATTTTCCTCGCTGGAAAAATCAATGCGATTCACCCAGGCGGGCTTGCCTGATTCAACCGCAGCAACGGCTTTGGCTGCCGGTGGCTTTTCCGCTGCTGGTGGTTGTGTTGTCTTAGCAACCGCCGGCACATTGCCGATATGAATCAGCAATCCATTATCGGTGGGCGAAGCGGAATATTTATCCAGATAGGTCTTTTGAGTATCGACAACCAGCCGAACCTTATCCGGATAGCCGAAATGACGCACCTGGCGGACCCACTTGGACTTAACGGGTATGCGCTGCTCTTTTTCAAAAGGGCTTTTAATCTGGTACAGGTCAAATACGATCCGGGGGTCTTTGCCGTCGATGGTAAAGGATTTATAATTTTTGATCGTACCGTCTGCTTTCACATTGACGATCACGTTGTTTTTGAGCGCTGTGGCCGTAATCGATTCTATGCGGCTGGCCACGGGGAGAGCCTTTTTCGGTGCGGGCTGTTCTGCGATCGGTTGTTCGGTTACCGGTTTTGCGGCAGCGGATGTTGGGGAAGCCGCTTTCGGGAATAAAACCTGCAGTTCGGAGTCTTGCGGCTTCAGCTCATAGGGGGCATCGGCTTTCATTGCGATAAAAATTCGCGAGGTCGTTGATTTACCCTCAACGAGTTCGGTGGCTTTCACTGATCCAATGATTTCATTTGCCGGGGGTGTCGTAACGGTCTTCACCTTATCCAATGAGGTTTCCGGGAAATGAAACAGCACGCCCATCGGAAACACCTGTTTGATGGCTGTATAAGTCAGTGGCTGATTTCCGTCAATGGCGACGATCACCGAGTCAGCAGTTACACGGGTGGTAATTTCGGTAATCCGTTTGGCACCCATTGCTTTTACCTCGCCAGCCTTGTTGGAAGCGCATCCGGTAAACCAGGCAATTAGAATAACCAGCAGGATGATCAGTAAAAAATTCTTTCGTGTGTTAGAAAATTGGTGAGTCATTATAATTCTCCAGGAGGCTTCGGAAGTTTTATTTCTGTATTTTTTGTGGTGACATTGCCGAGAACATCTTCATATTCTTCTGCGACAATAACCTTGTCCTTTTCGATTTTTACAACTTTTCCAGCGTTGGTCCCCAGATAGGTACCTTTTTTTATAACATAGCCCTTGCCGGAGGCCTCTTCGACCAGCGCTCGATTGCCGCTTTTAGCCAGAATAATACCCACCAGTTTCAACTGGCTGATATCAATTCTTTCCAGCGGGGTCCGCGGGGCGCGTTTTTTGCGCTCTTTTTTTGCCACGGCAACCTCCGGCGTCTCCTTGAACAGCGGTTCGAAAGGATCGATCTTACCTTTCGGGTTATAGGGAGGCGGTATCTTCGATGACGATTTTGCGGCCACCTCCGGAGAGGCAGAGGCGATTGCTTTGCTTTCGCTGCCGGGTTTGACAGCCGGCTTTGGAGTGCCGGCCGGTCGGATGAGCGAAATGTCTGATTTTGGCTCTACCGGTGGTTTGGGTTTTGAAGCTTTCTCGGCCGCCGGCTCTGATTTCTGGGCAATCGAAGCTTGAGAAGGTGTCCGTGCGCCGGTTACCGATTGCTCGGCTGCCGTTTCGGGCCTCGGCGAAGGTTTAGTGCTTGCCACCGCTCTGGTTGAAGGAGCACTGGATTTTTGAGCGGGTGGGGCTTGGATCTTTTTGCGGACAATTTTTGGTCTTGCCGCTTTTTTTGCCGGTTGGTCGCAACCGGGAAAAACGATCAAAAAGCCCATCAAACAGACTATAGTACAGGCGATGAAACTTTTTTTCATGATAGTTCAGTTGATTTTCTGCAAAGATGTCAAAATGGGCATCAATTTACGATTGCGCTTATTTTTTCTTCCTAGCCCTTCTTCTAGCCGACTTAGACTTTTTAGCAGTCGATTTAGCCGGAGCCGGTTCAACAAATTTGTAAGTCACGGCAGTGCATGACGCACTTAGCTCCTGGCTGTTCTTTGTCCTCCCTATGGAGATATTTTTAATATTTACGATGCGGGACAGGCGGGCCACTTTGTCAAAAAACATAGCCAGTTCATGATAACCGCCTTTTATTTTCATGGCTACCGGGATTTCTGCATAGAACTCTTTCCGGACTTCGGTTTTGGGCTCGAAAAGCAAAAATTCCAAGCCAACATCCTGGCCGGATCTTGAGATACTAGTCAAAAGTGATGGGATTTCCTCTTTTTCGGGCAGCGCCTTCATGGCGGTCTTAAATTGGAATTCTGCCTCTTTCATCATTTTTTGAAATTTTTCCAAATTCTCTGCATTCTTTTTGGCTACCACNNTTTCATTATGTTTTTACCTTTTGTTTATCGGGCACTTGCGGTGCGATTTTGGTACAGCTTATTTGAAAACCTTTCAGTCTTGATTTTTGTACTACCTGATGTTTTACGGTTTTAAGGCTCACATCGCTGAACAGTCCGCAGTTTTGGAGGCCTACCATAAAGTCCGCCACAGTTTTGTTGTCTAGTGCAATTCCTTTGATGGTTACCGTTTTTTCCTGATCATTCAACGACACTAGCCACATGCGATTGGTAATGAGAACCCGGGTCATCGTGTCCAGCAACTGGACCGGAGCATAACGATCCGACTCCAGCTGATCGATAACGGCCATTTTCTTTCTCAGAATTTCCAGGTTCTGTTTGATGCGCGCGATTTCTTTATTAATTTCCTCGTAACGGTTCAATTCGGTTTTGGTTGAGGCAATCGTCTTATTTAGCTTGCCGATTTTGGAACTCAGGCTAAAATTGTAATAAACCAAGACGATGAAAACCAACACCAATGACAGCAGAAATAAAGAAATCTGGCGTCGAACATTTTCTTTTTTGCGTTCCGTTCGAAAAGGAAGCAGGTTAATCCGTATCATTTGTCATTCACTTTTCTGAGTGCCAGCCCGGCTGTAATGGCAGCCTGCGGGGCGATTTGTTTTATAAAATCCGGGTCGAATTGATCGTCATTAACATAGATGTTTCTGAATGGATTAATGGTTTCAACTTCGGCGGAGGCCTCTACCGCCAACAACTGTCGAAAGTCGGCGATATTGGCTCCTCCGCCACTTAATACGATCCGTTTAATTTTATCCTCCGGAAAGGTGGAGTAAAAAAAGTCAAATGCGCGCCGGATCTCTGTACACCAGTCAGCAACCACCGATGAAACGATTCCTTTTAAATCTTCTGCCGATAAGCGCTTGGAATCACCGCCGTATTTTAGATGTTCGGCATCCTCGTAAGAGCAATCCGTCAACGATATTATCTTTTGATTAACCTGCATGCATCCGAGAGAAACATCACGCATAAATACTGAATTATTGCCTTTGAGTATATTTAAAGAGGTTTTGCTGGCACCGATATCGATTAGCGCCACATTTTCATTACCCGTGTCATAGTTTGCTTCAAACGTATTTTGCAGGGCGAATGCCTCAACATCAACAATGCAGGGATTGAGCCCGGCCAAGTTTGCCAAGTTTACATAATCATTGACCATTTCCTTTTTGGCAGCCACCAGAAACACATTCATTTGATTCGGGTTGGTTTCAGTTTCGCCCAAGATCTGAAAATCAAGGTTGACGTCACTGATATCAAACGGAATGTACTGTTCAGCTTCAAAATGAATGGTTTCTTGGAGCTGTGCCTCATCCATGGTTTGCACGGTAATTTTTTTAACGATTACCGAATAACCACCGATTGAAATGGCAACGTTGCGTTCTTTGATATTGTAAGCCTTAAAGAGCTGGCGAATGGATTCCGCTAAAGCCTCTGGATCGTTGATTGTGCCATCCTCGATGGCGCCATGGGGAACTTCAGTAATGCCGAATCGCTTTAGCTCGCGGCCGCGTTTGGTTTCTAAAATTTCGGCTACCTTTAATGATCGGGATCCAATATCGAGTCCGACTAGGTTGTCTTTTCTGCTAAATGCCATGAGGTGTCCTCAGTCCTTAAATATCTTATCTTTTTCTGTTAGCTTAAGACCTAATGCGAAAAGAATCTTTCGTTTGGTTTCCATGCGGCAAGGCATGCCCTGTTCGATGCGCGAAATCGTAATTGGAGAAACACGCGCCTCTCTGGCGAGTTCGGCTTTGCTCATCAGTAAGGACTCTCTGGTTTCTTTTACACGATTTTTGCCAGCCATGAGTCAGGGTTTCCTCTTTTAGAGATACGCGAATCAAATACTTCCAAAATTGACCAAACATAATTCAGCAATAAATTGTCATTAATTATTTAATTATCCCCACAAATTGCCCTTAGAGTCAAGATAATTATATATAGATTATATATAATTACAATAAATTAGATTATATTGTGGTTTAATTAATTTTAATTACCATATGTAGTAGTAGATAACCCTGCCAGGATGGTTTGAATCTAATCAGCGTTTTATACTTGATTGCAAAAAGTTCTTTATGCTCAACATTGCTCCTTTCCATTGCTCAAAAGTGCTTATTTTCAAATGAAGATGCATTGAAACGACCTGCAAATTTTGCGCCAATATCTATAGATAAATAGGTTTTAATGTGTTATATAAGAAAAAATAATTAATACAATGTATTAGACTTAATTTTAAGCAGCTCCCAAAAATAAATCGAGGATAATTGGTATCATTTGTATTTAACTAGGCAAATATTTACACATTTACCGTCAAATTATTGAAAATATCGGAGAAATAATTCTAAACCTTGAGTGAAAAAAGCTTTAAATTGCCCTTAAAAACTAGTATTCTTAACCCTCTGTAAGAAGACTTACTGAATTTATTGTGATTTTGAACAATGGAACCCAAGCTCTCCGAAGAAAAAATAAAGCCTTTTCGACTCGTCAAATATTTTGCGTTTGCCGGGCTGATTGTCATTTTTCTGGTGACCATTATCCTGACGGTGCTCAATACGCATTGGGTCAAGTCCATGCAACGCAAAAAAAGCGAGGACTACGCCCGCGTACTGATTGAAAATTTGAATCATCAGGTTTTCTTACAATTTGTAATTCCCGTCGTTATGATGAGCGGCAAAATTCAGCTTAGCAAGCGAGAGCAATTTGAGCGCATGGATAGCGTCGTGCGCAGTACAATGCACAGCTTCAAAGTTGAAACAGTCAATATTTACAGCATGGACAACCAGGTTTCCTATAGTTTTGATCCGGCGATGATCGGCCGCAAAAATTATGGAGGAACCGGCTACCTGCAGGCCCGGGATGGCAAAAGGAATTCTAAACTCGTTCAACGGGGCAATTTTTTGCAAATCCTGTTCGGCTCGCCCAAGGAAGTTCGCTTAATCACGTTCGCACCTTTGCGCCAGGAATCGAAAGTCGGGCAGATTTCGGGACGAGTCCTCGGTGTCGTTGAAATCGTCCAGGATCTTTCCGGGGATTATAAGACCATATTTAAAATTCAGATTTTGGTTATTATTACCTGCACAGTGCTGATGGGGGCTCTTTTTGTCGTATTGGTATTTGTTGTCAAGCGGGGCGAAAGCATCATTCAACGGCGCGCAATGGAAAGGCTTCGACTCAAAGAGCGTCTGGCCCGAGCAGAGAAATTATCGTCGTTGGGTGAAATGGCGGCGGGGATTTCTCATGAGATTCGCAACCCCTTGGGGATTATCAGGAGCTCAGCCGAACTTTTGAAGAAAAAAGCAGCCAAAGTTGATCCCACAAATACCATTCCCGATATCATCGTCGAAGAATCCAGCCGCTTAAACGGTATCATCACTAATTTTATCAATTATGCCAAGCCCAAAAGTCCAAATTTTGCACCGTGCCGGGTGGAAGAGGTTATTGAAAAAAATATTACCTTTCTTGAGCCCCAGATTAACCAGCAAGGCTATGTCATCCAAAAAATTTATCAAAATTCCTTGCCAAAAATCATGGCCGATTCTGACATGCTGTATCAGTCTTTTCTAAACATATTGATCAATTCCATGCAATCCATGCCTGATGGCGGCAGAGTCCTTGTTGAAATCAGTTCGAATGATCATCTGCTCACCGTGCATTTTGATGATGAGGGAAAAGGGATTCCACCTGAAAATTTAGAAAAGATTTGGGATCCGTTTTTTACGACGAAAGATATGGGAACCGGCCTTGGTTTGGGAATTGTAAAAAATATTATCGAGTCCCACGGCGGTAGTATACAGATTGTGAATCGACCTGTCCGTGGAGCTCGGGTTACGATCGAATTGCCCGTAAAGCAAAAAAAGGTCGATGAAGACAAGATTGGCACAACTCCTGAAGATATCAATTAAAAATCGAGCCGATAGGGCCATATCGCCATGCAAACGATTCTAATTGTGGATGATGAAAAAAATTATTTAACCATTTTGAGCGCGGTTTTAGAAGATGAGGGCTTTGAAGTTCTGACGGCCCTTGGCGGGCGCGAGGCGCTTGAGGTGCAGAAGACATCAGACCTGGACTTGATTCTCACCGATATGAAAATGCCCGAGATGGACGGCATTGAACTGCTGGAGCATATAAAATCTATCAATGCGGATCTTCCGGTCATCATGATGACCGCTCATGGCACGGTGGACAAAGCCGTTGAGGCGATGCAGAAAGGGGCTTACACCTATGTTTTAAAGCCGTTCGACAACGAACGATTGATCATTTATGTTAAAAAAGCCATATCCATGTATCAAGTGGTTAAAGAAAACCGGCTACTTCGCGATGCGGTTGAATCTCAGTATCGTTTCGGTAACATTATCGGCAAAAGCAAAAAAATGCGAGATATTTTTGATACCATTCAAAAAGTTGCGCCGACCAATGCTACGGTTTTAGTCGAAGGCGAAAGCGGCACAGGCAAAGAGCTGGTGGCCCGGTCGATTCATTTCAACAGCCACAGACGCGAAAAACCTTTTGTGGCCGTGAATTGTTCAGCGCTTGCTGAAAGTTTACTGGAAAGCGAGATTTTTGGCCATGAGAGAGGCGCCTTTACTGGGGCTGTGGCTACCAAGAAAGGCCGTTTCGAGCTGGCAGATGGCGGAACACTTTTCCTGGATGAGATCGGCGAATTGTCCCAGAACCTGCAGGTTAAGTTGCTGCGGGTCTTGCAGGAAAAGGTTTTTGAGCGGGTGGGAGGTGTTAGAACGATATCTGTAGACATCCGCATAATTGCGGCCACCAACAAAGACCTGCAGTATGAAATGCAGATTGGTCGATTCCGCGAAGACCTCTATTATCGATTAAATGTCGTTCATATTGCCTTGCCGGCATTGAAAGAGCGTCAAGAGGATATTCGTCTTTTGGTAAATCATTTTATTAAAAAATATGGCCCCGAGCGTCAATCGAATGAGCCGGTGAAAGGCGTCGACCAGGAGGTCGATCGGCTATTTTACAATTACAGCTGGCCCGGTAATATTCGCGAACTGGAAAACGTCATTGAGCGGGTAATGATCCTATGCCCGGGTGAGATTATCCGAGTATCGGACCTGCCGATTGGTTTTAAGGATAATGTGCACAATACCTTGCATCTCGAGGGAATACCGGCGGATGCAAAACTGTATGACACGCTGGCTATGATTGAAAAAGCAATGATCGAACGCGCGTTAAAAATATCCGACAATGTCCAGTCGCATGCGGCCGATTTGCTGGGGATTGGCAAAAGTGGTCTTAATCAAAAAATAAAAAAGTATAACCTGGATGTTGGCTGAAAGAATAAAGAACGTTGTCTTAAAAAGAAGCACAATTCGATTAAAGAATGAATTACAGTATGACGTTTCGAAATTTAAAATCCACAGGACCGTCAGGAAGAGGAATCGAAGCTCTTTGAGGACAACTTCTCTTGGGCGATGTCAAAATACATGGAGTTCGGGTATTTCGAAACAATTTCCTGAAAGGCTTTACGGCTCCTGGCGGCATCTCCTAACCTCTCATACAGCAATCCAAGATTAAACAGAGCTTCATCCCTAATGCCCGAATCGGTTGCCGAAGATAATTCTTCAAAATACGTTGCCGCATCGCGGTCATCCTTAGTACCCTCATATGCATAGCCAAGATCGCTGAGAATCAAATGATAAACGAGTGGGTTGTCTTTAAAGTCATTCAAAGATTGTTTATATAGTTTGATGGCTTTATCATAATCTCCGGCGTCGTAACTGATATTTGCATAGCGGACTCTGGCGAGTTTTCCGCCTGCGTTGCCGCCATTTCTTTTTATAAGGCGTTGCAATTCTTCCGATGCTTTTCGATAGGCCTCCTGTGCAGAGGATGCTTTTTTGTCTACCTCATAGCTAGCCATAATTTGCGCGAGCTCCGCAAAGGCCTTTGTTTCTGATCGCTTTGCAAAGAACCGGTAACCAAAAATAACTAAAGCAACGGCTACAAGCACACACAAAGCATAAGACAGTTGTTTCTGGTAGACCGAGGCAAACTGCATTGCCCTGCCGGTCAGCGTAATAAATTCATCCGGTTTTTTTAATAACTCCTTTCGGCTTTTTTTCCGCCTCGCCATTGAACCTCCCCCAAAATAAAATGAGCCAAAATGTCTAAAATGCCTAAAGTGAGCTAAAATTTAAAAATGAAGATCATCATCAATTTTAGGCAATTTAGGCATTTATTTGAATTGCTAAAGAAACGCCTTATGGTTTTCCCTTGCCGATTTTTAAAAGAATTACTTAATGAGCTTCCGGATCCTCACCCAACCCGCTTCGGGAATGTTGGCACCGAGAACCTGGCACACCTCGTAGCCGCAGACTGAGCCCAGTTCACCGCACTTATCCAGCGGATACCCATTGACCAGTCCATGTAAGAAGCCAGCTGCCCACAAGTCGCCGGCTCCGGTGGTATCGATGGCATAGCCGGTGCCTGCCGGGCGGATCGGTAAGATCTTGTTGTTGTGCGCGATAAAGCTTCCCTTCGCGCCTACTTTTAATACGGCAATATTTACTTTTTCGGCCAGGGCCTTAACGGCGCGGGTTTCATCTGAGTGTCCGCTATAAGCCAGGGCTTCATCTTCATTCGCCATCAAGATATCGACGAATGTTTCAATGATGTGCCGCAGTAATTCGTGGGATTCATTGACAACATTATAGCTGGATAGATCCAAAGATATTAAGGCTCCGCAAGCTTTGGCTGTTTTTAAAACCTTTAAAATTAAGTCCGAATTAAACAGAAGGTAGCCTTCAACATGAACGATAGCCGCCTTTTCAAAACACAGTTCAGAGATATCCTCCGGCAAAGCCTCGGCAGATGCCCCCAAAAATGTAAACATAGAGCGCACGGCTCGACATTGTGCCGGATTAGTTCATTCTCAAAAAACTGGCCCATCTCCCCGCGACCGCATTTGCCGACAAAACGAGCTGCTCCACCGAGTTTGCCGACTCCCAAAATCGTATTGCAGGCTGATCCTCCAGGTGCAACGGTGACTGGCTTTAATGAATTCGCTACGGACTTTTCAATAAATTCCTTTTGTACGTATGTCATTCCGCCTTTCACGGCACCGGTCTTAACCAAAAAATCCTCGTCTTCGCGGAGCAAAATATCAAGCAGGGCCGAACCGACACCCACGATTAATTTTTTATTTTTTTCAATGCCGTAAAAATTATGCATAATTTATCAATTTTTAACTCGACCTTGAGCGGCCAGACAATGACGGATTTACATATACTTTACAATGCGGTAGCTCCGCTGGATAGGCTGAAATATTGATCCCGCAGACTACCAGACAAGCGATTTATAGATCCAGCCTTTATCACCATCGGCATGTTCAATGTGAATCCATGCATCTTTGCGATCGAGGACTTTAAATGGCACCCCTTTTTCAACGGTAAAAAGTATCGGGAAGTTTGTTCCGGGACCGGAGCGGATATTGCAGGTGTCCTTATTGGTAACGATCGCGGGAATTTTGCCAACCAGTGACTCATGCACCCATCCTTTGTCACCTTCAAAGTCTTGAAAATGATACCATTGGCCAGACTTTTCAATTACCAGGATTGGAAAATATTTTTCTACTTTCCATAAAACATCGTGATTGACTCCCGGGCCGGAACGTATGTTGGCTACCGGGGCTGATATGGCCAATCGCTCAGCGCTGGCTGTTGTGGCAAACACAATGACGATTAAAGAAATAATGCTGAATTGAATTTTCATAACAGTCTGTTTGCCCCCTCATCGGCATCATTAAGCAACATTTCGTGCAATTCGAGGATCAACCATTTACTCTGCAGAGATCCTGAAGCCATTAACTGGGTTGTATTTTTGTCCGCTTGTCCTGTAGACTGGTAGCGATATTAATGGCATTTGTCAAGCTTTGACAGGCGCTTTATATGTGATCATTTATTTTCGGCAGGCTGCCTTAAACCTGATGTTCCTGCTCATTGCTGATGAAGTCCAGATGTAAAAACATTATACCGAGAAAAATTCTATTTCAGGTAGTTGAATACACGTTAGCCGGTTACCGTATACGGCTCCTGTGTCGATTCCGATTTTATTTGCCTGTAATAGCGGTTCTCTAAAAGGCGTATGTCCAAATACGACGCGTTTGCCGAAATCAAATTCGGAATAAATAAATTCATCGCGGATCCAAAGCAAATCCATTTTATCCTGTAATTCAAGCGGCACTTTTTGGCGGAGGCCGGCATGAACAAAGACATAGTTGTCAGTCTGATAATAAAGATGCAATGAGTTAAAAAAGCGAAGGTGCTCAGATGGAATGGGAAAGGAATCCGGGTTATTTGAGCGGTTCAGATATTCGTCCAGGGTCCGCTGCCCGCCATTTAGCAGATAGGTGAAGCGATCGCTACCGTTCAGGTAATTTAGGAGCATATCTTCATGATTACCCATTAAGAAAATGGTGCCTGGTATTTGTTTTTTTATATCCACCAGATAATCCACCACGTCAACCGAACATTGTCCCCGGTCGATGTAATCCCCAATGAAAAGCAATTGGTCCTGAGCGGTATTCAGCGGAATTATTTCCATCAGTGCGCGGAGTTTATCAAAGCACCCATGGATATCTCCAACGACAAAGATTTTTTGCATGAGCTATTTAAGATAAATCAAAAACTTGTTAATATCTTCATTTATTAAATGTATCACGAAAAAAAGACGAATACCAAAAATTACCGGAATAAAAATGCTTGCCGGGGCTGATCGAGACGGGTGACGCCTTCGGCTGCGGCCTCCCTTAATGCGGTTTGAAAATCAGTTGGAGAAAGACGCATATTTAATCCTTTTATTTCGGCGGCGCGTCCGCATGGTCGATATTGGGACATGATATTTACGTAACTGTTGGTTGAAATCTCACGGGCGATAAAGCGCATTATTTCGCGGGTGCCCGCCAGCCCGCCGGGTAAGACCAGATGTCGAATCAGCAGGCCTCTTTGGGCAATACCACTTTCAGAAACTTTTAGATCTCCGACCTGACGGTGCATCTCCCTCAAGGCGCTACGGGCTATTTGCGGATAGTCTTTTGCCTGGCAAGCACTTTCAGCGACTTCCGCATCCCAGAATTTGAAATCCGGCATATAAATATCAAATACGCCCTCCAGTAACTTGAGGGTTGCAGGCAGGTCATAGCCGCTGGAGTTATAAACCAGGGGAACGAAAAGACCTTGCTGGATTGCGATCTCAAGAGCGGAAAGAATTTGAGCTATCACATGGGAGGGTGTCACAAAGTTGATGTTATGGCATCCCTGCTCTTGCAGAGCGACCATCATGGCAGCCAATTGCTTGTCGGAAACTTCGTGACCGTAACCCTCGTGACTGATATCGAAATTCTGGCAAAACAAACACATAAGGTTGC
>JARRJQ010000002.1:0-30167 GCA_037388985.1 Desulfobacterales bacterium | reverse complement strand
CCCACCAACGGTGCTTCCTCACCGAAATGAGGGTTGGAGCTGGAAACCCAGGCCTGTTTTGCGGTTTTACATATACCCGTTTCACCGGCAATCCGATCTACCCGACATTGACGAGGGCAAAGTTTGCAAGAGCGTAAAATTTTATAAGCTGCTTGTATTTTTTTGCGTAATAATCCCTTTTTAAAGGTTTTGATGTATGCGGGTTCAAATTTTTCCATTTTGCTGTCGGGTTTTTTCAAGGTTTATCGGCTCAACCAGGATTTTTTGGGCCAAACCCCGCCCGAGTACAAAGCGTTTAAAATCCGCTGCGATGGCCATTTGCCCCTGATTGCTGTTGGTGATGACTTCGATTTCATCGCCCAGCCGAAGGCCCATTGACAACAAGCGCATTCTTTCCATTTTGTGCTGAAGCATGTGAAATCCATGCGTTGCAGCAATTTGGATTTGCAGCTCTTCGAGACGATTTTCTTTAAATTCGATTATTTTTCTGCATTTCGTACAGATCATATGGTCATGATGCTGGCCCAAGTGACGATGCTCATAGCGAATGGCACCATTGTTAAAGTCACTTTGGTGAGCAAATCCGAAACGGCACATGAGCTTCATGGTTTCGCGAACAAACTCAGCATCAATGCTCCAGCCGTTTTGATCAAGAAGCTCGACTAGCTCTGCGATGGTCACATGGCTTTCGGTCTGTAAGAAGACTTCCAGAACCTTAAAGCGATCTTCGAAATTGTCGATTTGTTCTTGCCTAAAAAGCTTTTTAAATTGTTCTTTTTCCCGGATGTGAATTTGTTTCATCGAAATTTTCCATTTGAGCAATTTTTTAGACAGAGCTTGTTTGAGGCGGAGGCCGGCTTGGAAGTTTAGAAGCTATCTCAAAAATGCATCTCACACTCAATAGCTGCGTTGTGAGCCTCCTTAAAATGCTCACATACTCTTTCAAGTATGCTGCGCTTTTGCGTCGGCTCACGCCTAGCTCTTGGGCGTGATCTACTATTTTTGAGATAGCTTCTATCCATCTTTATCGCAAATGCAAAGATTGGCCCGATGAGTTTGACCGGGTGAATTCCAACCGGTTGCATCACACCGGGTTCCACCCGCTACGAGTTAGGCTCTTGCTGACGCGCATCTTTTGCCGCTAAAGGCAGAAAAATCGCGATTGCTCACCAAGCGGGTGTCGGTGTCTCATGATGTGGCAGGAACCGATTAACTGGGATTATCGAGAAAGGTTTTGAAATTAACCTTCATGTCCCGGTATTTCATAAGTGGTGCAACTACCGCTAGGGCAGTTGCGAGTTTGCGCAAATGCACCTCCACGCTTGCCGGAGCTTCTGCCGATGCTGTAACAGGATGCGCTTATGACCCGTTCAAATTCTTCTGACTTGCAATAGGGGCATTTAAGCTCCACTTCGTCCTCTTGTTTCATCACCAATAATTCAAAGCAGTCGTTGCATTTTAAACATCTAAATTCATAAAGTGGCATTGGCTGTCCTTTAAGCTCATCATCTTTAGCACCATAATATGATTATCTTGGATAGATTGTCAAGGAGTCCGGGTGGTATATGGTGGCCGGCTGTGGAGCGTTTTTAGCGCGTGGTTTTCGGCGGGTTCTTTGGCTTTATTTTAAGAGGCCTGCGCTTGCTGCAAAATGGGTTTCAGGGTAAAAACTCGCCGATCCCTCCATTAATTTGGCGTGATTGCCAAAAAAGGGTGACAGCAATGTTTTTTGATATTAATCTTAGGCATGAACCCATCTCATGAATCATCTTATTCGGTTGCTTGGATAAAAAGCATTGCCGAGATCGATCAGGCTCAGTGGGATGCGCTCGCAAAGCCTTTGCCCACGCCTTTTTTGGAGTGGGAATGGCTTCGTCAAATGGAGCTTTCCAAAAGCACCACTGCTGAAACCGGCTGGCTGCCTCATCATCTAACGGTCTGGTCTCATGGTGAATTGATCGCGGCAGCCCCTCTGTACATCAAGGCACATTCTGCGGGAGAATTCGTATTTGACCATGCTTGGGCAGATGTGGCCCGGCATTTGAAAATTTCTTATTACCCAAAACTTGTCGGCATGAGCCCCTTTACTCCGATGATCGGCTACCGCTTCCTGGTTGCAAGCGGAGAGAAAGAGAACAAGCTAACCCGATATATGGTTAATGAAATCGATCAATTGTGCCGCCGATACCGGCTTTCCGGCTGCAGCTTTCTATTCGTTGATCCGCAATGGCGCCGGCTGATGACAAACCATGGATTCATCAGCTGGCTGCACCAGAGTTTTACCTGGCAAAATGAGCGATATCGGACCTTTGATGATTATCTGGCCGCTTTTAATTCAAACCAGCGGCATAACATAAAGCGGGAGCGCCAATCGATTGCCAAACAGGGGGTGGAGCTGAAAACCTTTGAAGGCAATGGTATTCCGCGGGCCTTTTTTTCCGACATATAGTCATTTTACGAGCGCACCAACGATAAGTTCGGACCCTGGGGCTGCAAATACCTTACGGAGGATTTTTTTAGGGGACTGGCTGACGGCTGCTATCGCCAGCGTCTGGTGTTTGTGGCTGCTTTTGAAAAAACACATCCGGCATCGCCCATCGGTCTTGCGCTTTTGATCCGTAAACGGGATCAGCTGTTTGGGCGCTATTGGGGCTGTTCAAAAGAGGTTAAGCATCTGCATTTTAATGTATGCTATTACAGCCCCATTGAGTGGTCGATTGTTAACGGGATCAACCGTTTTGATCCCGGAATGGGCGGCTATCATAAAATTCGGCGCGGCTTCACGGCTGTGGCTAATTACAGTTTGCACCGTTTTTTTGATCAACGTCTCAGGCATATCATGGATGCCCATATCGAAGAGATCAACCAGCTGGAGCAGGAGCATATTGACGAGTTGAATCTCGAGCTGCCCTTGGCGCGCAAAAATCTTTAGGCGCTATTTTTTAAGCCTTTCGGCCAAAAATTCATGAAACTGTTCTGAGATTTCCTTTTTCCAGACCCCCACAAAACCCGTTCTCACCGAAACTTCGGTCCAGTCAGGATCGATGATGCGGACTTTTATTGTCATGGGCGTTCCATCGGCGCGCTTGGAGTCGATCGTTGTTTGAGCTCCGTCTGTCGTTTCCTCCAAAATGGGTTGTTTCATATCCTCCAAAATACTTTTGCATGTCTGATAGGTTTTTTGGTACTTCGCCTCGTAGGTTCGACTCAACTGACCGTCAACATAGGCATAGGCGCCTGCGCCTGCGCCGGCTCCCACAACGAGGGCAATACAACCGGTTGTCAAAAGCGCGCTCGAAACGACGATCACTAAAAAGGGTTTTCTTAGCATAGACTGCCTCTCTGCATGCGTTTAGGTGAGTATTCGTGCAAAAAAATCCATCCGATTTTACAGTAACACGCCGGTGCCGGGTGTCAAGAACCAAGTGCGACCGCCGGGGCAAACAAATTCGATTCAAATAAGCAACTGGGATTTTAGAAAAGGTTGACACCTGACAAACAAGTAACTAATTTTTAAAGCTTATGCAATTATATATTTTAATTGATCGTTTAACAGGTGATTTGATTCCTTTGCTTTTTATGAAAGAAGATCCATTATGCAAAAATCTTTGGTACCCAAGATGACGACTTTCGGCAAATGGAGTGTGGTCATTTTACTCGCCTTTATTTTAATCTGGCCCTTGACGGCCGGTATTTACTGGGGCGTTTATAAGTGCTACACGCTAATTGATCCCACTAAATTTCCCTGGTCCGCTTCAAACATGCTTCCGCTATTGGATCAAACCGAACCCAATTCAGCCGAGACCAAGAAAGGGGCGGTACTTTGTGCAGCCATCGGCAATCGTTTGAAGGAAGAAATGGATTCGCCATTCGGCTGGTCGGTTAATGATTTGATTATTTCGCCCACACGCTGGCTGGATAATCGGGCCAATCGACAGCGGGGAGTGATTTTCGCAACCCGCATGCTGATTAACTTTTTTTCGACCAATCTGGCGAAATATGGATCGGTCGATGCTGAAAATGAACTTCTAAAACAAGCTCGCGAGAAACATTTTGCTTTTAGTGAGGACAGCTGGTGGTTTCCCTCCAGCGAAAGTGAGTATCGAAAGGGTCTTGAATTGCTTCGCAAATATGAGGATGCACTCGTCGCTGGCAAAGCGATTTATAACATGCGCTCAGATGACATGTACAATATGATCACCTTTATCATTGGCAATCAGTTTCTCGATCAACCGCTTGGACTGTTGGTGCAACCCAACGACGAAGTTCCCTATACGGATCTTGACAACCGCATTTACTACACCCAGGGAGTCATCCTGGTTCTACGGGATTTTATGCGAACCTTTGTCCAGCTTTACCCGCAGATCAAAGAAAAGGGCGGTGAAGAAAACATCCGGATTGCCTTCCGCGAGATGGAGCAAATCTGCACTTTTGATCCATTGATTGTTCTAAGAGGAGAGCATGATTCCATTACGGCCGACCACCGCGGGAAAATGGCCAGATATTTAATTCATATCAGGGAACGGATAAACGATCTGGCGCAATCAATTCGAAGATAGTTAAAACCCATCTCATTTGAGAATGGGTTTAGTAGTATTTAACGCCCACGCCATAATAAAAGTAAGAGGCGTTGTCTGGCAATTTTCTACACCACACGACCTTTGCCCGGCGAACATCGTGCTCGGAAGAATAAGGGGAGTTTTCAATACCGATAAAAAGATCGGTATCGACCTGGGGCGCGAAGTCCGATTCAAAATACATCCCGGTTCGGCTGTAATTGTACATACGGCCTTCATGGTATTTGCCGGACGGATAATTTTCAATCATGACCGTTGCTTCATGTTCAAACCGAGGCGTGTCTCTTTTTTCAGGATTTGAGTCCACATTTGAACCTTTCATTGTCGATTATGAGCATGAGACTCCAATCAAGGATTTTTACCAATAACAGTCATTTTTTAGATTGCTTTTATAATCCGATGTAGATTTCAAATGAGACGAAAATTATAAGCGCACTTACCAAAGCAACCAGCAGAGAAACCAATGTTTCTTCCATGAGCCAAATTCTCCAAAACCGGCTTTGGGGTTTTTATCTATTAACGATGCTTAGCATAAAGCGTGCCGAAAAAGCAGCCTTGAAAATTATGGTATGATTCCAGTTGGTTGAAAATGCATCAAAGCATCAACGAGTGGAGCCGGACAAGGGGTTTATGGAAAAATTTTCATAATCTTTGGGCAACGGTTTTCCTACCTGCTACCATATGTAGTGGTTTGATAATTACTTCTATCTAGATAAGCTGATTATTAGAAAAGGAACGAGAATTAATGAAAGGGTTTCGCCGGCAGGACCCAATAGAAGAGGGTGACTCATGACGAATCACCCTCCGAGCATTGGGTGACAGTCTGTGTTAACATCCTGTCATCATTTTTATCGGATCTTATTCGAAAAACTTTACCGCTTTTTGGGCGCTCGTCAATTCATCAGAATGATTTTAATACAGCAATCCCTTGATTGATTCCTCTACTGATGTTGATAATTGAAATTTTAAACGGAAAGATCAATTCCTTCCTTTTGGAAACGTTGATTGACCTTTTTTTGAATAAGGGGTCCAAGCGATTTTGTCCAGTCCTGTGCGAGAGTCATGCTTTCCTGAAGAATGAGCGGATAGGTTTTTATTGTTTTTTTCCCCAACTCGGTCTGGTAGAATTTAAGTAACCCTTTAATGTCCTCATGACTGAAGTGCTTCGCATAGATGGGTATCACCATATCGAGAAAGCCACCTTTCGCCGTCATTTGTTCTTCAATAACTCTGTTTATTTCTTCAATTAGGATACGATAGGTTTTGGCCGGCAAATCAGGACGCGACGCTTTAATTGCCTGACTCATTTGGTTGATAAAAAAGTTCGACATTTGTTTTGCTACATCCGGTGCTCCGGTAATTCGCATCAATTTTTCGATGTCGGCACGTTTGGCAGGGGTTATGTTATCGGCGGCCGCTGGTGCTGTCAAAACGCAGGCGGTCACGGTCAATATCATAAGGGTTTTCGTCATTGAGTTTCTCCTTTGGTCCTTTTTTATAGTCTGGCCTTGTTGGCCACTTTATCGAGCATCTCACGTGCGTGGGCCAGCGTTGCCTCTGTAATTTTCTCGCCGCCCAACATCCTGGCGATTTCTTTGTGTCGGTCCTCGGCATTCAGCAGCTGAAAGGATGTGCGCGTTCTTCCCTTTGAAACGTTCTTCGATATACAATAATGCTGGTTGGCGAATTTGGCGATCTGGGGCAGATGGGTGATGCAAATGACCTGATGGTGATTGGCAAGATCGGCCAGTTTTTTGCCGACGACTTCTGCAACGCCTCCTCCGATTCCGGCATCCACCTCATCGAAAACCACGGTTTCAACCGAGCCGATTTTGGCCAACAGGGCCTTTAAAGCCAAAACGACTCGGGAAAGCTCACCGCCGGAGGCGATGCTGGCCAGGGGTTTTAAAGCCTCGCCTATATTGGGTGAAATTAAAAAAGTCGCCCGATCCATACCGGTTTCCGTGATCACCTGGTTTTCGACCGTCAGATAGACATCGGTCTTTTCATCAGCCGGTGTGGTTTGCAGCAACACCCGAAAGCCGGTTTTTGACATCCTTAAGGTGCTCAGTTGATCGACTACTTTTTTAGCAAAGTCATCGGCTGTTTTTTTCCGCCGCTGGGATAGCTCCAAGGCGAGCTTACTGAGTTTAGTTTGCAATTTGCTAATCTGCAATTCGGTTTGACTAATTTTCTCGGCAATATTTTCAATACCGGCTAGATCCTGTTCAATGGATTTGAGCCGGTTCAACGCCGATTCGATCGAACCACCGTATTTGCGTTTGAGCTTATTGAGAGCATCGAGTCTTTCTTCGACGGCTTCCAGCCGCTTGTCATCCAGCTGGATAGAACTCAGGTAGCTGCGCAGTTCTTCAATCAGATCTTCAATTTGATATTCGGTTTCAGACAGTCTTGTAGCTTTAGCCTTGATCTGCGCATCAATTTGGCTGATCTTTTCCAGATCTTTTTTCACAGCCACCAGCTTTTCCATGACTGAGCCCGGTGCGCTGTAAAGGGATTCGATGCTGCTGTATGCGGTCTGATAAAGTTTTTCTGCGTTTTTTAAGCGCATCTTTTCCTGCTCAAGATCCTGATCCTCGCCCAGGCTCAAATTGGCAGCAATGATTTCTTGTTTTTGAAATCCCAACAGGTCAATATGCTCAGCTTGCCGCTGCTGGATGGCTTTTAATTCTTTTAATTTTTCCAGCAACGGGAGCATATTTTGAAAACATTCGCGGACCTCCTCGCGCAAGGGGATCAGTGCACCGAATTGATCCAGAATTAAAAGATGCTGGTCCTCTTTAAATAGAATCTGGTTGGCATGCTGTCCGGAAATACTGGCCAGATTTTCGGTGATGGCGTTGAGCAGTTGAATGGTGGCAAGGCGGCCGTTAATATAAACCCGATTTGTGTCGTTGCGAGAAATAATCCGTCTGACCAACAAGCCTTCAGAAGGCTCATATCCATTCGCGGCCATTATGCTTGCCGCCTTGCTGGAGTGCGTTATTTCAAACAACGCTTCCAACTCAGCGCTCTCGGCCCCGCTGCGCACCAGATCGGTGGAAGCCCGGCTGCCCCGCAACAGATTGACGGCATTGAGAATGATGGATTTGCCGGCACCGGTCTCCCCGCTGAGGATGGTCAATCCAGATGTAAAACCGATCCGAAGATCGTCGATAATCGCAAAATTTCGAATGGATAGCTCTTTTAGCATTAATTCGACAAAAAAATGGTGAATGATAAATTTCCGCTGAAAAGCGAATTCCAAATTTTCATTATTCGATTTTGGGAGAAGGTAGTCGGGCTGATGAATTAAATTGGAAGAATTTATGGCACAACCCTGAAACTTTGTAAAGACAATTGGAAGTCCGGCGACATTATGTTTAACCCATTGAAATTACGTTGATATTATATTAAACAAACGGCGCTCAAACTCCAATCCGCAACTCCCTCTATTGCAGGTCCCACCGGCTTCATTTTGGATAGCCGGTTATTTCTCGTATGCGTTCATACAGCGGTTTTAGGCGTTTGTACATTTTTTGGTAAACATCGTGATATAGCGCATCATATAAGTCCTGATTTTTTGGATTCGGTTCAAAAACCTCCCCAACGTGAGTCATGGCCTTGACCGCTGTTTTAAAGTCCGTATGCAAACCCACCCCTACGGCCGCATCAATCGCTGCACCCAGGCCGGAGGTCTCATAAAGATGGGGTTTGCTGGCGGGCAGCCCGAAAATATCGGCGGTTAACTGCAGGGCGATTCGGCTTTGGCTTCCCCCGCCGGACACGCGCAGCGCTGTAATCGGCGTGCCGCTTCGCCGTTCAATACGCTCTTTGCCTTCACGCAGGGCATAGGCCAGGCCTTCTAAAATCGAGCGATACAGATGCGCGCGCGTATGGACGTCACCAAAGCCGATGATGGCGCCTTTGGCTTCCGGCCCCGGCATTTTAAGTCCGGGAGTCCAGTAAGGCTGCAGCACCAGTCCCATCGAACCCGGTGGAATCGACTCCACCAGCCGATCAAACAATACTTCGGGTTCGACGCCCAGCCTGCTGGCTTCCTGCTGTTCGGAACAGCCGAATTCGTTTTTAAACCAATTGACCATCCAAGAGCCCCTGTATACCTGAACCTCAATCGTATGATAGTCCGGTACAGCCGACGGATAGGCCGGCAAAAGGGGGATGGGTTCAATGTATTTTTTATGGGTGACATTGATCGTGGCAGTGGTGCCGTAGCTTAAACAGCCGATGGACGATTCAAGGCTGCCGGAACCGATGACCTCGCAGGCTTTATCCGCAGCCGCTGCAATCAACGGCAGTCCCTTTGGGATTCCAGTCTCTGCAGCCGCAGCGGTGCTGATCTCACCCAGGGGCTGTCCGGGTGCAACCAGTTCAGGTAAAAGTGCCGGAGATACGGCGGGCAACACCCGCCATTTCCAGTCCCAGCGGGCCGACCAGCGCAGGCGCTTGTAGTCAAAAGGCAGGTAACCCACCTGGCAACCGATGGAATCGACAAATCGGCCGGTCAGTTTGTGGGTCAGGTAACCGGAGAGCAGTAAATATTTGTGGGTGCTTTGCCAGATTTTAGGCTGATAGGTTTCGATCCAGTTGGCTTCGGCCTCTTGCTGCAGATAGGCAATGGTTTTGCTGAGCCCGGCCATTTTGAAAATCAGGCCCCACAAGCCGCCGACTGGCTGCAGTCCATAAGTTTTGCGCTGATCCAGCCATATAATCGCCGGGCGCAAGGGCCGTCCATCTCTATCAACGTTGACGACGCTTGCCCGCTGAGTGGTTAAGCCTACCGCGGCGATGCGGTTTTTATCGACTTTGTGGCTGTTCCAGATTCCCTGGCAGGCTTGCACCAGTGCCTTCCAGAATACAGTCGGATGTTGCTCGGCCCAGGCCGGCTGTTCCGAAAAATACGGGTCAAATGTCACCGCTTCCTTGGCCTGAAGCTGTCCTTGCGGATCAAAGATCAACGCTTTTAAACTTTGGGTTCCGTTATCAATGGCTAAGATCAGGTCTTTGTTGCGCATTTCATGAGACCCACTGGAATTCTGATCAATTTAAAAAGAGGTTTGAGCTCGGGCAATTTGATCGACCTTGCCCATGACAATCAGGGTGGTTCCCGCCGTGAGTACCCGGTTAGGCGGCGGGTTAAATTCAATCTCATCGGCCTTATTTTTAGCCCCCAAAACGAGCAGCCCGTAGCCTTGCTCCAAACCGCATTGACGAATTTCTTTTTGGTTAACCGGTGAATTTTCCGAAACCCTTAATTCATGAATTCTTAAATTGCCGCTGGTGCTGCGCAGCATATGATCCAAAAAATCCACCGCCGTGGGCCGGATCATTTCAGATGCCATGCGCAAAGCGCCGATTGCGTTGGGGCACACAACCGAATTTGCTCCGGCTTTTTTCATTTTGGGTTTCAGGTGCGGATTCGTGACACGACTGATGATGCGGACATTTTTATTCAGCATGCG
Organism: Desulfobacterales bacterium; assembly: GCA_037388985.1. Lineage (GTDB taxonomy): Bacteria > Desulfobacterota > Desulfobacteria > Desulfobacterales > JAHEIW01 > JAHEIW01. The sequence continues at coordinate 20,107 of JARRJQ010000002.1, read as the reverse complement.
GGCCGTCATGGTCGCATAAAGGGTGTCTTTGTCAGACGGCAGGGTGATGATGATTCCGGCGGCCCGGTCAATTCCGGCGTCGATCAGGTTTTCATCATCGGTAGCATCGCCCCGGATGTAAAGCAGGTCACCAATTGATTTGCAGCGTTCGATTCTTTCTCCGTCTGTTTCGATCAGAACAACCATTTCGTTGTTTTTAAACAATTCGGCAATCACACCACTGCCGGTATCGCCGCCGCCGCAGACGATATAATGATCTTTTAGTTTATCTATTTGTTTTGCCATTTTCTTTTTCCTGAAAATTCCGGTAAGCTCACCTTCCAGAAACAGAGCTGTCAGGGAGCCGATACCGTAAAGAATAATGCCCATGCCGAAGGTAATCAAAAACATGGTGAAAATTTGGGCTTTGACGTTGCCTGTAATTTGTAGGACTTCCCCGTATCCCACAGTGGTCAGGGAAACCACAGTCATGTAAATGCAATCCAGAAATCGTGGCTTGGCATCAAAAATAATATAATAACCGCTGCTACCGGCCATGATGATTAAAAAGATTAAAGCCAGCAAAATGCAAAGTCGTTTGCGCATGCCCATCATTTGACCTATCAGATTTTGAAATGACACCTGCTTCCCAAAACACCGATAAAGATACTATACCAGTCGTATGAGGAGTGTAAAGCATTTTAGTTCGAGCCTGCAGAGCGCATTACTGCAGGAATGATTTAAAATCTTTACAAAAATTCAACCATGTTTTACCCTAAGCGGTCACTGTCGTTTTCATCTCATTAACAGTTGCCGCGGTGTCATTTGAAGCGGCTTGCTGATCAACGAAATGCAACCCGCTTTAGGCGTGAGTGTCATGGACAAAAAAATTCCTTTAGTCATTGCTACCCGCAATCCGGGAAAAACCGCCGAAATTCGAGATCTGTTGACCGGTTTTCAGGTTAATATAAAAAATCTCGATGATTTCGGCTCCATCCCGGTGGTGGAAGAAGATGGTAAAACCTTTGATGACAATGCCTATAAGAAGGCTAGCTTTACGGCCAAAATTTTGGGTATCCCGGCGCTTGCGGACGATTCCGGTCTGGTGGTGGAGGCTTTAAACGGAGCGCCCGGTCTACTGTCAGCGCGTTACGCGGGTGAAAATGCAACCGATGAACAGCGCTGCGCCAAATTGCTCCGCGAAATGGCCGGCAAAGTCAACCGCAGAGCTGCTTTTGAATGCGTCATCTCAATTGCGGTTCCATCCGGTCCAGCGCTTACTTATGAAGCGCGCTGTGAAGGCCTGATCGTTGAACACCCTGCCGGTCAAAGCGGTTTTGGCTACGATCCCATTTTCTTCTATCCGCCCCTTAAAAAAACATTTGCTCAGCTGACCCGCGAAGAAAAAGGCCGGGTGAGCCACAGAGGTCGGGCGCTGAATGAAATGAAGCAGGAGTTTGACAAGGTTTTGGTCTGGATCAGACAACACATGCCGCTGGAAGAAAAATTTTTATACAAGGGAGGTTGAAATGATTGCAGAATTAGTAAAAGAAAATAGAAGCTGCCGGAGATTTCACGAAGACCATTCGGTGGCGTTAAAGGCACTGGAAGATATTGTTGATCTGGCGCGTTTGTCAGCTTCCGGAGCGAATCTTCAGCCTCTAAAATATATCCTGGCATGCCAGCCCGAGATAAATGCTGAAATTTTTTCCTGTTTGGCCTGGGCCGGCTACCTAAAAGACTGGCCCGGACCCGAAGTCGGCCAAAGGCCTACGGCCTATATCGTGATTCTCGGCGATACCACGATCAGTAAAGATTTTGGCTGTGACCATGGGATTGCCGCCCAATCGATATTGCTGGGAGCCCGGGAAAGAGGACTGGCCGGCTGTATGATCGGCTCGGTCAACCGTAAAAAGCTTCGGGAGATATTAACCATCGAACCGCATCTTCAAATTTTACTGGTGCTGGCCATCGGCAAACCCAAAGAAAAGGTTATGATTGAACCCATTGGGCCCGACGGCAGTATTCGCTATTGGCGCGATGCTCAAGCCGTGCATCATGTGCCTAAACGAGAGCTAAAGGATATTATCGTTGCTTCACATGGTTCTTAACCAGACGAGACCCTAATTGAGCGAAAAACGTCCAATGCATTCGTTATTAGAATGATTCTATGGCCTTATTTCAAAATATGAACATAACAATGCGTTTAAACCCATAACGCATATCGAATAACAAATACCTGCCCCTATGGGGTGAGATTAATTTTTTGACCCGTTCAGCTTCAAATGATAAGCTTTTATGCAAAGCTTAAAAAATAGAGAAACTGAAACAAAGCAGGGTTCGATATTGGACAAAGGGAGAAAACAGGATGGGACCTCGAAAAGATTGCATGGATATTTTAAAAGAATTAGGTGGCATTCAAGACCTTAAAGCAGCTCAACAGATTTTCAAGGCTAAGCTGAATGATGAGAATCTGGACAAACTTGCGCGCATTCAGAATTCGGATGTGCTTAAAAAAATCGCCAATGCCATTGTCTTGTGTGATCCGGATTCTGTTTTTATCGATACGGGGTGCGAGGCAGACCGGCAGTTTATTCGCGAGCTTTCGTTGAAAAAAGGCGAAGAGTCCTCCCTTCCCATGGGAGGCCATACGATTCATTTTGATCTGAAAGAAGAACAGGGCCGCATTATTGATCGAACTTTTTATTTCTATAATGAAGGCGAAGAGGTCAACTCCCTGGCGCTAAAAAAATCTCGGGCAGATGCTCTGCAAGATATTCGCGATAAAATGGTCGGCATCATGCGAGGCAAGCTGATGCTGATTGGATTTTATTTGCGCGGTCCGCTAGGGGCGCCGGCATCAAATCCGGCCATCGAGATAACCAGCTCGACCTATGTCCTTCACAGTGCCGATATCCTGTATCGAAATGTATATGCCCATTTTGATCAGGAAGTTGATAAGCTCGGGCATTTCTATGCGAATATCCATAGCGAGGGATTAAACCGGTCAGAAGACCTGCCCAATGCAAGGGTGTATATGGATCGGAGCCATTTAACGACCTATAGTTTTAATTGCACCTATGCCGGCAATACCCTGCTGATGAAAAAAGGCAATCACCGCTTTTCGGTGGATCGTGCGGTCTATACTCTGAAAGGAGAGCAAGTTGCCGAGCACATGTTTATCACCGGCATCGAGGGCCCCGGCGGCAGGATCACCTGGATGAGCGGGGCAGCTCCCAGCGGCTGCGGCAAGACCACCACTGCGATGGCCGGGGATCACTTTGTCGGAGATGACCTGGCGCAGCTGTGGATTGCCGAAGATGGCTCTGTGCGCTCGATCAATCCCGAAAAAGGGATCTTTGGCATCGTTGAAGACGTCAACTGGGAGGGAGATCCCCTGTTGATGGAATGTCTTCGTCATCCGGGAACCGAAGTCATCTGGACCAATGTTTTAATAGACGAAAACGGCGTGCCTCAGTGGACCGGCAATGGGCAGAATCCGTTGCCCACCAAGGGAGTCAACTTTCAGGGCCCCTGGGAACAGGGTATGGTTGATAAAAACGGCAAACCCGTTCCCATGTCGCACCCCAATTCGCGCTGCACGCTGGCAAACAGTGCCTTGGGGAATTATTCGGCAATGAATGAAAGCGCCGAAGGAGCTGAAATCCGTATCATTACTTACAGTGGTCGCGATAGCGATACCATGCCGCCGGTCTGGGTGGCCAAAAACCCGGATCAGGGGGTTGTCATCGGCGCCTGTGTCGTGTCGGCGGCCACCGCCACGGAAGTCGGAGCCACCGGAGTCCGGCGGCAGCCATGGGCCAATGCGCCGTTTATACCCGGTTCACTGGGAGAATACATGGATGCGCAATTTAAATTTTATGGCAGCACTAAAATTGCATCGGATAAACAGCCCATTATGGCAGGGCTTAATTACTTTTTGACTGATGAGGCCAGAGGGGGCAGTTCTAAAAAATTGCTCGGGGAGAAAAAAGATGTCAAAGCCTGGATGGCCTGGCTGGAAAGGCGTGCGCATCGACAAGTGGACGCCATTGAAACGCCGATCGGATTTATTCCCAAATATGAAGATCTAAAAAAGCTGTTTAAAGAACGCATCGCTAAAGAATACCCAGAAAATTTGTATGAGAAACATTTTTCACTTTATATTGATCATATCATCGCGCGAATCGATTTGCAGGTCGATGCTTACGGTAAAGAAAAAAACATCCCCGATCGGTTGTTTGACATTTTGAAACAGCAACGCCGGGAACTTATGGCGCTCAAGGAAAAATACGGACCAATTGTCAAACCCGAGCAACTTTAGGTTTGAATCGTATTACATGTAGGCCATCGGTAAGACGGGAAACTGCCAGACGGTGTTGGGATTGTCCATTTGCATGGCGGCCGCACGCCTCGTAAATCTTAACTCGCTTTTCAAATTTTACAGCAGAACTCCTTCTAAGCGGCTTTTGCTCGAGACGAGGAGGCATATTTGCAGCTTCCGATTCGACCATCCGTTCTTCACGTAATATTCAGTCGCCGAATGCTGGTCGCCTTTGTAATGGGATTCGCCGGCGGGCTTCCGCTTCTTTTGACCATGGGAATCCTGCAAGCCTGGATGATGGAAGCGGGTATCGATTTGACCTGGATCGGGATGATCACCCTTGTTCAGATTCCCTATACCTGGAAATTTTTATGGGCACCGTTTTTAGATCGCTTCGCTCTCCCGTTTCTCGGACGGCGAAAGGGATGGCTTTTCACTGCCCAAATTGCGTTGATGGCGTCCATTGTGGGGTTGGGTTATTCGGACCCGGTACAAAATCCATGGATGATGATAGTGGCCGCGATTCTGGTGGCTTTTTTCAGTGCCACCCAGGATATCGTTATTGATGCTTACCGGCGGGAAGACTTGCCGGATGAAGAACTGGGTCTGGGTTCTTCGATGTACATTTATGGCTACCGCCTGGGAATGCTGCTGGCCTCAGGCGGTGGAATGATTCTGGCCGATCACCTGTCTTTTCCGCGGGTTTATTTGATCATGTCTCTGTGTCTGCTGCCCGGCGTTGTCACCACGGTGCTGACGCCCGAGCCTATCGTCAATGTTGACCTGCCGCAGTCGATGAAAGAAGCCATGGTTAATCCGTTGATCGATTATTTCAGGCGCAGCGGGGCTTTATGGATTTTGGCCTTTATTCTGTTGTATAAAATCGGTGATACGATGGCCAGCGCCATTACAACGCCGTTTTATCTGGAGATCGGTTTTTCCAAAACAGAGATCGGCACAGTCGTCAAATTGTTTGGCACCGCAGCGACGATGACCGGGGCTTTGATCGGGGGGCTCGTGTTGCTTAAACTGGGGATTAATCGCGGCCTGTGGATCTTTGGGATTCTTCAAGCATTGTCGACTGCCTGTTTTGCGATTTTAGCCAGGATCGGTTATAACATTACCATGCTGGCGGGTGTGATTGCCTTTGAGAATTTGAGCAGCGGAATGGGGACGGCCGCTTTTGTGGCCTTTATGGCCAGCATTACCAACAAAAAATTTACGGCAACCCAGTATGCTTTATTAACCAGCTTAATCGGGCTTCCACGGGCGCTGGCATCTTCGGTAACCGGTCTGCTGGCCAAAAATATCGGCTGGGAAGGGTTTTTTATTGGCTGCACGCTGGTTGCCATTCCGGGCATGTTGCTCCTTTTAAAATTTGCACCTTGGAATTCGCCGGTGCCAGGTGAAGCCGGATCCAGTCACGCCTTTGAGTAATGGCGTGTGGGCCGCCAATCAGCTAACCCTTCTCCAAAAAGATCAATGACCCATAAAAAAGATAACTCGAAAACACTTCAGGGGGTGTTGCAGCTCCAGGAAAAAAGACGAAAAATTATGGAGCTGCCTGTTGAAAAAGCCCTTGATCGCATTTTAGATGATCCGCAGCCGGCGGCTCTGGTGCACTCATTTCCGGAGCAGGATTTTTATTTGCTGGTTAATGAAATCGGGCCTGAAGATTCTTTGCCGTTGCTTTCGCTGGCAACCCATAACCAGTGGGGGCACATTGTCGATTTAGAGGTCTGGCAAAAGGACCGGATTGAACTCAATTCAGTGGCCCGTTGGATGAATTTGCTGCTGGAAGCCGATCCGAAGCGATTTATCCAATGGGTTTTAGAAAGCCAACTGGAATTTGTCGAATTTTTTCTGTTCAAAAACCTGGAAGTGAAAATTCGTGGACATGACCAGGACCCTGCAGAGTTCGGCGATGAATACTTTACGCTAGACGACGTATACTATTTGAAATTCACCGATATTCCCACTGAAACTGAATCCGCAAAACTTACCGATGAACAGCGCCGTGCTTTTTTAACCAAGTTTGCGCAACAGCTGGCCGCATATGATTATAGTACCTACCAGAGGGTTTTGCTTGAAATGACCCATGTGATTCCGAGTGAAACCGAAGAAGACTGTTATCGCTGGCGGTCCGTGCGGCTTGCGGAAAAGGGTTTTTTGCCCTTTGATGAAGCCATCGGCATCTATCAACGCCTAAGACCCGAGGATCTTGAAAAGAAAAAGCCAAAGTTCATCCCCCGATCAACAGAAGAAATTTCGTCTTTGCCGGTGCCGATTTCTCCTTTGAGGGAATTGAAGGAAGACAATCATTTCACCCGCGCGTTGCAGAAAATTGCACCGGCCAATATATTGCAGCAGCTCCAGGCAGAGTTTGCCAGTCTGTGCAATCAGATCGGGGTGGCCGACCATCAAACCATTGGTGAACGCGACGTCCTCAAAAGGATCGTCAAAAAAGCCAGCGCTTACATCAGCATCGGCTTGGAACAAATGCAAAAAGATAAAGAGGTGGATCCTGCCCTGTCGGCGGCATCGATCGTGCGGTATCCACTTCAGGATATATTCAGAGTTGGATTCGGCAGCGCGCTGAAGCTGAAATGGCGGGCAGAAAAATGGCTTTCAAGATGCTGGTTCGCTCGCGCCGGCCTGCGGTTGGCTTTCTGGGGAGAAAAATGGATGGGTGTTGTCGGCGGGCTTCTGGTTAAAAAGCCGCTTTTTTATGATAATTACAAAACCGGTTTTTTGTACCGGGATTTTGCTTCCGTTGATGATATCAATGAAACCGAAGCGGTTTTTAATCAGGTTGTCGCTGTTGATGATCTGTTGTCGTTGATGAATATAAATATTGAGTGGAGCGCCAAATATGGTTTTCTGACCTATAAAAACCTTTTGCTGACGCTCTGGGTCCGACAGTATTGCAAATTAAAGGAACGAAAACTAAAATCGCTGCGACTTAAACAGTTTCTGCCTTTTTTTGAGAAACTGTTGCCGGAAAGAGCGGAACCTGATTCGGAAAACGTTAAAAAGGTTCCCCAGGAAATGAAGACGGATTTTCTAAACTGGCTGGCGGCCCAAACAGGGCTGAGGGATTTTGAAATTTCAGAGCGGCTGGGTCAAACCTTTGAAGATCTTTTTAATGAAATAGAACTCGAATACGGCCGGGTGGCGGCAAGCGAAATTGATCCCCGGTTTGTTCAACTGTTTTTGCTAGAGCGAAAGAAAAAGTAAATTGCGCCCTAAAATATTTGTCGCTTGACAAGCTTTAAGCAACGATTTTATAGTGCCATAGAATTCACAATATATCTTATAAAGAATCATAGTTATTCGATCATTATTTTTGCCTAATTTAATATTATATTGGGAAAAATTATGGATCCAAAAAACCCTGAAACGGAATAACCGGTTCAGGGTTTTTTTGTGCATGCGGTGGCCGTAAACCGCTTCTGTTTATTTAATTAAGGGGGTCGGGGAGTTTTTTCTTGGAATCCATTTTGCGGCTGGCAGCGGCGCAAACCCTGGCGGGCTTTTCGAGAAACGGGGATAGAAAAACTTCCAGACCTTTCAACTAATTAAGCCGCAAAAGAGAAAGGAGGTGATCGACGGATATCCGATATGAACAAGTGAAAAATGCGTGGTCGATAACAACTTTTTAAATTGGAGGTTATTATGGCCGGAAATAATCAAAAATCGGGACTTGGCTTCCTTAAAGATTGGGGTGGGGGTTTAACCCATTGGACAGAGAAATATATTCCCGATGCCCTGGTAATTGTCTGGATTCTGAGCATTATAGCCTTTATTATGGCCCTCATTTGGGGAGATGTGGGCCCGGCTAAAGCCGTGCAGGCCTGGGGAAACGGATTCTGGGTACTGCTGCAATTCGGGATGCAGATGTGTCTGATTATGATGACCGGTTATATTCTCGCCTGTTCGCCTCCGCTTCGGTGGCTACTTGATGGGATTTCCGGTTGGGCTAACAAAGACAAGCCCTGGCAAGCCATCATGATTATGGCGCTTTTTTCCATGATCATTGCCTGGGTAAACTGGGGGCTCAGCCTTATCGGCAGCGCCATGCTGGCCCTTTACATTGCCAAAAATAATCCCAAAGTAGATTATCGCTTACTGGTTGCTGCTGCCTATTTGGGTCTGGGGTGTACCTGGCATGCCGGAATCTCCGCTTCGGCACCACTGCTGGTCAACACACCGGATAATTTTCTGATCAAAGGCGGATATTTGACTGAAACCATATCCACCACCCAGACCCTCTTTACGCCGTTTAATCTGGTTCTGCTCGTTATCATTATCATTGTCGTCACAATTCTCATGTCGCTCATGCACCCATCGGAAGCCGAAACCTTTAAGGTCACTCCTGAATTGATGGAAAAACTGAAACTCTATAAATCCCCTCCCAAGCCTTCTGAAATGAAAACCTTTTCAAGTTGGGCCAATTGGTGGTGGGGCTGGAATGTGATCATTGCCATCGGTGGCTTTAGCTGGTTGGGATGGAAGATCGGCGGGATGGGTGTTGCAAAAGCCATCAATTTAAACAATATTAATCTGTTTTTTCTGATGCTGGGCATTCTTTTCCACTGGAGACCCTGGAGCTTTCTCAAGGCCACCGAGGACGCCGGCAAGGCGGTCTGGGGCATTATTATCCAGTTTCCTTTCTACGCCGGCATCTTCGGTCTGTTTAAATTCACTGCACTGGCAACCGTGTTTACCAAGGCATTTGTCACGATTAGCACCGGACACACCTTTTTGCTTTTCGAATACTGGTATGCCGGGCTGTTGAACTACCTGATTCCTTCAGGCGGTTCTGAATGGGCGGTTACCGCACCCTATCTGCTGCCTGCATCTCAGCAATTAGGTGTTGCTGCCAATAAAGCTGTGGTCGCCTATGCCTGGGGAGATATGATGACCGATATGATCCAGCCTTTCTGGGCGATTGCAATGCTCGCCGTGGCAAAACTGGAGTTCAGGGAGATTATGGGCTGGCTGCTGTTGGTGTTTTTTGTCTTTTTTGTCATCACTTCGGTTGCTTTTATCTTATGGCCCTTTTTTTAAGATCTTATTTGCGGATGCGCCATCTGATCAAGAGGCCCTGTCAGGCAGGGCCTCTTTTTATTTCTTTTCATTATGAAAGGATGTCTTGTGAAACTATACGATGCAACTCTTTCGATCGAGGAGGGAATGGTTACTTTCCCGGGGGATCCGCCTTTTCAAATCAAACCTTTTTTTCAGCGGCACAAGGGCGATCCCTTTGATTTGGCCCTCATGTCTTTAGGAACCCATCTGGGTACCCATGTGGATCCGCCCGCCCATTACCTTGATGGAGGCTTTACTGTGGATGAGATACCCCTGGAGTCTCTGGTCGGACCTGGAGTGGTTCTGGATATGCGCGGCCGGGCTCAAATCGATCGGCAGGCTTTGGAACAGGCCCCGTTAGGCGATCATGTTCGGGTTCTTTTTAAAACAGACAATAGCCCGCGACTATTTGAGCCGTCTTTTCACCGGGACTTTGTTCATCTAACCGAGGACGGGGCCCATTATCTGGTCCAAAAGAACATTTGTCTGGTGGGAAACGATTATCTTTCGATAGAACGTTACCAAAATCCGGGAGCGCCGGTTCATCATATTTTATTGAAAGCAGGGGTTTTGATCGTGGAAGGCGTTAATCTTCTGGAAGTACCCCCCGGGCATTATGAAATCCTTTGTCTTCCCATTAAGATCAAGGGCGCAGACGGAGCACCCGCAAGAATTATTTTGCGGGACAATTAAATTTTAGACGAATTCATTTCCTGCACGGCAGAACAGATTGCGCGGGCAGCCAGATCGATTTCCTCGCCGGTGGTCATTCTGCCGGTGGTTAATCGAAGGGTGCCCTTGGCCCACTCCAGGGGAACCGCCATGGCCTTGAGCACATCAGAAATTTGTACCGTGTCGGAATGACAGGCGGCTCCGGCAGAGGCGGCCACCTTTGAACCAATGGCATCCAGGATGCGGTTGGCTTCTAAATTAAAAAACGAAATGCTCAGGGTATTGGGCAGCCGTTTTTGCGGATGACCGTTTAGTCTCACCGGGGCGCATCCTTTTTTGATGGCCTCAAAAAGCCTGTCGCGCATCGCCTGCATGTGTTTCATATTTTTTACCAGGTCGCGGTAGGCGATCTCACAGGCCATGCCTAAGCCGACGATTTCAAGCACATTCTCGGTTCCGGGCCGTTTGGTCATTTCCTGCCCGGCACCATGCATCAGTTTTGACGGTGACAGACCCTTTCGCATGTAAAGCGCTCCGACACCTTTGGGCGCATAGACTTTGTGCCCGGCGATGGAGAGCAGATCTGCACCGAGTTTGCTGACGTCGACCGATAGCTTGCCCACCGACTGGGCCGCCATTTATGAGGCCGAATTCGTTTACAGGCAGATAGGTAACTTCGAATCCATTGTTTTCCAGAAAACGACAGACCTGCAGCACAGCCGGGTGTTCGATCTGGGAGGTGATGATGTGATTGCCTTTGTGAAGGAAGGCTTCGGCACAGCCTTTGATGGCAAAATTATTTGACTCCGTTCCTCCGCTGGTAAATATGATTTCTTCCGGCTCGCAGTTGAGCAGCGACGCCACCTGTTCGCGGGCTTTAATAACCGCCTGTTTGGGTTTTAATCCGTAATAATGAGAACTTGAAGGATTGCCGAATTCTTCTTCAAAATAAGGCCGCATGGCCTCAATGACTTCCGAATCATGGGGCGTGGTGGCGTTGTAATCCAGGTAGATGGGTTTGGGCATGGTAATTACTCTCCTTGGAGTAATGGAGTTATCTTGATTTTAGATTTTGGAATTTGGATCGTGGACTGAAAATAGTTCAGACCAACTGTGTCACCGGCGAGGCTGTTTTCAAATATTCCAAAATTCGAATTCTGAAATTATGAATAACTCCAATGATATTTCTCTATTAATATAACGCATTATCTCTTTTTTTGAACGACCGTCACGGACGGAAACAGCTTCGTATTTGTATGAGGTAAAAATTTAGCGGCACTGAAGCGGTTCATGAAATCCTGGTTGACGTTGAGTTCCAGGTAGGTGATGCGGTCGCGAATCTGATTGATTTCATCATGAACTGTTTCGGATTGAAGGGCCAGAGCGGCTCCACCTAGTGAGCTGTTGCCGAGAGTTATGTACCTGTCCGGCGGCAGGTCGGGTAGCATTCCGATCGATATGGCAGATTGCGGATTGATGAAAGCACCGAAGGTTCCGGCCACATAAAAAGAGTCCGGATCCTGCGGCGTGATTCCAACCGAAGCGGTCAGGGTTTCCAATATCGTATACATGGCCGCTTTGGAACGGATGAGGCTGTCCAGATCAGCCTGATTTTATTCTCGGTCCGCAAATGTCGGGGACGAATTTGCCGCGGATATCGAGCATGCCGCTGCGAAACAACTGAGCTGCCAAATCAATGACTCCCGAACCGCAAATTCCTCTTGGAGGCAAATCGTCAATGGTATGGATCTTAAATTCCAGCGTATCCGGCTCAACCGAAATCCGATCGATGACTCCCGGTCCGGCAGTCATGCCCATGCGGGTAACACCGCCTTCCAGAGCCGGGCCGGCTGCACCGGCACACGCGATCAGCCAGTTTTCATTGCCCAGCACAACTTCGGCATTGGTTCCCACATCAACCAGAATGCTGGTTTGGGCTTTTTTGTGAATTGCTGAATACAGGATTCCGGCAATCAGGTCTCCGCCGAAATAACTTCCAATATTGGGAAAAATCCATACCCGGGCTAGGGGGTTTACCTTTAGCCCGAGCGTGTCGGCTCGCTGAACACCGGGGCTGTTGACCACCGGGATGTATGGTTCGCGGATGATCCACCGGGGTTCAAGACCCATAAAAAGATGCGTCATGGTGGTATTTCCGGATACTGAAAGGGCATAGATTTGCTCCGGCTTCAGATCCTTTGAATCGCATAATTGGACAATCGCCTTGTTCAGCTCGCTGATAATCAGTCTGTTTAGTNNNATCGCTTCTTGAGGATTAGTAAAGGCCGTTTCGGCCAGAGTACGGGCGGTTGTTAGATCCAAAAGGCGCAATTCGACGCGGGTGGTGCCCAGATCGACCGCCAGGCCGGCAACTCGAGGGCAATTGTCTGCAAGGGTGACGCCGATCAGCACCCATTGGTATCTTTCTTTAAAAAGAATACAGCGAACTCTAAACGTGCTTTTGCGCAAGATTGTCGGCAGAACCTTTAACAGATCCATTTCGATATGAATCCTCGAAGTATGAAGCAAGGGCCTTAGCCCTTGGATAAGCCGGTCTGCATCGGCGGTATTGTCTTTTAAGCTCGGCGCATTGAGTGAAACCGTATGTATCCATGGGGTTGTATTTTCAGGCATTTTTGCAATCAGGCGGGGGGTATCTATGTATTTAATTTCGCAAGGTGTCAGTATAAGCGATGAGTGCTGAGGACTGAGCAAAAAATCATCCCCTGCGCCCGGCCAACCTCAGTCCTCAGACCTAAGACCTATCTTTGCGTACCTGACACCTTATTTTTTAATTAAAGCATTTTCTCCATTTGCGCTAGGATACGATTCATTATATTTCCGGCGGTTCCTCTGATTAGGTAGTCGCTGATATCGTCGGTCAGCGGTGTAGGTTCGGGGTTGATCTCGATAATTTTAGCCCCGGATTCTTTGGCGATGATTGGCATCAGGGCTGCCGGTTGAACAACAGCCGATGTCCCGACCACCAGCATGACATCACAATCAGTTGCGACTTTTCGAGAGCGCCAGAGGGCATCCGGAGGGATCATTTCGCCAAACAAGACGGCATCGGGGCGCAGAATACCGTCACAACTGCAACGGGGCGGGATTCGGTTAAGGTTAATTTCGCTGGTGGCGTATCGTTTATTACACTCCATACAGCGCTGCCAGGCCATGTTTCCGTGGAATTCGATTACATTTGAACTTCCGGCCATCTGGTGGAGTCCATCCACGTTTTGGGTGATAATGGTTTTTAAAATTCCTAATTTTTCGAGTTTGGCCAAGCCCTTGTGACAATCATTCGGTGCAGCCTTGTCCAAGACGTCTTTCATGTCCTTGAAAAGAAGGTTCCAGACTTTTTCCGGATTTCGCAGAAACGAATCAATGTGGGCGACCTCCATGGGGTCGTATTTTTCCCACAACCCGCCCTTTCCCCTAAAAGGCGGAATTCCACTTTCCACAGAGACCCCTGCACCGGTTAAAGCCGTGACCATTTTTGCTGCGGATAAATCCTCCGCCGCTTTTTTAATCAGATCAGCCATGCAGTAGTCCTTGTTTTATTTGTTTGATTTGTTGAATTGGTTTAATTGGTTAGGAGGGCTCAACATCGAACCGAACCAATGAAACCAATCGAACAAATTCAACCAATTAAACGTTTCTTTACAATTCAAATGTCATATCGGTTGCAACACCAACACAATCGATGTTGAGACCCTGGTCGGCGAAATAGTGTCGGCAGGTGTTAACCATTTCATCCATCTGATCATCGGTTCGTTCTTGATTTAAATGGAACAGCCCCAATTTTTTGACTCTCGCTTTCCCAGCCAACTTGAGCACGTCGGTATAGACCGAATGGCCCCATTCGATAAACGTCTGATACTCTTCAGGAGTGTATTCGCAATCATGGATCAGTAGATCCGCGCCGGCTGAAAAGTCTATGTAGGATTTGAATTCACAGCCGCCGGAATGAATATATCCCAGCTCATTGTCAGTCAGGAAGACAAAGGTTTTGCCATCTTCTTCAAATTTGTATCCGCTGCCGCCGTTCGGATGACTGATAGCTATGGGGGTCACAGATACCGAGCCGACATCAAACTTCTGCGGACAGGCTTTTTCATACCGCATTTGGGCTTTGATATCGTCGTATTTTACCGGAAAATTAGGTGGTGCCATTACGGTGGATAAAATTGATTCCACAAACTGGCTGTGGAACGGGCAACCGTGCATTCGGAGTTTGGCGTGCTTAAAGTAGAGGGGCTTGAAGAATGGAAATCCCATTAAATGATCCCAGTGCGCGTGGGTGAAAATAAAATTGATATTGTCAAAATTTTCATCGGCAAGTTTTTTGCCAAACCTTCGAATTCCGGTACCCGCGTCAACGGCAATGATCTCTCCGCTTTTGGCGCGGATTTCCAAACTGGTGGTATCACCACCATATTTTAAATAGCTACTGCCCGAAACCGGAATGGAGCCCCTGGATCCCCAGCATGTGATTTGCATCTTGGACCTTTCAACGGAAGTTTTTTCTTCCATTAAAAAAGCAGCCACCCAAACAGATTTTGGTATTCTCTAATCTCCTATTTGTCCATAAAATGTATGCCAAATTCCTTCATGAGTCCAGCTTTTTAAAATTTTGGCCGACAATCGTTCTAATTCAACCCTTACCTGTTTGGCTTCACTGCGCAACAGACCGGATAGAACAAATTGTTTTTTGGTTATGAAACCTTTTGCCGCAACCAGCTGTTGCATAACTGCGAAATGGATGTTGGCGATTAACAGGTCGGCGCGGCAGTTGATAAAATCTTCAGCAAATCCCTGCACGACCGCAACTTGTTTTTCGAGACGGTTCAATCGAACGTTTTTTTCAGCCGTTTTAGCTGCCAGCAGATTCAGATCAACCGCCAAGGTGAATTTACAGCCCAGGCGAGCCGCAGCCAAGGCCAACAGGCCGGTACCGGTGCCCAGATCCAGAACCAACGCAGGCGCTTTATCCCGGCAAGCCAGCTCGACTGCCTCCAGGCAATCACGGGTTGTGCGATGCGTGCCCGTGCCAAAGACAATCCCCGGGTCCAAAATAATGGGCAGCTTACCCTGAGCACCGACCGCATCACGTTGCCATGGCGGAAGGATCCGAAAACAGCCCTGATCAAAAGGGATCAATCCAGTTCCCTGCCACTGTTCGTAGGACATGTGGTAACGGTTAATATATGTGAGTTGAGGCTGGTTGCGTATGAGTTTATTTATCTCATGTTGAGCCGGCACTGAAAAAAACAGAAACGAAAAGTCGTCTTCTTCCCAGTTTCCGATAAAATGCTGCTGAGGAATTTCTTTTTGCGATGTTATGCGACCGCCCAGCTGGTAAATATAAAGATTGTCGTAGGGGCATGTGCCGGAGATGTTTTGGCCGGGATGTGGGCGCTGAGAATTATTCATTTTTAGGCAACTGATCCAGATACCATTGCATCGGATCCAGCAAGGTAAAACCGAGGCTTTTCAATTTTTCTTTCACCCGGGCGGTATTTTGAGTCAACAGGTAAGGGAAAACGGCGCGTTTATCTTCTTCCCAATAACGCGCAACCAAAACGCTGCCGAAGGAGATGTTTTCCTCAGTGATGGCATCGACAATCCTTTTCAACTGGCCCACTTTTTCTTCCACCAGGATACACAGCAAGGTACCCGGCTGTCCGATTCCCAACACATTAATAAAGGCACGCAGCAAATCCCGAACGGAAATAATCCCTTTGAGTCTGTTTTCTTCGTCCACAACCGGCAGGGCGCCAACCCTGGAATCTTGGATCATCAGCAGCGCATCCTGAATGGTATAGGTCGGTGAAATAGTGCGCGGATCGTTGCTCATGATGTCTTTGACTTGCAATCGAGAAAATCTTTGCTTTTCTTCCTCCGTTGGATGCTGCTTGAAGAACTCATATGGCAGTGCACTTCTGATATCGCGATCCGTTACAATACCAATCAGCCGGCTGTTGGAATCAATAACCGGAAGATGGCGAATTTTGTTTTTGGCCATCAATTCTTGAGCTTTAAATATGCCGGTTTCCGGCCCGGCGGTGATTACCTTACGGGTCATGGATCTGCTGACAAACATAGTTAATTCTCCTTTTAATCCGGATTGAATTTTTTTGCTATCCGTTCAGCAAAACCTGCACATGGTTGCGGGCGAGTTCCGGAAGCCGTTTGATTGAATATCCGCCCTCAAGCACTGATATGAGTCTTCCCCTGGCATACCATTTGGCCATTTCCATGATCTTTTGAATGATCCAGGTGAAGCCCTCGGTTGTCAGTTTTATGTCCGACATATTGTCGTCGATATGCGCATCAAAGCCGGTCGATGCCAGAATGACCTCCGGCTTAAAGTCAGCAAAGGCAGGAAACAGATCTCTTTGCATCAGCTGCTGATACTCTCTGTCGCCCTGTCCGGGAAGAACCGGCGAGTTTCTGGTATAACCGTACCCGGTATCTTTGCCCATTTCGAATTCACGACCGGTTCCCGGGTAGGCAAAGGTTGGATGCTCATGAATGGAGTAGTAAAATACAGTGGGATCATGTTCAAAAATGTGCTGGGTTCCGTTTCCATGATGGACATCGAAATCCACAATGCCTATCCTTTCGATGCCCCATTCCTGCTGAATGTAGCGTGTCGCTATGGCCACATTGTTAAAGTAACAAAATCCCATGGCTTTGTCGACTTCAGCGTGATGACCGGGCGGACGGACCGCACAAAATGCATTGTCCAGTTTGCCCTCCATGACCAGGCGGGTGGCCTCTAAAACGCCGCCTGCCGCCAGCAGTGCGATCTCATAGGATACCTCACACATCTGATTATCGGGGGTGTCAATAATGCGATCACCCATGGAGCAGGCAGTCGCGAAGCGTTCGATGTAGTGGCGGTCGTGGACGGTTTCCACCCATTTCAAATCCGCCGGTACGGCTTTAATCAGGGTCAATTGCTCAAGCAGGCCGGCTTCTTCGATCCCCTTGTAAATCGAGGGAAGTCGATCCGGAATCTCGGGATGGTAAATTCCGGTCAGATGCTGCTGGTATCTTTCATCATATAGAAAGCCGGTTCGATTGCTCATCGATTTTCTACTCTGGATCTTGAATTAAACCCACGCTATGCGCATGCTCGATTCTAAGCAACAATTTTGTCGAATATTTCATATGCGGCTTTCACCGATTTGCTGTCTTCTGGCATCTCGATGGTTGGGCGGCCGCTAAAATCGTAATCATAAATTAGATCATCTTCCGGTACGGTTCCGATCAACTCAAGGCGGGCTTTTTTAATCATCTCCATGGCTTGCTGGGACGGCGCTTGACGTGTCTGATTGATCAGCACATAACTTTTGTCTGCGACGATTTTCAAACATCGGGCGAGTTCATCAATTCTGACCGCTGTCTGCAGCCCCCTTCGGGACGAATCCGATACAATCAAAAGGATGTTTACATTATTGGTGGTCAGCCGGCTGATGTGCTCCATGCCGGCTTCATTATCCATGACAATATAGGGATAATTGCCGGACAACCGTTCCAGGTAATTGGTCAGTAATGTATTTGCTGCACAATAGCAGCCGGGGCCTTCCGGCTGGCCCATGACGATAAGGTCAAAGCCTTCGGCCTCAACGACAGCCTCCTCGAGCTTCATTTCCATGAAGACATCTTTGGTCATACCGCCGGGAACGTCTCCTTTTTTCATTTCCTCGCGGGCGCTTCCCAGTGTGCCGGTAATTTCGACACCCAAAACTTCATTCAGGTTTGCATTGCAATCGGCATCCACCGCCAGAATGGGTGTTTTATTTGTTTTGAGCAAATATTTTATGAGCATACCGGCTATAGTGGTTTTGCCCGTTCCACCTTTGCCAGCAAGTGCGATTGAATACGGCATGTCATTCAAACCCCTACTGTTTGAATTTCGATCAACTATCGGTTAAGCTAAATAGTTTAAACTATTTAAGCCAGTTTGCGTTTTCAGTCAAGAGGCATTTAGCAGGGTTTTACCCTTCGCTCCCCGCTAGATAAATTTTGGTGATAGCTTGTGCTTGCAAAGCGTGTGGGCTTATGTTAATTCCAACCAAACTTATCCAACTCGGACAAGCCGGAACCATAAAAGATTAATTAATCACGAAAGCACGAAAGGATAAAAACACGAAAAAGAAATAATATAAATTTCGTGCTTTTTCGTTTTCGTGTTTTCGTGATGAAAAAAGCTTTTTTAAAAAATGCAAATAAATTACAGTTACTTGGGGAGGACGGGGATGGACTTTGAGCTCAGCAAATCGCAAAAAGAGATTCAGAAAGCAGCCCGCGAATTTGCGAAAGGTGAATTCGACAAGGAACTGGCGCTTGAATTGGACCGTAAACACGAATTTCCCTTCAAAATCTGGAAAAAGGCCTGTGACCTGGGGTTTGTTGGCGTTCATTTTCCCGAACAATATTCTGGCCAGGGCCTGGGAGTTCTGGAAAACATTATCATCGCCGATGAGTTTTGCGCCAGGGACTCGACCATCGGCTCGGCGGTTGTGCTGGCAAGCTTCGCATCTGAGTGTGTGCTGCGTTTTGGAAGCGAGGAATTAAAACAAAAATTTCTGCCGGCGGTCGCTGAGGGAAAGATGCTTTCCGCAGGTGCTTTCACCGAGCCGGGCCACGGCTCAGACATCACAGCCCTTGACACCACGGCGGCGCGCGACGGAAATGAATGGGTTATCAACGGCACCAAAACCTTTATTACCAATGGCGGACTGGCCGGATTTTATTCCGTTATGTGCCAGACCGATATGGAATGCCAGCCGGCTTACCGCGGCATCAGCCTGATTCTAGTGGAAGCCGACTGCGCGGGCGTTACCGCCACCGACGTGGGCGATAAGATGGGCATCCATATGATGACTACCGCTGAAATCAATTTTAAAGATGTGCGGGTGCCGGTGTCCAATCTTATCGGCGAAGAGGGCAAGGGATTTTATCAGGTTCTTGAATTCTTTGATGAGAGTCGTATTCTGGTTGCGGCCCAAGCGCTGGGCACTGCCCAGGGTGCCTATGATCGCGCCCTTGCTTATGTGAAAGAACGGGAACAGTTCGGCCGTAAAATTGCCCAGTTTCAAGTCACCCAGCACAAGTTGGCCGACATGGCCACCAAAATTGAGCTCGCCCGGCTGATCACTTACAAAGCCGCCTGGAATTATGACCAAGGCCGCATTGATCCCAAACTAACCTCCATGGCCAAGATGTACGCGGCACGCACTGCGGTCGAGGTGGCTGACGAAGCTATCCAGTTGTTGGGCGGATATGGGTATATGACGGAGTATGAAGTCGAACGCTTTTACCGCGATGCCAAGATTACTGAAATTTATGAGGGCACCAAGGAAATACAGAAAAATACAATCGCCAGTACCCTACTGGGCAAAATAAAATAGGTCTTTTCATGATTTTGAAAAAATTTTTGGCTTCCAGACCGGAAACGTTTTCTGATTTTTGCGCATCCTTGATTAAACTTGTGTTGTCAAACATCAAACAGTGCTAGTTGTAATTTAGCATTCCTGCCATATTTTTGATATAATCTGTTACGATAAGTTGCGGTTAACAAGACCATTTTCTTTGATCTGAAATCTTAAAGGCAGAAAGGAGCTTAGCATGCGTGAGATCTTAAAAAAGACTTATCTGGCAGGAGCCGGCCTGGCGGCCAAAACGTGGGAAGAAGTGGAAGCGCTCTCAAAGGAAGTCGCTAAAAAAACCAAGATGTCTGAACTAGAGGGAACCAAATTTTTAAAGGACATCAGAAAACGCTATGATGATACTCAGAAAAAAACGGGAAAGTACGTGGAAAAAGTGGTCAAGGATATCATGAAGAAAATGGATGTTGCCACTGCCGAAGATATAAAAGCTTTGAAAAATGAGATTCGACAGCTCAAAAAAGCAAGCAGTAGTACCGGTGCCAAAAAACGGGCCAGCAGGACAACCCCCAAAAAGCGCGCCACAACTGCTGCCAAAAAGCGCACCGCTGCAGCATCCACCAAGAAAACCGTCAGGCGCGCG
>JARRJQ010000001.1:0-21346 GCA_037388985.1 Desulfobacterales bacterium | reverse complement strand
CTGCGGTTTAAAATAAAAGACAAAAAAACCCGGCCTATTCAATATAGCCGGGTTTTTGCTGGTTACACTAAAGTTGATTGAATCCGAAGGGCTTATTCCTCCAGTTCCTTGGACGGCAGCACATCCACATCCGCCAGGTCCGGTCCCAGGTAGGTACGCTCGTTTTCGCCCAAAACGCCCATGGAAAGGCATATCAGGGTCCATAAATGCACCGAATGATAGCCGCCGTTAAAGTGTTCACTTAAATCATGAATCTGAGAATGGCAATTGTGGCACGGCGTAATACAATACTGGGCGCCGGTGGCCATAATTTGATCAAACTTGATCTTGCCGAATGCATGGCGCTGTTCGGGCAATCCATTCTGCAGAAATCCCCCGCCCCCGCCGCAGCAATAGTTGTTAGAGCGGTTAGGGGTCATGTCGATAAAGTTTTCTTCGCCCACCACTGCTCTGACCACAAAGCGCATGTCTTCGGCGACAGGATCGCCCAGGGATTTACGAACCAGCTGGCACGGATCCTGACAGGTAAACTTGATTTTGCGGTCTTTGTTCCATTCGGAGCTGACCTTCAGCTTTCCTTCCCGGATCCATTTGGCGTAAAGGGTAATGATGCTTTCGATTTTAAAATTATGTTCGATGTTGAACTTTTGCAGTCCGACCCGGACCGCGAACAGTTCGTGCCCTCACTCGGTATTGAGCCAGACTTTGCAGCCCAGATCATCGACGGCTTTGGCCTTGATCCTCACAATTTTTTCCCAGTTTTCAAGATCGGCCATGAACATGCAGTAGTTTTCAGCAGCCCATCCCTTGGTGCCATAGGTCCAATCCGCACCGGCGAGGTGCAGAATTTTCCACAAAGGCACCATTTCATCGGGTTCGGTCACCGGTTCGCGGGAGTTTTGATTTAAAAAGAAGTAGGCGCCTTGCTTGTTGATCGGGGCCTGTAGATTTTCAAATCCTTCCTGGGTTTGGCGAACTTCCTCCAGAACATCCTCGACCACAAACTGAAAATCCTCCTCAGAGGCTCCCATTGCGCTGCAGGTATCACTGCGCAAGGCCATGTCGCATGAACCTAAAATACCTTTCGGCCGTTGTTCTCTCGGCCGACTCTTTCGAACGTTAAAAACTAGCTGAGGGATGTCGATTTTCATGGGGCAGACATAGATGCAGCGCATGCAAAGCGTGCAGCACCACGCCCATTCAGAATTCAGAATTTCGTCATCCATTCCGAGGGCGGCCATACGCAAAAATTTCCTTGGGTCCATGTCCTCTATGCCTGTGGCCGGGCATCCGGAAGAACAGGCACCGCAAGTCAGACACAGGTTAAGGTTTCCGCCTTCCGGCAGAATCGCTTTTACCTGGTCGATAAACTTGCTCTTTTTCTTTCCACCCAGTTTGATTGCTTCTCCAGCCATACTCTAAATTTCTCCTTATAATTTTTGCTGGCGCAAAAATTAATTTTTTTCAATTTCCACTAAATTTCAGGTTAAAAAAAGATCGAAACGTTAAAGATCCAAAGATCTCTAAAACATTTAATTTGCCAAAAATTTAAGCAGCTGTCAAGTTTTCTGCGTATATGATTTTGGCTTTTGGATATCAATCTTTCCTAAAATTTCTTGGATATCCTGCGACAAGGCCAGGCGAGTCGAAGACTTGCACACCATATTCCTCAATTCGCGCAATGTTAATGATTTTAAGGGATAAGGATCGTCGACCCGGTCGTTTTGCGTGCTTCCAGATCCTGATGGGCCCGGCCAGCCTCCGAAAGCGGATAGCTCTGTTGAATTTCAATATTTACCGCACCGCTTTTGACGACTTCAAACAGGTCACGGGCGTGTTCCAGCAGGTCCTTGCGTTGGGCCGTATACGTCATCAAGCTCGGCCGGGTAACGAATAAAGAACCCTTGGCTCCCAAAAGCCCCAGGTTAAACGGCGGCACCAACCCCGAGGACTGGCCGAAACTGACCAGCACACCCATGGGTCGCAAACAATCCAAAGATTTCATGAACGTGGCCTGACCGACCGAATCGTAAACCACATCCACTCCTTTGCCGCCGGTGATTTCCCGAGTGCGTTCGGCAAAATCCTCCTGATTGTAAAGAACCGTATGATGGCAGCCGTGGGCACGCGCCAGTTCAGCTTTTTCTTCGGATCCCACCGTTCCGATCACAGTGGCTCCTAAATGGCTGGCCCATTGACAAGCGATCAGGCCGACTCCGCCGGCGGCGGCATGGATTAAAATGCGGTCGCCGGATTTCACTTTATAACAGCCGCGCAACAGGTAGCGTGCGGTCATTCCTTGCAACATCATAGCGGCGCCCTGCTTTGTGGATATCTCATCCGGAAGCTTAACCAGGCGATGGGCCGGTATCAGCCGGATCTCGGCATATGCACCGGGGGGCAATCCCGCATATGCCACTCGCTCGCCCACGGTAACCTCCTTTACGTCTTTGCCAACCGCCTCCACAATGCCGGCGCCTTCCATCCCCAATATTGCCGGAAAAGACGGCAAGGGATATGTGCCATCGCGGTGATAGACATCAATGAAATTCAGCCCCACGGCTTCATGCCTTACCAAAGCTTCGCCCGCTGCCGGCTGGCCGGGATTGTAATCTTCCCAGCGCATCACTTCGGGGCCGCCGGTTTCATGTATTCTGATTGCTTTTGTCATACTGCATTCCTCCCTTCTGGTTGTCGGGTTGAAGAAACATTATTAGAAGTGGTTTCAAAACATCAGATCAGGTTCAAGGGCAAGGCGTCCTGCGCATTGGAAGCGGAGCGTACACGTAAGTACGTGAGCATTTCATTGCGCGGGACAACATAGCCATTGAGCCTCAGATGAGGGTTTGAATCCACTTCTATTTAAATTATGGATATATCCTCTGGCAGTCAAGTGATAAACCGGCGAATCACAGGATGTGCTTGACACACTCTGTGCTTTTTCCTATAAATAGCGAGTTTAAATGTCATTCAGTAATTGATATGGATTCCCATTTCGAAGCGGTGATTTTTTCAAAGTCTTATTTCGAATAGTGGGCGATCATAATCAGTCTTACAGCATGTTATTGAGCAGTTTTATATCAACGCGGGATCCCATCTGATTTTTACTCCATATTCAGAGGGGAGATTCTGATTTTAACAATGGAGGGTAAATCAGACAGTAGCTCGCTCGCAAAGCTAAAAACAAAGCCCGCAATAATCGAAAGGAGGTAGGTATGAAAAAATGTTTTATTCTGGCAAGTGTTTTGATTTTTTCTTTAGCACTCGTCATGAATGCACCCGCTGCAGAAATTAAAATCGGTACTCTTCTGTCGTTTACCGGACCTTTAAAGGAATTCGGCCCCGGCATTCAGAACGGCGTTGAGCTGGCGGTAAAACAGATGGGGACCGCCGGGTTTGAAGTCGAGGTGGTGAAGGCGGACAGTGAGACTTCGGCAATTCCGGCCATTAACGCGGCAAAAAAACTGATTGATGTTGATAAGGTTGTGGCGATCATCGGCGCCCTGTCTAGCGGGGTGACTGTTCCGGTTGCTGAATCCGCGACAATTCCCGCCGGTGTGATCATGATTTCACCGGCATCGACTTCACCGTTGATTACCGTGTTGAAGGCAGATCAGGGCCAAGATTTTTTGTTCCGAACCTGCCCCTCTGATGCCCTGCAGGGTGTGATTGCCGGCAGACTGGCTGCCTCCTATAACAAGACAGCCTCGGTGATTTACGTCAACAACCCTTACGGCCAGGGACTTGCCGAACAATTCAAAACATCATTCGAAAAAATGGGCGGCAAAGTGCTGGCCACGGTGCCGATTGATGAAAAGGCGGCGGAATCTTACAACGCCGAGTTGAAAAAGGCCCTGGCAGGCAATCCCGACCGGCTGTGCGCGTACAGTTATCCGGAGCATGCCAAGATCTATCTGAAAGAAGCCATTGAATTTTTCAAATACAGACATTTCCTGTTCTGTGACGGCACCAAATCAGTGGATATCGCCAAGGCGCTGGGCCCAAAGAACGTTGCCAACCAGATGGGTACGGCGCCGGGCACGGCCGGGGGAGAACCTTATGTGATCTTCAGTGCCGATTATAAGGGTGAATATGGTAAGCTTCCGCCCCTGCCTTTTATTACGAATGGCTACGATGGAACGGCGGTTGTGGGTTTGGCGGCTTTTGCGGCCAAAGTCAAAGGACTGCCCCTGACTTCCGAAAATGTAAGGGATAACTTGCGTTTCGTCGCCAATCCTCCCGGCGAAGTTATCTACCCCGGTGAATTTAAAAAGGCCTTTGATTTGCTGAAAGAGGGCAAGGAAATCAATTACGAAGGTGCGGCCGGGTCGGTGGATTTCGATCAAAACGGCGATGTCACCACACCCATTGAGGTTTGGAAATATAATTCCAAAGGTGAAATCGTGACCGTTCGAATGGAATACGAAATTCCGAAGTAGGTTGCGGCTTACGTCAATCCGGCAAAGTAAAAGGGGGCTTTTTGGGTGCCCCCTTTTGCTTAGGTCTTTTCGATTGTTATTTTCCCCGGTAAGGGTTCAATCAATTAGCGTGGACACCTTTTTCTCCTCTCCCAGCAGGCCCTGGGGTCGATACAGCAGAATAACCTCCAGCAGGATACCGATGAGCAGAAAACGAATGTAGGGGGTTCTGGCTTGTAAAGTATAGGGAAGCAGATTTGTCAAAAAAGTCGTCCCGATCCAGATGCCCCAGATGACATAGGCGCCGAGGACAGCGCCTTTATTGTTGCCGCTGCCGCCGGCCATCAGCATCACCCAGATAATGAAGGTGCCGTACAGCGGGGTAAACACATCCGGCGAGATGGCCTTGGTATAATGGGCATAAAGTGCCCCGCCGACACCCATTACCATGGAGCCAAAGATGAGAGACTGCATCTTAAAATTAAAGATGTCTTTGCCGCTCATGGAAGCCGATACTTCGTCTTCCCGAATGGCCCTCAAAACCCGCCCCCAGGGCGAGCGAATTCCCCTTTCGATGAGAAAATATGTAATCACCACGAAAAACAGGATGATCACCAAGTAAATGTAGTTGTAATGCCTGGCCCCGACCAGTCCTGTCAGGGGCTGGGGCAGTCCCATCAAGCCGCGAGGGCCATTGGCCAGGAATTGTTCGTTGTTGAAGATAAGCCGGATTGTCTCGGCAATGCCCAGCGTCGCAATGGCCAAATAGTCTTCCCGCAATTTGAGCGTAGGAATGCCGATGAGAAAGGCGATGATTCCGCAAGCGATGGCAGCACCCAACAAGCCAAAGATAAAAGGGAGATTGAGTCCGAAAATTTGATGGACATATTGCGCATAAATCCCCGTGGGCATCGGGGTGGTGATCATGGCCGACATATAGGCGCCGATACAGAAAAACCCGGCAATGCCGATGTTAAACAACCCGGTATATCCCCACTGAATGTTGAGGCCCAGAGCGAACACGGCATAGATGCCCGCCATAATCGCCAGAGATACCAGATACGCAACAATGCCCCCGATTTCCATAATTAGTCTTTACCTCCGAAAATGCCTTTGGGCCGGACCAGCAAGATCAGAATCATCAGGACAAAAGCCACAGCCGGTTTGTAGGTGGGCAACAGAAAGGCGGTGGACACCTGCTGGGCGATACCAATGATCAAGCCGCCGACCAGCGCTCCGTAAATATTGCCGATGGTTCCTAAGATCGTGGCGGCAAAAAGCGGAATCAGAAAATTCCAGCCCATATAGGGATGCAGCTGGACGTCGATGGCATAAAGTATGCCGCCGGCTGCTGCCAGAGCGCCGCCGATGCCCCAGGTCAAAATAATCACCCGTTCGGTGTCAATGCCGGAGACCAAGGCCAGTTCCATGTTATCGGCCGAGGCACGCATGGCTTTGCCCATTTTGGTTTTCTGAAGATAAAGGTGCAGCAGAACCACCAGTCCAAAAACAACGAAGAGAATCAGGATTTGATCGGGTCTGATTTTGACGCCGAATGGAAAATCGATCGCCGGCCGCAACAACCCCGGCCGGTAGAATAATGAATCCGCTCCCCAGAAAATAAGAATCAGCATTCGCAGGATGAAAGCGGCGCCCAAAGAAGACATGGCCAGGATGACCGCGTGGCTTTTCTTCTGCCTGAGCTTTCGATAAAGAATGCGATCCAGGGCAACGGCAACGCATGCGACAACAAACATGGCCACCGGAAAGGCAATCAGCATGCGCCAGCCAAATGAGAGCATCCCGAAGTTTGTATCCGGAACGCCCAGCCAGCCAAGCACTCCGCTGACCATGAACAGCGCAACGTACGCTCCGGTGGTCATCAAATCGCCATGGGCGAAATTGGCAAAGCGGATGATGCCGTACACCAGGGTAAGGCCGATGGCGCCCAGAGAAATGATACTGCCGAATACAATGCCATAAACCGTCAGCTCAAGCATTCCTATCCCCCCAAATAAAGACGCCCGACTTCCTCATTGTTCAACAAAGCCTCACCGCTGTCATCCAGCACGTTGCGGCCCATGGCCAGCACATATCCATGATCGGCCATTTTTAGCGCCTCTCTGGCATTTTGTTCCACAATAATCATTGAAACCCCGGTTTTATTGATATCAATTATCTTTTCAAAAATCATTTCGACCAGATTCGGCGCTAAACCGGCAGAAGGCTCATCCAGCAAGAGAACCTGAGGATCCACCATCAAAGCCCGGCCCATGGCCACCATCTGGCGTTGGCCGCCGGAGAGCTGGCCGGCCTTTTGTTTTTTACGTTCGCCGAGGATTGGAAAAAGTTGATAAATTTCATTCAGCCGCTGGCTGTAATCATCGTTGCGGATAAAGGCCCCCATTTCCAGGTTTTCTTGAATGGTTAACGAAGGAAAGACATTGTTTACCTGCGGGACATAGCTGATGCCCTTTTTGGCCACTTTGTCGGGTTTCAACCCGGTGATATCATCGCCTCGCAAGCGAATTTTTCCATTTGCCGGTTTCAGGATTCCAAAAATGGTTTTTAAAAGTGTCGATTTACCGGCACCATTGGGGCCGATAACAGAAACGATTTGACCTGATTTCAGTTGCATACCCACATTGTTGAGGATATTCACCTCGGCTGTATAACCCGCTGTAATATTTTCGGCTTCTAAAACTGTCATCGGTATTGTCCACCTAAATACGCCTCCAGAACGCGTTCGTCTTTTTTGATTTCGTCCGCTGTTCCTTCGGCCAATTTTGTGCCTTCGCTCATTACGATCACCGGATCACAGAGGTTCATAACCAGATTCATGTCGTGCTCGATCAAGAAAAATGTCATCCCTTTTTCATCTCGCAAGGTCTTGATATTGTCGATCAGCTTGCGCATTAGCGTGGGGTTAACGCCTGCGCCCGGCTCGTCTAAAAGAACTATTCTGGGATCAGCCATCATGCTGCGCGCAATTTCCAAAAGTTTTTTCTGGCCGCCCGACAGTGAACCGGCGTATTCATCTTTGAGAGCGCTTAGCTCGACAAATTCGAGAACCTCAAGGGCCTTATCTCTCACTTCTTTTTCCTGACTTCGAACCGATGACGGCTGAAACCAGGTGTTCCATATATGTTCCCCAATCTGGTTTTCCGGCATGATCATTAGATTTTCCAAAACCGTCATCTGAGCAAATTCGCGGGTAATCTGAAAAGTTCGATATAATTTTTTCTTAAATATTTGATGGGGTGCCAGACCGCCGATTGCTTCCCCCCTGAAATAGATGTTTCCCCTATCCGGCTTAAAATGACCGGTAATGATGTTAAACAGGGTCGTTTTGCCGGCACCGTTCGGCCCGATTAGACCGGTTATTGATCCTTCGCGAACTTCAAAAGAACAATCATTGACGGCTTTGAGTCCGCCGAAACTTTTTTCCACATGTTGTATCTCAAGCATCAAGCTACCTTCTGTTGCAGCATTTTGAAATGGCTATGTCTATTGATTCGAAAGGAAAACGATAGGCTCGGAACTGTCGGTTTTTAGGTGTGGCATCATTCATTTGATTACCCGGTTAGGATCGACAGAGACGGTTATATCTGATTTAGAATTCCGTGCCGCTAACTTCTGAAAAGCAAGCGCAATTGCGCCTCGATTATTATCGGGAAAACGATATGAGTGTCAATTAAAAAATGAATGGCAATTGAAACGTTTTATGTTCGAGCATAAAAATAACTATATGAAATTATTAAGAAAATAATATACGTTACTCGCCGATTATTTTAACCAATGCGCGCTTCCGGCGGCGGCCGTCAAATTCACCATAAAATATTTGCTCCCAGGTCCCAAAATCAAGCTTTCCGTCGGTAACGGCTACCACCACCTCGCGGCCCATGATCTGGCGCTTCATGTGCGCATCGGCGTTGTCCTCGCCGACATTATGGCGATATTGCGATACGGGTTCATGGGGCGCCAGCTTTTCCAGCCAGACATCATAATCATGATGCAGGCCGGACTCATCATCATTGATGAATACCGAAGCGGTGATGTGCATGGCATTAACCAGCACCAGGCCTTCTTTGATCCCGCTTTGCTGCAGGCATTCCTCCACCTGCGGTGTAATATTGATGAATGCCCTGCGGGTGGGGACTTCAAACCATAGCTCTTTGCGATAACTTTTCATGTCTTTCCTCTCTCAAGTTGACACACAGTTTCATCTATGCCTTTATTCAATCAGTAGGATATGATTTTAAATCTGATTTCAATTCATTTGTGAATATAGGATATTGGATATTATGGCAAGTGAACACTCAGTTTCCAATTTAAAAAATTCGATGAATAGAATTGTTATTGGGGCAAGAATTCGTTAAGATTTTAATTCATTTTTTTATAAAAGTGGTTCAAAATAATCGGGATAAAAATTTTTAAATTATAAAATAAAAGGATCGATGGGTGAGATTTGAACTCAAAAGGGGTTTGCGCGGATTTGCTTGGATCCTAATTTTAATTAGCTGGACAACCTACACGAGTTGCAAGCTTAGTTTTGGCGGTGACCCGGTTGACTCCGAGGATGATGTTTCATTTGCACAAGATATCGAACGGGTCAGTATCAGCTCTGCCGGCATCCAGGCCAATGGCGATTCCGAGGAGCCTTCGCTTAGTTCAGACGGTTCGATTGTCGCCTTCATCTCAGAAGCAACGAATTTAGTCCCCGGCGATACCAACGACGTGCAAGACGTCTTTGTTCACGATCTGGACACCGGTATAACGGAACGCGTCAGTGTTTCATCCGCCGGCATTCAAGCCGATGATGAGGTATTTACTATGAGCTTGAGTTCAAACGGCCGTTTTGTGGCTTTTGGGTCTTTTGCGACCAATCTGGTAGCTGATGATACCAACGGATTCATTGACGTTTTTGTCCATGATCGTGATACCGGCACAACCGAGCGAGTGAGCATCGCTACAGCCGGTACCCAGGCAAATGATGAATCCTATTCTCCGGCAATCAGCTCTGCCGGTCGGTTCGTGGCATTTAGCTCGGATGCCACAAATCTCGTGATAAACGATACCAATAACAAAACCGACATCTTTGTACACGACCGGACGCTCGGGGTTACCGAGCGAGTCAGCGTGGCCTCCGATGGGACTCAGGCCAATGGGGATTCCATCTTGCCGGCAATTAGCGCTGACGGCCGTTTTGTGGCATTTTCATCTGAGGCATCAAATCTGGTTGCCGGAGATACAAACAACCAGGCAGATATTTTCCTTCACGACCGGCAAAGTGATACAACGGAGTTGATCGTGGGACCTGCCGAATTTAACATCGGGGCCGGGATAATTATCGTCGCCCCGGCGATCAGCCCGGATGGCGACTTTGTGGGATTTCGGTCAAATGCCGATGATCTGGTAGCCGGTGATACCAATAACAGCTTTGACAGCTTTCTGGTAGCGCGCGACACTTTAATTGCGGAGCGCTTAAGCCTTTCGTCCAGCGAAGTGCAAGGCAACTCAGATTCCGGCAGACCCTCGATCAGCTCCAACAACAGGTATGGGGTCTTCTCATCGATTGCGACCAACCTGGTTTCCAACGATACCAATGGATTCGAAGATGTTTTCGTGCGCGACCGGGACGCGGGCCAAACGCGGCGGGTCAGCATTGCCTTCGATGGGTCGGAGGGCGACAACAACTCGTTTTCAGCGGTTATCAGCGGTGATGGCCAATTTGTAGCCTTCACATCGTTTGCCGAAAATCTGGTGGAAAATGATACCAATGGCGTCCTCGACATTTTTGTTATGCCAAATCCATTTTAGCACGTGGTAAAATTCGATAAAAAAATAAGAAAACTGAATTCGATTTTGCCCAGGGTGCTGGTTGCCGATCGCATGGCTGCCCTGCAGGAAATCGAGCGCCTGACCGGCAAAAAGACCGAATCGCTGCCAGCTGATAAAATCTTCGCGAGGCTCGCGAGGCTTGAAAACCGTCTCAAAGCATCAGAGTCCAAACGTGCCCGGCGTCAAAAGAACCTGCCGAAATTCAGCTACGATGAAGAGCTCCCCATAACCGCCAAAAAGGATGAAATCATTCAGGCCATATCCCGGCACCCGGTGATTATTGTATCCGGTGAAACCGGCTCCGGCAAAACCACCCAGCTGCCCAAATTCTGTCTGGCGGCCGGAAGAGGCATCGACGGCATCATCGGACACACCCAACCGCGCCGGATTGCGGCCATGTCAAATGCCCGCCGAATTGCCGAGGAGTTCGGGCAGGTTCTGGGTCGGGCGGTTGGCTATAAAATTCGGTTTAAAGATCGCACCTCTAAAAGTGCTTACCTGAAATTAATGACCGATGGCATTCTTTTGGCCGAAACTCAAACTGATCGATATCTGAGCGCCTACGATACGATTATTGTCGATGAAGCGCATGAACGCAGTCTGAATATCGATTTTATCCTCGGTATCTTACAAACGCTGCTGAAGCGCCGGGATGATCTTAAGCTCATTATCACCTCGGCCACCATCGACACCGATAAATTTTCAAAAGCTTTCGGCGATGCGCCGGTTATCGAAGTTTCAGGGCGCATGTATCCGGTGGAGGTGCGCTATCGACCGCCGGAATTTTCACAGGAGCAGGACAATAATTGGACGCATGTTGAGTTGGCGGTTCAGGCAGTCAGGCAGCTTTTAAATGAGAGCTCCAGGGGCGATATTCTGGTTTTTATGCCAACTGAACAGGACATTCGGGATACCTGTAGCCTAATCGAAGCGCTGCGGCCGAAAAAATCGCGCATCCTGCCGCTGTATGCTCGGTTAACGGCCGCCCAACAAACGCGGGTTTTCGCACGCTCATCTGAACGCAAGATCATTGTGGCAACCAATGTGGCCGAAACCTCCGTTACCATCCCGGGGATTAAATATGTGGTGGATTCGGGGCTGGCCAGGATTGCACGTTATTTGCCCCGGTCGCGGACCACCTCGCTGCCGGTGGTGCCGATTTCCCGAAGCAGTGCGGACCAGCGCAAAGGCCGCTGCGGCCGCGTACAAAATGGAATCTGCATTCGCCTGTTTACTGAGGATGACTACCGGACTCGCCCCTTGTACACGCCGCCGGAAATTTTGCGGGCCAATCTGGCAGAGGTCATTTTGCGAATGATCGCCCTCAAGCTGGGGGAGATTGCCGATTTTCCCTTTATTGATCGACCGGATCTAAAAAGTATTAAAGACGGATTCAACTTGCTTTATGAGCTGGGAGCCATAAAACCTCGGCATAAGGCGCAGGGCGCAGGGCGCAAGGTTTCTGATAAAGCAGAAAAGATTAAATCAATCAAAGGCCTAGCCGCCGGCAGCGTCGAACTAACCGAGAAGGGGCGTCTAATGGCCAAATTGCCCTTAGACCCGCGCTTATCCAGAATGCTGCTGGAAGCTAAAGACCAGGGCTGTCTCGATCAAATTGCCGTGATTGCTGCAGCGCTGAGCATTCAGGACCCTCGGGAGCGTCCGCTGGAAAAAGCGGCTGAAGCCGATGAGCTGCATGCTCAGTTCAACGACCCTTTATCCGACTTTATCACCCTGCTCAACATCTGGACTCGTTATCACCATATCGAGCACACCAGAAAAAGGTCTCACCAACTCAAACAATTTTGCCGGCAGCACTTTTTGTCTTTCAAGCGCATGCGAGAGTGGCAGGATATCTATCATCAGATTGAAGCGATTTTAGAAGAACATGGGATGTGGGAGGCACAAGGCACACGGCCCACGGCGCACGGCAAAAAGCAAGTCGCTTTAGATTCCGAATTCGAAAAGATTCATAAATCGATTCTTAGCGGTTTTCTTTCCAATATTGCCGAGAAAAAAGAGAAAAATTTTTATTGCGCGACTAAAAACCGCGAGGTTATGGTTTTTCCGGGCTCAGGATTGTTTGATCGGGCCGGCAAATGGATTGTGGCGGCTGAAATGGTTGAAACCTCCAGGCTGTTTGCCCGCATGGTAGCCAATATTGATAGCGGATGGCTTGAAGCGCTTGGCGGGGAACTGTGCAAAAGGACCTATCTTGATCCCCACTGGGACGAAAAGCGCGGTGAAGTGCTGGCCAATGAGCAAGTCAGTCTCTTTGGCCTGGTGATCATACCGCAGCGGCCGGTGCCCTATGGCCCGATCAATCCGGTTAAGGCAACCGATATTTTTATTCACTCTGCGATCATCAAAGGGCGCCTGCTAAAGCCGTTTGCATTTATCAAGCATAATCAACGCTTGATAGACGATATCAAGGGTATCGAGAATCGCCTCAGAAGACGTGATCTGTTAGTCAGTGAAGAGAATCTTTTTGACTTTTACCGGGAAAAGCTTCCCCGCGTTTGCAGTACAGACCAACTTTCAAACGTCATTAAAAAAAGAGGCGGTGATGGATTTCTCAGGCTCAAAAAACAGGAACTGATGAATTATAGCCCGGATGACGACGAACTTTCCCATTATCCCCTGAGCACCCAAATGGCGGGGCATATTTTTGAATATCAATATCATTTTACGCCCGGCGAAGACGATGATGGCGTAACCATTAAAGTGCCGGTTGCATTGGCCCCGGCGGTTTGCAAGGACGCTTTAGACTGGCTGGTGCCGGGGCTTTTAAAAGAAAAAATTGAGGCTTTAATTAAAGGCCTTCCCAAAGTGTATCGCAAAAAGCTGGTTCCGGTTAACGAGACGGTTAATATCATCAGCCGGGAGTTGTCGAAGGGAAAGCGCCCGTTGCTTTCGGCTCTGGCCGGATTTATTTTGCAGCGCTTTGGAGTTGATATACCCGCCACTGCCTGGCCGGTGAATACCCTTGCGGATCATCTTAAAATGCGTATTTCAGTGACCGCTGCTGATGCTAAAGAGCTCTGGGTGGGAAGGGATGCGGCGGTCCTCTTGAAACAGAACATTGAAACACCCCCGGCCGATGAATTTGAATCCTATCGCTTAAAATGGGAAAAGACCGGAATCACCCGCTGGGATTTCGGTGATCTGCCCGAATTTATCAGCAGCCCTGAAAGTGCGAAAACCAAATGGATTGCCTATCCGGCCCTGGAGGCTGCTGATGAGAACTTGCAGGCGGTCAACTTGAGGTTGTTTACTCGTCAGGACCAGGCTGCTGCAGCGCATCTGCAGGGTGTTGCCTGCCTATGTAAAATTCATCTGAACAAGGAGATTAAGTTTTTCAAAAGAGCACTGAAGCTGCCAGATGAGTTTAAGGTCGCGGCGAATTATCTTGACGGCCCTGCCAGCATTGAGCAGCGGCTTTTTGATCGGGTGTGCTCCGATCTGTTTTGCAAAAACATCAGATCCCGCGATCTATTTTATGCCCACCTTGCCGAAGTATCTTCAACCTTTATTGTTTACGGCCAACAATGGCTTAATCATTGCCTGTCTGTTTTAAAAGCTTACCACAACGCCCGCCAAGAACTCGCAAAACTAAAACGAATCTACCGGAATAACCGAGGTATGCAAAACTTTGTCGGAGATTTAATTGGAGAGCTGACGCGCCTGGTCCCTGAATCGTTCATCAACCTTTATGAAATGGAAAGGCTTGTTCACCTGGAACGGTACATTAAATCCATTGAAATACGAGCGCAGCGGGCAATGGTTGATTTTGAAAAAGATACGGCTAAAGCCAAGGAAGTCAAAATGTTTACCGATCGTCTGGATCACTCGATTAAAGCGATGTCACCGGATGCATCTGATGAAAAACGAAAGGCGCTTGAGACGCTTTTTTGGCTGATTGAGGAGTACAAAGTTTCCGTTTTTGCCCAGGAGCTCAAAACAGCCATTCCGGTTTCAAAAAAGCGACTGGAGGAAAAGTTCGCTCAAATTATGCGGATGGTCTAGCATCGTGTACTGCGCAAATGTATACAGCTCTTGTTACACCGAGCTGCCCGCTGTTGGTTTCAGTGTTCAGGTGTCAGGTGCCAGAAATTTTTCAGCCCCTTATCAGACTCTGAGCGCTCTGAATTTTCGAAAGATTTTCTCGATCTTTCCTGAAACCCGAAACCTGACACCTTAAACCCATTTGAAGCCGGCAATTTTAGCGATACAATACTATTTTAGAAATGAAACAGAATTTAAATAGGCCGCTAGTGAGTGTCATCATTCCCACCTATAATCGGGGCTGGATTGTTCAGGAGGCGATCGATTCAGTGCTGAATCAAGACTTCGCTGATTATGAGCTGATTGTCGTTGATGACGGGTCAACCGATGACACTCCAATGATCCTGTCGGGCTATGGTCAGGCGGTTACGGTTTTGCATCAATCCAACAAAGGCGTCAGTGCTGCGAGAAATCATGGCATTGCCGCGGCATCGGGGCAGCTAATTGCGTTTCTGGATTCAGATGACTTGTGGTTGCCCGGCAAGCTTTCACACCAGGTAAAATTTTTTAAAGATAATCCGAGCGCGGTCATCAACCAGACTCAGGAACGCTGGATTCGAAACGGCGCCAGAGTAAATCCCAAGGCGCGACACCATAAATTTTCAGGGATGATATTTGAACATTCGCTTGCCCTTTGCCTGGTCAGTCCTTCGGCGGTTATGATCAAAAAAGCGCTGTTTGACCACGTGGGATTTTTTGATGAACAGTTGCCGGCCTGTGAAGATTATGATCTATGGCTTCGAATCAGCTGCCGCTATCCGGTGCATCTGATTGAAACGCCGTTGATCATCAAGCGCGGAGGGCATGCTGATCAGCTTTCCAAAGCTGCCGGCCTGGATAAATACCGGATCCAATCGCTGGTGAAAATAATCGAAAGCGGCATGCTGACACCACAGCAACGTATGACAGCGATAGCCACCTTAAAGGAAAAATGTGAGGTTTATGCCGGCGGTTGCCGTAAGCGCGGCCGTGAAGCAGAAGCCAGAAATTATTACCGGTTAGCTGAAAAATACGGATGACAAAATTCTTGAATTCACAATTTTGGTTTGATAGGTCTTCAACAGATGACGGTATGCTCATTTGCTGGTAATACTTTTTAGGATCTTAATTGTAATTTCTTTGCATTCTATGAAAAAACTTTTTTCATCACGAAAACACGAAATCGAAAAAGCACGAAATTTATATTATTTCTTTTTCATGTTTTTATCCTTTCGTGCTTTCGTGATTAATTAATCTTTTTGGTTCCGGCTTGTCCCGGTTGAGGGGCTCCGAATGAAAAAAGTATTCATCCTTATTTTAGCCATAATCTTCGGTTTTGTCGTAGGGATGGGCTGCACGCCTGAAGAAAAAGCCAAAACCGAAGAAAAGGCTGCTGTTAGAGGGACAGCGACGACAACCTTTGTCACCATCGGCACCGGCGGGGTTACCGGTGTCTATTATCCGACCGGTGGAGCGATTGCCAGATTTGTTAATCAAAAAACAGATCGATACGGTATTCGTGCAATGGTTGAATCCACCGCCGGTTCGGTATTCAATGTGAATGCGGTTATGGCCGGCGACCTTGAGTTTGGTCTGGTTCAAATCGACCGGCAATATCAGGCGATTAACGGATTGGCTGAATGGGAACAAAAAGGAAAGCAGAAAGACCTGCGCGCCGTATTCAGCCTTTATCCAGAATTTGTCACCCTGGTTGCGGCCGTGGATGCCGGTATTACGAAATTAGAGGATCTGAAAGGCAAACGGGTAAATATCGGCAATTTCGGCTCGGGCCAGCGCCAGAACGCGATCGATACGCTTACCGCCGTGGGCATCGATTATCACACCGATCTGATTGCTGAAAGCGTAAATGCGACCGAAGCTCCCGGTTTGCTGCAGGAAGGTCAAATCGATGCCTTCTTTTATACAGTGGGGCATCCCAGCGGCGCAATTAAAGAGGCTGCCGCCGGGGCAAGAAAGGTGCGCTTCGTGCCGGTTGCCGGTACCGGGATTGATACGTTAATTGCCGGCCATCCTTATTATACTAAAGCAACCATCCCTGTCGGCCTTTATCCGGAAGTTCAAAATGATTCGGATGTCGATACTTTTAGCATGAAGGCAACTTTCGTTACGTCCGCCAAGGTGAAAGATGAAGTGGTATACGCGATTACCAAAGAAGTATTTGATAATTTTGAGCAATTCAAAAAACTTCATCCGGCATATGCCATACTGACCAAAACCAATATGCTGGAGGATCAACCCGCTCAAATTCACCCGGGCGCTCTGAAGTACTATCAAGAAGCCGGATTAAAGTAAAAGTGGTTTCAAACCTCAGATTTTGAGGTTTGAAGCCACTTTTTGATAATTATTTTAACCTTCCTGCTAGGCGAGGCGGCGCTCTGGGCTGCTGCTGCCAAACAGCAAGGGGGCATGATGCTCAGATATATTTCGATGACCCTCATTATCCTGATGGCCGGAATCCTGACCGGCCCTGATTCGGCAATCGGTGGTGATCGTTTTACGGATAACGGCGATGGAACCATTACGGACCACAAATTGAATCTGATGTGGTCCAAAGTGGACAATCAAGGCGACATCAACTGGAGTGATGCCGATAAATGGGTGCAATTTACTTTTCTTTATACCGTTGAGAAAAGATATAACAACTGGCGACTACCGACCTTGGCGGAGCTGCAAAGCTTACTGGTCGAAGATCCCAAAGCCCACGGTTATGAAACAGCCTGTGGTAACTGGGTAAAAATAGTGCCTGAAATTGAATTGAGCTGTGGCTGGATTTGGACATCGGAAACTGATCCGATTGCGCCCACCGCGCGAATTTTTAATTTCGACAACCTCTACTACTATACTGAGCGCAAGACGCATAAACGCGGTTACCGCGCACTGCCGGTTAGAAACTTGAAGTAGCAAAAATAAAATACGGCCACTGGCCGTTTTTTATTTTTGAGTGACGCGCAATACCTCCTCAATTGTGGTAATTCCCTGCAAAACTTTCTGCATACCGTCCTGGCGCAACGTCCGCATCTTTTGCTGGACGGCCTCACTTTTTATCCGATTTGAATCAAAGGTTTTGAGGATCAGACTTTTTAATCGTTCGGTTAGCACCATGATTTCAAAAATACCGACTCTTCCTCTGTATCCGGTGTTGAAACAATTTTCACACCCTGTGGCTTTGTAGGCTTTGTGATCTTTGAATTGATCCGGCGAAATACCGATACTCCTTAAGTAAAGCGGGTTGGGGACATAGGTTTTTCTGCAATCCACACACAATACCCGCACCAATCGCTGAGCCACCACAGCCAAGATCGATGATGAAATTAAAAACGGCTCCACCCCCATGTCCACCAAGCGCGTAATTGCACTGGCAGAATCATTGGTATGCAGGGTGGAAAAAACCAGATGCCCGGTCAGGGCGGATTGGACAGCTATTTCGGCGGTCTCCTTGTCGCGAATTTCACCAACCAAAATGACGTCCGGGTCCTGGCGGACAATCGATCTGAGACCGCGTGCAAAAGTCAGGTCGATTTTGGGATTAACCTGAATCTGGCTGATGCCTTTGATCTGATATTCAATGGGGTCTTCGATGGTAATAATATTGATATTCGGCCCATTGATCGACGATAATATGGCATACAGCGTAGTTGTTTTTCCGCTGCCCGTGGGCCCGGTATTCAGGATAATGCCGTTGGGGGTTGATACCAACCTTTGCAACAATTGCAGTCTTCCGGGGCTGAGGCCCAGATCCGGCAACTCGAGCAGAGAACCGGATTTATTCAGCAGCCGCAGAACCAGTCGTTCACCAAATGCCGTCGGAATTGTCGAAACCCTCACATCGATATCCTGATCTCCGATTTTGACTTCAAAGCGCCCGTCCTGGGGCAGGCGTTTTTCAGCGATATTCATTTTGGCCATAACTTTAATTCTTGAGATCAAAGCCGGCTGGATCCATTTGGGAGGTGTCAGCAGGTCATAAAGGATGCCATCCACCCGATAACGGACCGTAAAGCTGTTCTGGTAAGGTTCAAAGTGAATATCGCTGGCGCGCGCCTTGATCGACTGGGAAATAATGTGGTTGACTAATTTGATAATCGGCGCATCGCTGGTGTCGTCGAGCAAGTCTGCGGTTTCCTCAATTTCACTGATGATGTTGCTGCCGTTTTCTTCCATGTCCTGTACGAGCTGCTCGGCTGAATCCCGGCGCAAATCATATTGCATGTTGATGGCCCCGATGATTGCTTCTTTAGTGGACAGCACAATGCGGTAATCGGTGGCGCCGATGGCCTTTACGAGGTCATCCAGGGGTTGAAACTTCAGCGGGTCGTTGATCGCAATAACATATCCCGGCGCAAATTTTAGGTCCTGTGCAGGGGAATCGTTTTGGGGGATCAGGCCGCAATCTTTGGCTGAGATGGGCTGAGTGTATTCCAGGGGCACCAGATTATATTTTTTTAAAAACTGGATGGAGACTTTACTGGTAAAATCCGTTTCGGTGTTCTCAAATGGGAGTTTGGTCCAAAATGGCATTCCATATTGAATGCTTAATGCTTCCAGCAGCTGTGTTTCAGAAAGATTTTTCTGATCCACCAGGATTTGACCGATAGGATGGCCGGTTTCGGAACGCACCTGCTGGGCTTCAGTCAAATGCTCTTCATTAAGACCGAATCGATTCTTCAATATGTCAGTTAGCCGGTGGATCATATCATTGATACAGTTTTATTTTTCCCTCTTGGATCGTATCGATCTGGTCTTTCTTGTCCTTAAGTATTTCCTGTGCTTCTGCGGGGCTTTTGATCACGCGCGGTGTGAGAAAAATATAGAGGTTGGTTTTTGAATTCAATTCAGACCTGTTGCGGAACAGCCATCCCAAAACAGGAACATCGCCCAAAACAGGCACTTTGGACTCGTTGGTTGTCACCGATTCATCAATGAGTCCGCCGATGACAACCGTTTGACTGTCTTTGACGATAACGGTTGTATCCACGGTTCGTTTCTTCGTTACCGGCAGCGTAGATGAAGTTGTCGCGGTTGAGGCCAGATCGATGTTGGTCACTTCCAATGAAATTGTCATGCGCACCAGGCGGCCTTCGGTTACATGCGGGGTGATTTTTAAAATTTTGCCGATGTCGCGGTATTCAAAAGATTCAAATGTCCCGCCGGAAGGATCGGTGGTTGAGCGTGTTTGATAGGGCCGGTTTTCTCCAACCGTAATGCGGGCTTCTTCGTTGTCGGTGGTTAAAACCTGCGGCGTTGAAAGAATCCTGAAATCATCATCGGTTTTAATCGCATTGATTATGGCCGCAATATTGGAAACCGTAATCCCGGCGATCTGAACCGGTTCGGTAATCAGCCCCACGGTTAAGCCCCCCTGGGCTAAAGCATCGGGACCTATAAGTCCCCTGCTGAATTGGCCGCCGATGGCGGTTTCTTTGCCGCCGATCGAAGTCTCTCCAAACGCCTGCCAATCGATGCCGATATCCAGGCTTTTGTCCATGGTCACTTCCATGATTAACGATTCGATAAAAACCATGGATCGCGGAATATCGAGTTTTTTAATGACTTCTTCCAGAACGATGTAATCTTCCTGGTCCGCTATAATAATCAGACTGTTGGTGGCTTTATCGGCGGATATTTTAACTTTGCCGGCGATGGCCGGTGCAGCGCCTTTCCCCTTGGGGGCTCCAGTCGTCTCCTGGGTTGGAACTTCCTGCAGCACTTTGGCCAACTCTTCGGCCGTGGCGTTTTCACAATAGTAGACATGGATTTTGCCCTTGCCCCTGGGGGTTTCTTTGTCAATCATGGCAATCAGTTGCTTGATTCGCAGAGTGTCCACTTCGTTGGCCAATACGACAATCACGTTGGTGCGTTCGTCGGCAACCAGGGTGACGGTTCTTTGCTGCGCGCCCTTGGCCTGCCTTTGCGTGGGTTTGAAGACTGTGCCTAATAGGCTCACCATTTTGGTGGCGTCGGCATAAATAACTGGAATCACCGATATTTCCTGGCCGATGCCGGGTATGTCGATTTGCTTGAGGATTTTGAGCAGGCGCAGGATGTTGGACTGCACATCGGTGATAATCAGCATATTGGTGGGTTGATAGGCTAAGATGACACTGCTTTTGGAAATCATGGGGGTAAACAGCCTTCTTATCGCTTCCGGGTCGGCGTATTTTAAGGGCACCAGCTGGGTGATGACTTTATCTTGCGGATTAGCCGCCTCTTCGCGCAAACGGGTCTCAATGCTTTTTGAACGGGCGTCCGGCGAGGGCACGATTTTAACAATCTCCCCGGCTCGGACGGTAGTGTAGCCGTGAACTTCAAGGACCGACTCAAAAACTTTGTAAGCTTCTTTCAACGATATTTTTGAGGGCGAGATAATCGTTACTTTGCCTCTTACGCGTTGATCGACGACAAAATTGGTGCCGGTCAGTTCACTCATAAACTTGATAAAAACATTTATGTCCACATCGTTAAAATCAATCGATACAAATTGATCTGCACCGGCCGAACCCTCGGAGGCCGATTGGGTCTCTTGAGCCATGCTGGACTTCACCGGGCAAAAGTGAAGCGGTATCAGTACCGCCAAAGCTGCCATAATCGAAATTAAGCCAAATTTGTAATTTATTTTCATGGTTGCTAACCGTCACTTCTACTCAATTTTATAATTAAGGATCCGTTTTTGACCGCGGCGCTTTATTT
Organism: Desulfobacterales bacterium; assembly: GCA_037388985.1. Classification (GTDB taxonomy): domain Bacteria; phylum Desulfobacterota; class Desulfobacteria; order Desulfobacterales; family JAHEIW01; genus JAHEIW01. Next base: position 335 of record JARRJQ010000001.1, on the reverse strand, counting down.
CCACCTGCAGTTCGGAAGTCGATCTCAAGTCGCTGAAAATTTTCATGGCGTCCTCCACCGTTTCGATGGGGGAACCGTTTACTCCGGTAATAATATCTCCATTGCGCAGTCGCATTTTTCTAAAAACCGTGTTGGGCTTGATCCCCGTAATGGAAATTCCCGACGGCCTGCCGTCTTCAATATGTGGCCGGATCTGGGCCTGGTCCATCAGCTGATCCAGATTGTTCATTGCCGATTCAATCTGATCGCTTTGCAGGGTTAGCTGACGCGGATAGGAAGATACTGGCAGTTTGGGCGGAGCATTATTGGCCCTGGCAACCGTGCGGCTTTCTCTG